>CAYXFZ010000066.1:0-6583 GCA_964464385.1 uncultured Planctomycetales bacterium
AACCCCGTCGTCGGCAGCGACCACCAAGATGGCAATGTCCGTGGTTTGCGAGCCTCGGGCACGCATGGCCGTAAAGGCCGCATGTCCGGGAGTGTCGAGGATGGTCAACTTTTTCCCCGATTTTGTTTCCACGGTGTAGGCCCCAATGTGTTGGGTGATTCCGCCTGCTTCCTTTTCGGCAACCTTGGTGTCCCGAATTCGGTCAATCAGACTGGTTTTACCGTGATCCACATGACCCATGAAGGCAATGACGGGAGGACGAGTGCTGAGATCCGATTCATCCACGGCCTTCCGGGCACTCTGAATTTCAGCCATGAGGGCGACCTCAACATCACCCTTCTCTTTGAGGCGGATCCCAATTTCAAAATCGGCGGCCAAGAGTTCGATGGTCTCGCCATCCATCTCGGTATTGACCGTGGGCATTAGCCCCAATCCCATGAGTTTACCCATAATCTTGTTGATACCGATGCCGGTAGCGGCGGAGAAAGATTTGGGTGTGACCGGGTGTTGAAGGACCACCTCGGCTTTCCGCGCGACTGTGGAGATTTGGCGTTCCGAGCCGCGGCGGGACTTTTGCAACTCGCGCTGGCGCATGCGTTGATCCCGACGGCGGGAAGTCTCGCGATTGCGGATGTCGGTGAAGGTGACTTTACCTTTTTGCTGATTGTGTTGGGCTCTGACCAGGCCCAGAGCTGCCAAGTCAATTTTGCCGACCAGTTTGGCTCCAGCGCGAGGCTTGGGAACCGGCCCCTTGCTGGAGTCGGCCGTGGGCACATCGGGGGCGGGGGTAGGAGTTTCCTCCGCTACGGGGGTGGCCGTGCTCTCCTTTTGGGGACCCTCGGGTGCGGTCTCGTTAGTTTCTAAGACCGAGGGTTCCACGGCGGTCTCCTCCGTGGAAGAAGAATCCTCTTCTTCCGCAACAGCGGCGGGCTCGGCGGTCCCATCCTCCGGGGCAAGGTCTTCTGCAGGAGTGGGCGCTTGCTCCTCCTCTTCTTCCTCCTCTTCCTCTGGGGGAGGAGGGGTAGAGACTCCAACGACCAATTTAAAAGCGGTGCCTTCCTCTTCCTCGTCTGGAACAACGGGATCATCCAGGGAAGTTGCCAAGGATGGATCCAGCAATCCGCCCTTCACCAAGCGCTCCTCGATGACGGGGACATCCCAAGCATCCAGAGAAGCCTGATAAGAACTGACGGAAAAACCAACCTTGCGCAGAATCTCTACGAAATCGGCGGACTTGAAGCCGTATTGCTTCGCCAGCTTGAAGACTTTGATCTTCTCGTCAGACAAATTCAGCTCTCCTGAGACTCCTCGGTTTTCGCTTCTTCCACAATTTCTTCGACTACGGCATCCTCAGTGCTCTCGACTAAGACCTCTTCAGCGTTTTCGACCACCGCCTCTTCTACTTTCTCGACCTCAACTTCTGCTGCGGGTTTGACCTCGGACTCGAGCAGAGCCGCTTCGTATTCGGAAGGGGTTTGAATCTCGATGGACCAGCCCACGATTTTGGCTGCAAGTCGGACATTGCGGCCACCCATGCCAATGGCCAAAGGTTTTTGATCTTCCGAAACCAGAACGAAAACGGAATTGTCGGTTTCATCTGGGAAGATATGTTCCACAGGAATGTCCTTGGCCGGTTTGAGAGCGTTTTGCACCAACTCTTCCAAGGATTCGCTCCAGCAGATGATGTCAATTTTTTCGGCGCCCAACTCGTCGGTGATGTGACGAACCCGCGTGCCGCGAACGCCGAGACATGCGCCAATGGCATCCACGCGAGGATCCATGGAGTAAACTGCAACCTTGCAGCGGTATCCTGGATCCCGAGCCACGCGCATGACGCGGACGACGTTTTCGGAAATTTCCGGAACTTCGACCTCAAACAATTTTTCGACGAAGGCGTCGTCACGACGAGAAACGATGATGACCACTCGAGAGCCTTCCTTCCGGACTTCTTTGATGAGGACTCGCACGCGATCCCCGACGTGCAATCGTTCGGTAGGGATGCGCTCGGAACGGGGGAGGAGAGCCTCGGTCTTGCCCGTGAGTTGGACGATGACGTTGGGGCCCTCCAGCTTGTGGACGACACCAGAAACAATGCGACCCTCTTGGGAAGCGTATTGTTCGAAGACCTTGTCCCGCTCGGCTTCGCGGATCTTTTGCATGAAGACCTGCTTGGTGGTTTGGGCGGCAATGCGGCCCAGTTCGTCTGCGGTAGGCACCTCGATCAAACCATCGGCCGAAACCACGGAAATTTCTCCGTTGCGGCGATCGATTTGGACGTCCAGGCCATCTTCTACCCCAACCCGCTTGCGGGTGGCGGTGGAAAGAGCCTCCTCCAGGGCCGCGAACAGGATCTCCCGATCCACCCCGCGTTCGCGGTGGATCGCATCAATCATCCTGAGAACGTCGTCTTTGCGCATGATTTCGTTGATTGGACTGCCCGAGGCGGGCAGTGGGCTGACGGTCGAACCGCCAAGGGAAAAAGAAAGGGTGTGCAGCAGAACTGCACACCCTGACCCGCGAAGCCGCGGGAAGGGATCACCGAGAACCGAACTGGCCCCCACCCGCCCGGAGACCCAAACATCCTTATTTTCACAAGGCTCTGGAGGCACCGGAAGGCACCCATAGAATACCTGCCCTTCATGGAGAGGCAAGCAATGGATTCCCCGCCCCCGAATGGCCCCCGTTCCGGGCATTCCGATGGAGTTTTGACCCTCAACGGCGAGGTCTGGCCTTGGTCTGGCGGGACGATTTCCAAACTCCTGCAAACCGTCCCTTTTCCCGATCGAGGGGCCGCCGTGGAGGTGAATGGTCTGGTGATTCCTCGGACCCAGCATGGAGAGCATTTCTTGGCCCCCGGAGATCAAGTCGAAATTGTTCGGCTGGTCGGAGGGGGCTGAGTGCGACGCTAGGATGTCGCTGTGAGTGCAGTGACCCCTTTCGAGTCCATTCCAGACGACGGCTTGCGGCTGGGCGACCGAGTTTTTCGATCTCGTTTGTTTCTCGGGACCGGCAAGTACCCGGACTATCCCTGCATGAAGGAGGCCTTACGGGTGGCCGAAACCGAGTGCGTGACCGTCGCCGTGCGACGCATCCCTGCCGACGAACCCCCCGGCGTTGCCCTTCTGGATTGGCTGGAGACGGATCGTTTCACCCTTCTCCCCAACACCGCGGGGTGTTTTGATGCCGATTCCGCCATTCGCACCGCGCGACTGGCCCGGGAAATGTTGGACACGGATTTGGTGAAATTGGAAGTCCTCGGTGATCCCCGCACCCTTTTGCCTGATCCCGTGGACACATTGCACGCCCTGGAGGTTTTGGTGAAGGAGGGTTTTTCGGTGTTGGTTTACACCAGCGACGATGTCCGCCAAGCGGTGCGCCTGGCCGAAGCGGGTGCGACCGCCGTCATGCCGGCTGGCTCGCCCATTGGCAGTGGTTTGGGCATTTTGAATCCTCTGCACATTGCGCTCATTCTGCAGGAAGTCTCGGTTCCCGTGATTGTGGATGCCGGAGTGGGCACGGCCTCGGATGTGGCCATTACCATGGAATTGGGTGCTGCCGGCGTTCTGCTCAATACTGCGGTGGCCGCAGCGGCTGATCCCGTGCGCATGGCTCGCGCTATGCGAGACGCCTGCCGTGCCGGGCGGGACGCCTATCTTGCTGGGCGCATTCCCCGCCGAGAATTTGCCTCCGCTTCTTCCCCCGTCGAGGGTGTGGTCGGCGCAACCGCATGATCCCGGAAGGTTTCGCGGGTGTTTTTTTGGCCGCCGGTTTGGCTTGCGTGGGATTGGGACTCTCGGTGGTGGGCTTGGCGCGTTGGGCGGGTGGCCCAGCTCCGGTCATCCCCTTTCGCCGCTTGACCTTTTGGGATCTTTTGGCCGCCGGACTGTTGCTGGTCTGTTTGGACGGTTTGTTGGGCAAGGTCTTGGGTTCTGTCGGCGAAAATTTACCTTTCCGTTTGGCCCGTATTTTTCTTTCTGGGGGTGTCGCCTGGATTTTTTTGGGCTGGCGTGAGCGCAGTTTTTTGCCCCGTCGTCGCAGTGTTCCCCACCGCCAAATGTTGCATTGCGGTACTGCTGTGCGCTGTTATTTGTTGGGCCTTCCCGGCCTCTTGAGTCTGTGGGTTTTCAACGGCACATTGATTCGTTTCGTTGGAGAAGAGGTCCCTGTCCAGGGTTTGATTGGCGGTCTGGCCGATTTGTCTTGGAAGGCCATGCTTGGCCTGATCTGTTTTGCTGTTTTGGCCCAACCCTTGCTTGAAGAAGGATTGTTTCGCGGCTATCTCTGGCGTTGGCTGGCCGGTCGGGATGACTTCGGTCCCCGCCGCGCCCTGCTCCTCTCCTCTCTGGTTTTTGCTTTCGCTCACGAGTGGCAAGTCTGGTTGCCGGTCTTTTACCTGGGCCTCTTGCTGGGCTGGATTTATTGGCGGGGCGGAAAATTACGCTACGCCGTTGCTGTGCATGGTTTACACAACGGCCTCACCCTTGGTTTGTTCTTCCTTCCCTTTCCCTCACTCCTTTGACCCATGAGTTCTTCTTCGGATTTTCCCCTTTCCCGGCCAGGCCTCTTGCGTCGCGTCCCTGGCGGCGCCCTCGTGGCCCACGATGCCTTGGTGATTGGCGATGTCGTCCTTGGTAAGGACTGCTCGGTTTGGTTTGGCTGCATCATTCGGGGTGATGATGCTCCCATCACCATTGGGGCGCGCACCAATATTCAAGATGGCACGGTCATTCATTGTGACACGGGTGCCCCTCAGTCCATTGGCGCGGACTGCACCATCGGTCACCGCGCGACCTTGCATGGCGTGACGATGGGGGATGGCGTCCTCATTGGCATGAATGCCACCATCCTGGGTGGGGCCCGCATCGGTGATGGCGCCGTGATTGCGGCTGGGTCAGTCGTTCGCGAAGGATTCGAAGTGCCGCCTCGCACCTTGGTGGCGGGTGTTCCAGGCAAAATAATTCGCGAAATCAGTGATAAGGAGGCCGCCTTCATGGCCCACTCGGTTCCCCATTACGTCGCCGCTGCGGAAAGTTATCTCGCGAAAGAAGAAAACGATTAGGGATCGCTTCGGCGGTGGAATTTTTCCAGCCAGGGACGATAGCGCAGGGGGAGATCCTCGATGACTGCCTGACGCAAGGCAGCTTGCAGGCGCGGCGGCAAGGTGCCCCAGGCGCCTGGTCGCGTGTCCAACAACAAGGTGTTGCGCAATTCCGGAGGCGGGCCCTTGCCGTCCTCGGATTCCTGGGAGGGTTGCGGTTGTTGGCCCTGTTGGTTGTTGGGTTGCGAGGGCGGACTTTTGCCTCCGCCACCGGCGGAGGAACTGCCACCGGGCGAGTCGTTCTCGGATTCCGGAATCGCGGCCAGGAGTGCTTCCATATTCGTCAAAAGCTGATTGTTTTTACCTTGGGCCGTGCGTAAGTGTTCCTGCAAGTCTTCGGGCTTCGTTTTTTCCAAGGTGTCCAGTCCTTGGCGCAAGACCTCGTGCAGTTGAGCAAAATCCTGCCGCACCTGATCAGCCAGACGCTGGAGTTCCGCCTCCAAGTCCAGCGGACCGGGGGCCGGAGCCGGGGTTGGAGCCGGGGCCGGGTCGGGCACGGGATCCTGCAAGAGAACAATGCAGAGAAGGTCCAGGATCAAAAGAATTCCTCCTCCTCGGCATTGGGATCTACCTCGCTTTCGCCCCGGGAGGCCTCTTCCAGGCGGGCGAGAATGTCCTCATAGAGTTCACGAAGGGCGGTTTGGCGAGCAAGCAACAATTCCATTTCCGCAAGATCCTCTGCGTCCAGGGGAATGCCGGCGGCTTGCAGGGCCTGACGGCGACGTGCAAAGCCTTGCAAGTGGTCCCCGAGACGGCCCTGCAATCGCTTGAGCAATTGCAGATCCTCGGCCAGGCTGGCCATTCCGGAAGGGGAGCTCTGGTTGGGACCGGCAGGAGCCTCCAGCTTCTGCCGTTCCCGTTCCGCTTCGGCCTCGATGATGGCAATGAGTTCCTGCCAGTCCACAACCAGATCTTGGCCACGGCTCACCTGCAGATCACTGGCACGGAATCGGGGGGCACCGAGGTCATCACCGAGCTGGCGATGTCCCTCGGCCAAGCCGCGCAGGAAGAAGGGGATGGTGTCGGCCCCGCCGACCTGCACCGCCGCCAAAAGATCTTGGGCGGCGGTGGCCAGGGCGGCCTCTTCCTTGGACCAGGAACGGAGTTGGCTCCGTTGACGGCGGTCTGCCAACTGACCCCCCAATTCTTGGCTGAACAAAGCCATGGGGATTTGCACTTGCAGGTGCCGCTCCAGCAGGGCGGCGGCTTGGGTCGCCAGATCCAAGAGTTGTTCCTGCCGTTGCATGCTCTCCAAACGGGCGGCATCGTCTTGTGCCTGCTGGGCGGCGTTTTGCAAGGACTCCAAGACCTTGATTTGGGCAGCGATGGCCTCCTCGAGAGATTCGGCGTCGGTTTGTCCCAGGGCTTCGGCGGCCTCTGCCGCGGAGTCGGCGGCTTTTTGGGTGGGATCTTCGGCCTGAGGAACGGGATTTGCTTCGGCTTGTTCCGCCAAGGCCTCGGCCAGCTCAGCTTGAGCCTCGGCCA
>CAYXFZ010000066.1:6683-14619 GCA_964464385.1 uncultured Planctomycetales bacterium
GCCTCGGCCAGCTCAGCTTGAGCCTCGGCCAATGCTTTTTGAGTTTGGGTCTGCTCCTTTTGGGTTTGGCCAGGGTCTGCAGGGGTCGCGCCCTCCGCCTGAAGATCTTGGGTTTCGGAAAGAAGTCGAGATTGTTCGACAACGGCGTCCAGGAGTCGTTCTGCATAATCGCGCAACATCGCTTCCAAGGATTCCATGCGCTCCTGTTGTTGGCGCCTTAGCAAGTAATCCAGCAACGATTCCAGGGCAAGCAAGGCCTTTTCTTGTTCTTCGACCGCTTGACCCCATTTTTCTTGCGTCAATTCGGCGGCGATGCGTTCCAGGGCACCGACCATGTCCTGAGCTGCGGATTCCCCCACCAGGCGGGCGCGGGCCCCGGCCAACAAAGCGGCCCGGTCCTCTTCTCCCTCTTCGCGAGCCGTCTGTTCCAAGTTGCCCAACAAAGTTTCCAAGCGTCGGGTTTGTTCGGCCAAGCGGTGCTGATCGTCCGCCAGTCGCTGGGCGGGTGCACTCTGTCCGGACACGGACGCACAGAGCATCAGAATCAGGAGGAGTGCAGCGAACAGGCGCAACATTGAGCTAAAGAATACCCGGCAAGAGGGCATTCTGTAAATACGAGCCACGGAGGGCCTGTACAATCCTCGCTTCCGTCTCAGACTCATGGCAGAACTTTCCGTCATCATCCGTATTTCCAAGGAAGAATAGTACCGCAGGATCCGCCATACTCTGAGCTTGTCTGAGTTGGCCGAGCGCCTTTTTAAAATCCTGAGAGATCTCCTCTTGAAGAGGGGGACTTGGGGCGAGGACAGAGAAGGCTATGAGGAGAACAAAAAGAGAAGAACCCATACCAGAAAGCCTAGCGTGAGGTCCGATCCCGACGAGGATCACTCCCGTGCGGCCTCCAATGTGCGCCAGTGGAGAGAGCGCTGTCGCTCCAAAACACCACGCAGGAGCTCGATTGCCGCCTCGAAGTCTTCCCAGGCCAGGAGGGCGTCCAACATGCCACGCAAGCCATCGGCGAGAGCGGCGGCAGCGGGGCCAGGGTCGGTGTCGCGGAGCAAGGCCTCGCGTAAGGCCAGCGCCGGGCCGCGGTGCAGTTCGCCGGCGGCGCGAGTCAAATCCGCCAGACCGGCACTCCGCCCGCCCCCCATTTGCCGCTGGAAATCCGCAGCAAAGGTGGCAGGATCCGGAACCCGTTGCTTCAACCTCTCGACAAAGGACTGGCGAACCCGCTCGCTCCAGGTCTCTTCCACGGCGAAGACGCGTTCCACAAGCAAGGTCGAAAAGTTGAATTCCAAACGTTGCAATCCGCGCAACAACCGGGTGGCCGTAGCAGGCTGGTTGGCTGAACCCAAGTTTGGTTCTGAAATTCGCTCGACTCGGGTCAGCAAGGTTTCGATGTCCCCCCGCAACCGGGACAAGTCTTGGCGTTGTTGTTGTTCAAAACCCTCGGCGTCAAAAATCTGAATTTGGGGGGAATCCCTCTCCTTGCTGTGCGGAATCGGCGAGGCTAAGTCTTCCGCCATCAAGTGCAAGCGAAGACGAGAGGGAACGTCCCAGTCATCGGGCACGGTCAGGAGTTCAAACCAGGCGTTGCTCTGCTTTTCGGTGAGGACCAAAGGGTTGCCCTCCTCGGCAAAGGACCGAAGAGAAACCCACCCCAGGCCGTGATCATCGCTGGCCGTGATGCGGACAGGAAGGAGAGCGCCAACCCTTGCACTCCAACTCCGGGGTGGCCAAGCAAAGGCGAGTTGCGGGGCCAAATCACGGACCGTGGTCCACCGGAGCAAGGCTGCTCGAGGATCGGTAAACCCCTCTTCCTTGTGCAGGACGAGGGCAATTTCGCTGGCACCCACTGCCTCTGCAGCAAACTGAAACCAACCCTCGTCATCGGTAAAAAGAGCCTTTCGGCGGCCATCCAAGGCCACGATTTCGGCGGCGCTAGCCTCCGGGCTACGGAAACGGACCACCATGCGCGTGTATTCCGGTAAGTGGAACTCGTGTTGATCGGAGGTTTCTGCGGGGCGATTCAAGTAGGTGGGATACTCCAGGGACACCGTCCAATCCTGGGGGATGGCAGCCTGCACCGGCTGGAGAAACAATTCAGGCGTGCCATCTTGGTCATCTCCACCGAAAAAATTCAAGGTCCATGGGCTCCGTAGAGGAGGGAGCCGCAGGAGAAACTCGCCGCCACCCACGGGGCGAAGCCGGGGGTTGCCGGGGAGCCCCTCACAGTGCACGGTTTCCGGGACGACCCCTTCGGCCTGGATGCGCACAACCACCCGACTGCCGATCGCAGCCAGCCCATGCCAACGGCCGGGAGACCTTTGGGTCAGGGCCAATCCCGCCATGCCTTCCGTTTGTGGGGGCAGGAGGCGAAGTTGGGTGGCCCGGGGCCAGACAGCACTTCCGCCAAAACGACGTTCCCAGAAAATGGCCGCCTCCTCCGGAAGTTGTAGGGCGAGCGTGGAGACCCCGAGCATGGCCAGGAGACCCACGGCGCCCCAGCGGAGGGAGGATTTGCTCGGCATGGCGCGGCTGGCCGACAATTCCTGAGAGGCTGTTTCTGCTTGACTTGAAGCGGCGGCCAACAGGGCCTCGGAGGTGCCCGCCGGGGCCGCTGGGAGTTCGACCCAAGTGGCGAGCAGGCCACCCAATTCAGGGTGGGATTTTTCCAGGGTGGCGGCCAAGGCCCGGGCAGAGAGAGGCCGGCGGAGCGGGGCCAGAAAATAAACCCAGACCACCCACAAGAGGAGGGCAATGCCCGCAAGATCCAACAGCCAGCGTGGAACAACGGGAAGATTGAGAAACCGATCCAGGCTGTAAAGAACGAGGAGGACCAGTACCACGGATCCCAAGCCGCGACCCAGACCTTGCAGGAACTGAAGCCTCCGAATGCGTCGGCGGAGGCGATGCAAAACCGGGATTTCGTGGGCGGAACTCATTGTTCAAAAATGGGGAGATAGCCGCGGGGCGCCTGCAACACCAAACAGGCTGTGGCCGTGGAGTAGGCGGGACCCGGACCAACCGAGTTTGGCCAGGAACCGTCCGCGTCCTGCAGGCGCAACAAAGTTTGACTCATCGTGCGATAGAACCGCGCAAAGCGGTTTCCTCCGGCCACCGCGAAGGCTTGTACGCCGTAGTAAGAGCCGTACCAAAAGAAATAGTGGCCGCGTCGGCGGATCCCATCCTTGATGCAGAAATCGTTCAACTCCTGTTCTAAAAACCGCAAGCCAGTTTCCATGTCGGCATCGGCATAGAGGCCGGCATGGGAAAGAATGGTGATCCCGGCGGCAGTCAGGGGCCAACTGGCCCGAGTTGGAGCTGCGGGTTGGTAGCGAAAGGACCCGACAGAGTTATAAAAACCGGGTGGCTGGGGATCGCCGGGGCGAACCGCGCTGTCGCGAACGTAGCGGATGGCGCGATCAATGGTGGAAGCCGGAACGCGAATCCCGACATTGCGTGCGGCGCGTAGAGCCATGACTTGACAGGCACTGACCGACATGTCGGCGTCGGCAGAGTGCGGGGTGTAGCGCCAACCTCCTTGGCTGTTCTGGCTGGCGACAATCAGATCGGCTGCGCGTTGCAGGACGGGACGCACCGATCCATGGCGATCCATGCCATAGAGTTCAGCCAGGAAGAGCGTGGCAAAGGCGTGCGAATACATGCGTGTTTCGTTACCCGTGAGGTAGCCATCCCCACGCACTTGTTGCAGAATCCAACGCGTGGCTCGTTCGACCGTTTGCCCGCGGGGACCGCGCCCGGGCACGTGGCCACCAGCGAGGAAGGCCATGCCGGCCAACGCAGTCACCCCCAGGTGGGAGGCATCTCGGTTCCACGATTCGTAGTCATCGCGAAGTTTGTAACCGACATCGCCGCTCCAGGATCCATCTTCCAGTTGATGCGAGGCAAGCCAATCCAGGCCGCGTTCTACGGCACGCCGCGAATTCGGGTCCATGACGGTCCCGTCCGGGGCCTGAACGAGCAACAAGATAAGAGAGGAGAAGATCATGTGCCGAGGAAGTGGATTTGGGCGCGATCGGCAATCAAGATTCCTGCAGGGCCCAACTGGATTCGCCAGTCACTGGGTCGGGTGGGGGACGGAAGAGTCGGCAGGAAGACGGGGTCGCCGCCATCGGGTTGAGCGATCAGGGTGACTTCAAGCGTGCGACGCGCAGGGTGGGTGATGGTGAGAGGAATCAACCAGCCATCTTTGGCCGCCACGGGGTCCGGAGTGCGTCGCGAAATGAAACGGACCCAGGCAAAACCCGGTAAGGCATGGCTTTGTTTTGTTCCGTTTTCCAGATCCCAGATGCTGAGTTGAACGCCACCCCCACCGGAGGAGGGAGCGAGATCCAGGAGTTGGTTGCGGGCCAAGAAAAGGGAGAGCCGTTGGTGCGATTTGAATTGGGGAAGGACATGGGGTCCGACCGGGAGTGTCAGACGGGTGCGCTTCTCTGCCGGGGGTTGCCAAATTTCCAGGCGGGTCTGGGGAACCTCACCGTGACCCGGCACCAAGGGTTGGAGCACCCAACCGGCTCGGTCCTCCGCCGAAAATATTTTGATCAGGGCCTGCCGGGGCATGGGAATCGTTTGTGGCTCAGGGTCGCCGGTCAAGATCAACCGCAATCCTCCCAGCGAGGAGGGCAGGAGCAACTCCGGCCCGACGGCTACGGCCGCTTCCAAATCCGAGATGGAAGGCGGTACACCGAGCGGCAAGACTTCGGCTTGGGCGTTTTCGGAGAGATTGAAGCGGAGAGCGGAGATTTCTCCGCGCTGCAGGATAAAAAGATGTTGTTTGCTGGCTACCAAACGCAGAATTGCGTCTGGCGATATGGACAACACACGATCCAAGAAAAGGGCCCCGCTGCGCATTTCTCGAACCTGCAAGCGGAGGCGGCCCTGATCCGGACAGAGGTAGGCAAGCATGCCCCCGAGTCGGATGGGGGTGGCCACACTTGCGGCCATGCCGGGCAACAAAATACGTTGCACGGATTCGTCCTTGTTCAACCGAATCCAAAGATTGTCGGCGAAAAGAACGGCACCCTGGGAGTCGGCGAAG
The DNA here is from genome assembly GCA_964464385.1 of uncultured Planctomycetales bacterium. Lineage (GTDB taxonomy): Bacteria > Planctomycetota > UBA1135 > UBA1135 > UBA1135 > CAYXFZ01. The sequence continues at coordinate 11,746 of CAYXFZ010000066.1, forward strand.
GCCGCTTGGGAGCTGGTGTAGGGGGACCGTTCGCATGAAGTCAACAAGGTCTTGGAGTCGAAACTTAAGAAACGCAAAAGCCAAGTTTCTCCTTCTTCCAAGCTCAAGAAACCCTGATCCGTGGCGGCAAAGGCCAATCCTGCACCCAGGAGAGGAATCGTGGTGTGATTGCGGATGTTTGGCGGTAGCTTGGGTCGTGGTGGCGTTTGCAACCAAGACTCGCCGGCCAAAATCTCCCGCCAAGCAGGATTGGTCTGCAGACTGTCGCGAAGACGGGCTACCAACCGCACCCGATCTCCCAGAGCCAAATCGGTGCGCTCCACCAAGGCCTGCAAGTGATCTCTGGCGGCCTGAGTGCCCCGCCAAGGGCGCAGGGCGATGGGATCCAGACCAACGCCGGTAAGAGCAAGAGTGGCGGCAGTTTCATGTTTTTTTCGCAACGCAGGGTCCCGAAGCAGAGTTTGCAATCGGGCTTCGGCTTCGGCGGCCAGCGTGCCCCCTTGGCTTCCTGTGGCGCGATCCGCATTGGGATCGCTCAGGACGCGAGTCAGGATTTCCCGCTCCAACTCCGACCTTTTTCGAGTGGCTGCCCATTTCCAATGGCTGCGCAAGAGTCGGAGTTGGGGCCAAGCAGGACCGGCGGACAAACTTTCCTCGGCTCGGGCCAAGGCCTGAGGCAAGGCGGCGTGATGCAACAGTTCTGGCTCCAACAAATCCAAAAGTTGCCAAGCAGCCTGATCCCGCAGAAGGACCGGGGCTTCGGAATTCAAGATGGAAGCAAAACCGTCCACGGCCTCGGCACGAAGTCCGCCATTTCGGGCACCATGAGCGGCAGCGGCCAAGAGCCGGAATCGAGTGACAGGATGTTGGCTCTGTTGCGCCAAACGAAGGCAAGCATCCCGTACGCGGGGGGCTGTTGTGACGTCGCTGTTCCGAGCCAATTCTTCCAACGAGGGCAAGAGCGAGGCCAAGGTGGCCTCATCCGGGGTGCTAGGCAAGGAGGCCAAGAGACCCGAGGGCGAGGAAAGAGCAACCACTCCATCTTGACGCATCACCAATACCAATCCGGGCGCGGCGACGAGATCCCCCAAATCCATCATGCCTTGCGGCCAGGGCAGGCGGTGCAGGGTTGTGCCGGTTTGCGGATTTACCAAAAGGAGGGCGTCGGGGGTCGGCACTAAGAGCCCGTCGCGGGTGAGAGCGCCTTGGCGATGCTGTGCCGGGGAGCTGGAAGGGGCGTGCAAGCGTTGGCCGAAGGAATTGGCCCCACTTTTTCCTGGCCATGCGGTAAATCCAGCGTGACTCCCGACCAGAAATGCCCCTTCGTCGGATGCCGCGGCAATGTGACGCAAACGGGCACCACCACCCACCGCACTGCGGCGGCGCGGCAGTTGTGCCATAAGAGCTCCATTGGTGGCATCCACCCAGAGGGCGGTCGGGGAATCGGTCGGGGCACAGAACACGGTCTTGCCGTCAAAGGCCGGGGTTTGGTTGGCCCAAGAAGCAACGCGGCGGGCAATTTCCCCAGTCTGAAAGGTGCGTACCGAAGTGCGTTCATAGAGGCGAGTCCACAGAGCGGACCCATCTATGGCATCTAGGGCGCACAGGGCCCCGAGGTTGGTGCAGACGATGACGCGCGATCCATCGGCAACGGGCGGCGCACAAGCCAGTTCGCGCAAAACATTGCCGAACAAATTGGTTTCGCGAGCGCCGCCGACGAGAAAGGTACGCCAGATTTCTTGGCCGGTGGCCAAATCCAGACAGAGCATTTGCAAATCCAAAGTTCCGCTGGCGCGATAAACGGGTAAAAAGACGCGGCCGGCAGCAGCGGCTGGTGGGGCGGCGGCCAAGTCCTCAGGATCGGTTCTTGCGTCCGGATTTTCCCAGGACACCTTTTGCACCCAGAGAAGAGTGCCATCGTTGGCATCAAAGGCATAGATGCGGCGTCCCGGCAGGAAGCGGCGCACATCAATTTCAAAAAAGGCATCACTTCGGCCCAAGCGCCAGGGTTCCTGCAAAGTGCAAAGCAGGATGCCATCCTCCAATACCGGGGCAGAGATCGTCTCCGGGTCGAAACCTTCCATCCAATCGGCACGCTTGCGTCGTCCATTGGCCGAAGAGGAAGGTGCACGGTGCCAGCCAGGAGGACCCTCGAAACGCCAAAGGACCTCGCCAGTCGCCGCATTGAGGGCCACGACCTCTTTGGAATCTGTGAGATAGACCCGGCCGCCGGCGACCGCAGCCCGGTGGCGGGCATAGAAGGATCCGGCCCAGGGAGGATCCTCGAAGGAATGCCGCCAAGCTTCTCGCAGGTCGGAAAAGCCAATGCGGGGTAGCAATGGATCGTTGGCGTCGGCGACCCAAGGAGGCGCCAAACTGGCGCGGGGTTGGGGTGGAGGAAGGGACTGCCACCACGCTTCCGGCAATAAATCCTGCAAGGCCGGACCATGGGCGGCACGATGGATCCAGCCGCGGTCCAGAAGCCATGCCGTACGGGCGGCAGCGGCCTGATCTCCAGAGGAAGTTCCTGCCCACCGGCGGCCAATCCGGCGGAGGGCGGGCAAGTCCGGGGGGGTCAAGGCGCGGCGCAATTCTTCAGCAGCGCGGTCCCCAAACATGCCCTCCCGGACGGCTTGGGCCTCGGCGGGAAGGGCGGCCAAGCGGCGCCGTGCCTCGGCGACGGCGCCGACAAAAAGGAGATCCTCTCGGTCTGGTCGAACCAGATGGGCTCGGTCGGCCTCCAATACGCTTTGCAAAAATGCAAGACGGTTTTGCCATCCTTCCTCTGTTCCATTGCTTTTTGCAAGGCTATCGTGCCGCCAACCAAAGAGGAGACCGATCATGCAAGAGATGACCCATTACCTGAACGGCGAA
>CAYXFZ010000067.1:0-14479 GCA_964464385.1 uncultured Planctomycetales bacterium
CCAAGGGAATGCCCGCGTCGTTTTTGTCGGTGATTCCATCACTCAGGCCTGGGAGGTCGCAGGTGCACAAGTATGGCAAGAGTTTTTTGCTCCGTTGCAGGCCGTCAACCTTGGCATCGGTGGCGACCGCACCCAACATGTGATCTGGCGTTTGCAAAACGGCAACTTGAAAGGAATCCAGCCCGAGGTGGCGGTCATCATGATCGGCACCAACAATTCCGGGTCCAACACCTCGGTCGAGATTGCCGACGGAATCCGGGAAGTGGTTCGAGAATTGCAGGCGCGGGTTGCCAAAATCGAAATCCTTCTCTTGGCCATTTTTCCACGGGGAGCAGGTCCAGCGGATGCCCTCCGAAGAGTGACTGAGGGAGCCAACAATTTGACCGAAGCTTGGGCTGGCACTCAGGATCGAGTGCATTTTCTGGACATTGGGGCTCATTTCTTGGACGAGCAGAGGCTCCTGTCCAAAACGGTCATGCCGGACCTCCTCCACCTGAACCCTGCCAGTTACCAGACTTGGGCCGAGGCCATCGCTCCCTCCGTGGATGCCTTATTGGCCAACTGAGGGCTTTTCAAGATATCTTTGAGGGGTGCAGATTCTCATCTTTCCCCTCCTGGCTCTGACTTGCTTCTTCCCGGTGGTCCTCCCCGAGGCTACTACTGACGTTGTCGGCGCTCCACCGATGAAGGTGTGGTTCAGCCTCCCCGACGAGGGTGAGCCCTTGGACGCTGTCGTTGTGGTCGGGCAAAATTTCCGCGTCGGCGCTGTGGTCATGTTCGGCTCCATTCCCTCGATTATCATCAATAAGTAGGTCTTTAAAATTTTCGGGTTTGGAAAAATTCACATTGCCGTCACGGCAGTGCCGCCCCTCCTCACCCCGGGCGGGCTAGATCTCTTCCTGAAAAAAAGTCTCAAACCAAGCGGCGAAAGCAACCGCATCGATTTCGAAATCAAGTAGCCCACCTCTAGGGCGACGCTAGTTTGGTCGGGCGCATGACGCCCCGAAAGTCCCTGCTCCCTTTCTGTTTGTTGTTGGCTGCTTGTAGCCCAGCGGAGGCTCCACCCAACATCATCGTCATCCTGGCCGATGACATGGGCTTAGGAGATCCTGGGTGCTACAACCCGGATTCTAAAATTCCGACCCCGGCAATGGACCGCTTAGCACGGGAAGGGATGCGATTTTGGGACGCCCATTCGCCATCGGCCGTCTGCACCCCGACCCGCTATGGCTTGTTGACCGGGCGTTATTGTTGGCGCAGTCGGCAGAAGCGTTGGGTTTTGCAGGGTTACTCCCCCGCTCTGATTGAAGAGGGCCGCACCACGGTGGCTTCCTTTCTGAAAGACCAAGGCTACGCCACCTACGCCGTGGGCAAATGGCATCTCGGCCTGGGCAAGGCCGCAAAAACGGATTTTTCCCAAGAACTCAAGCCAGGGCCGTTGGAGATCGGCTTCGACCATTTCTTCGGCATTCCCGCTTCTTTGGACATGATCCCTTTTGTTTATGTCCGAGACCATCGCGTCGAAGCGCTACCGACCGAAACGATTGCCGGGAGCGGCCAAGCTCGCACCGGAGGTCAGGGGTTTTGGCGCGGTGGACCCATGGCTCCAGGTTTCCGCCACGAAGAGGTTCTGCCAAGACTGGGCCAAGAAGCCGTGGCAATTTTGGAGAACCAAGATGGAAGAAAACCTTTTTTCCTTTACCTACCGCTGTCCGCCCCACACAAGCCCTGGGTGCCTACCCAGAAATGGAAAGGGAAAAGCGGCGCCGGGATCTACGGAGATTTTGTCGCCCAAGTGGATGATGTGGTCCAGCAAGTGCTCCAGGCATTGGATCGTCAAGGCCTGCGGGAAAACACTTTGATTCTGGTGACCAGTGACAACGGTGCCCAGTGGGTGGATAGCGATCGCGAACAATTTGAACACCTCGCTAACTTTGGCCAGCGTGGTCAAAAAGCAGACATCTGGGAGGCCGGGCATCGCGTCCCTTTCCTGGCCCGCTGGCCGGGCAAGATCCCGGCCGGGAGTGAAAGTGCGGCCTTGATTGGCCTGCAAGATCTTCTGGCCACGGTTGCCGACCTGCACGATTTGCCCTTAGTGGGTGGTGCCGGAGAAGATTCGGTGAGTTTCCTGCCCCATCTTTTGGCCGATCCGGCCGCCACTCCTCGGCCGGCCTTGGTGCACCATTCCGGCGCTGGCATGTTTGCCCTGCGATCGGGCAATTGGAAATTGGTGGACGGACTCGGCTCGGGCGGCTTCACCAAACCCCAAATTCTCCCGGGCGTGCAGGGTGGGCCCGGTGGTCAACTTTTCAACTTGGCGGAAGATCCTCTGGAAACCAAGAACCTTTGGCTAGATCGTCCGAATGTCGTGCTCAGACTGCAAGCCGAACTGAATCAAATTCGTCACGGAGATTTCACCCCCTCCTACCGAGGCCTGCATGCACAGGGGAAGACCGTTTGGGCCTCGGGCACGGGAGGCACGGTCCGCCGCAGTTCGGATGGAGGTGCCACTTGGCGCGAGTGTTCTGTTCTTGGCGCAGAAGAGTTGGATTTCCGCGATGTCCAGGGATTTGGACCCCGGACCGCCCTCGTGTTGAGCGCTGGGTCGGGAGAGGCCTCGCGCATTTTCCACACGGACAACGGAGGGCATGATTGGAAACAGGTGGCGCGCTGTCCTTCCGAACATGGGTTTTGGGACGGCATGGATTTCTGGAATGAACAAGAAGGCATGTTGGTCGGCGATCCCGTGGACGGACGCCTGGATCTCTGGCGTACCCAAGACGGGGGGCGGACCTGGGAGCCACTCCCGCCAGAGTCGCGGCCCGAGTTGGTCAAAGGGGAATATGTCTTTGCTGCCTCCGGCACTTCCATCTGCCTCTCTGGGAATTCCTTGGCCTGGATTGCCACCGGTGGAGCTCGTAGCCGTGTCTTTCACAGCCAGGACTCGGGCGTGAGTTGGACCGCGGCAGACACACCCTTCACGGACGAAAGACCATCCTCCGGGATTTTTTCCATTCATATGCGGGACACCCTGAATGGGCTGATCGTTGGGGGCAACCACGAAACGCCAAGTCAGCCCAGCTTGCTTGCCCGCACACGGGATGGCGGCACGACCTGGACCTTGGTCGAAGGGGGCCTGCCCGGGTATCGCTCCTGCGTGCAATGGCAAGAGGGCGCTTGGCGCAGTACAGGCCCTTCGGGCACGGACATTTCTTGGGATGATGGGCAGACTTGGCAGGCCCTGGGCACTGCCGGCTTCCATGTGCTCTCCGGCCGAGTCCTGGCTGGGGATGGTGGACGCTTGGCTCTACCTTTGGCGAAGCAACAAACGAACCGGCCCAACATTCTCTTTTTCCTGGTGGATGACCTGGGTTGGCAGGACACTTCGGTTCCTTTTGCCGATTTTGTCACGGATCAAAATCGCCTTTACCGAACTCCGGCCCTGGAAACCTTGGCGGCCCAAGGGTTGAAGTTTACGCAGGCTTACACCGCCAGCCCTGTTTGCTCCCCCACCCGCACCAGCATTCTTTCTGGCCGAAACCCTGCCAGCACGGGAATCACCAACTGGATCCCGGGCGAGGCCAATCGCGGACCCGAGCAACAACACTGGGCACTGCCTGTTTGGAATCAGGCCGGCCTAGGCCCCGAAGATGTCACCCTCCCCAGCATCCTGGCAGAACACGATTACCGGACTGCCCATCTCGGCAAGGCCCATTTTGGGCAACAAGGAACACCGGGCGCGGATCCTAAGAACTTGGGTTTTCAGGTCAACATTGCCGGAAATTTCATTGGCCATCCGGGCTCTTATTACCCTCCTTATGGCATGCCTGGGCATTCCCACCGAGTTCCCGACTTAGATGATTTGAGAGAGTCCGACCGTTATCTCAACGATGCTTTGACCGACAAGGCGCTGGCCGTCTTGGACACCTTTGCGTCGGATCCACACGGCCGCCCTTTCTTTTTGCACCTGGCGCACTACGCGGTGCACACGCCCATCCAAGGAGATTTGAAACTGCTGGAATCTTACGATAAGGCACTCCCCAAGGCGCGGCGCCACTACGCCACCATGGTGGAAAGTTACGACCGATCGCTCGGCCGCGTGCTGAATCGCCTGGATGCCTTGGGCTTGACCGACCATACTTTGGTGGTGTTCTTTTCGGACAATGGCGGACTGGCCACCCACGCTGGCCCCCCCACCACCTGCGCACCTCTGGCCGGCGGCAAGGGAACTATGCGCGAGGGAGGCACGCGCGTACCCATGATTGTTCGCTGGCCAGGGCGAGCGGCCGCCGGTGCAAGTTGCCCGACTCCGGTCATTTCCGACGATTTCTTGCCGACACTGTTGGCTGCCGCCAACCTGCCCCTGCCCCAGGGCCCGTTGGATGGCATCTCTTGGCTGCCACTCCTGCAGGGGAAAACCCTGGCTGAACGACCACTTCTTTGGCACTGGCCGCATTACTGGTCGCACAAAAGTTTGCGCGATCGCTTTGATTTTATTGGGCCCTTTAGCGCCCTTCGATTGGGCAACTGGAAGGTCGTTTGGCGGTGGGACGAGCAACGCGCCGAGCTCTTCCATCTGGGGGAAGATTTGAGCGAAACTCACAATCGCGCCAGCGAGGAACCCAAACAGTTGAAGCGCCTGGTGGATCTACTGGCCCAGGAACTCCGCCGCCGGGACGCACCCCGTCCCCGAGACCACCAAACCGGCGAGCCGGCACCTTGGCCCTTTTTGGGCTAGGATAGAGGAGTGCGTAGCGGCCTTCTTGCTTTCCTGATCTTCCTTCTGTGCGGGTTCCTTCCGTGCCAAGATGTAGAGGACGATGGGCCTTTCTCTCCCGGCTGGAGAGACGTTGCCTTCAAGGACACAAACTACGGTCGTGGCACCATTCAGGGGCGGGTCTATTACCCCGCCACCAGCAGCGGCCAAAACATGCCGGCCGACCCCAGCCAAGGCCCGTTTCCATTCCTAAGTTTTTTGCATGGTTGGATTGAGCCTCCGAGCGATTACGACGATTTATGCAACCACTTGGCAAGTTGGGGTTTTGTCATCATGTCCAACGACACCGAAACCGGTCTCTTCCCAAGCATGCAGGATCAGTCCAAGGACACCCAGGCCCTCATGCAATGGGTCGAGGACCAATCGCTCGACGCAACATCTTGGCTTGCGGGCATGACCGGAGGAGGCAACTGGGGTGCGATGGGTCACTCCATGGGTGCATCAGCAACGGCCTACCTGGCAAATCGTGATCCTCGGATTCGATGGATTGTGATGTTCGAGCCCTATCTTGGTTCTCTTCTTGGCAACACCAGCGCAGGCTTCAATAGTTTTCGATATTTCACGGGCAGTGCATTGGTCGTGGCCGGCGACGAAGATCTCACCAACAACTGGTCTTCCAAAGTGCGCCCTTGGTATGACCGAGGCATTCAAACAAATCGCAAGGTTTGGAGTCTCATTCAAGGAAGCGATCATTTCGGCTGCACCGATCCTGATATTCACGGAGCTTGGGGGAATGGCTCACTAGCCGAATCGGAACAACACCGCCTCCACCGCATTTTGGGCGCTGGATTCTTGCGGGCTGAGATGAAGGGTGAAGAATATGTCTTTGACGAATTGGTCGGATTGAGTGCACAGACCGATCCCACCTCCCAGGAAGCCGCCTCCTTGGTCACACCACTTTGGTTCTTGACGAACCCGGCCGACCCCACCCAATACACTTTTGGCAGTTTTTCCCAGCCCAGAATTCGCTTTCGAGTGGCTGGCTCGCTGGGGTTGGGGTCCACAACGACTCCCTTCGGCGAATTGTTATTGGACACGACTACTTTGCAATTGGCGCACAATGGTCTTTTTCCCGCAAGCGGAATTCAATACACCACGATGCCCATTTCGCCGGCTTGGTCCGGTCTGACCCTGCACTTTCAGGCGCTGGCCAATGAGGGCAGGAAAGGATCGCTGAGCCGGGCCGTGACCGTGGTCGTCCCCTAAGGACTTTTGCGAGCCGGCATGGGCGCCCCGGTTTCTTGGCGCCAAGATTCCAATTCCCTCCGCATTTCCGCCACGATTTTCGGGAAGGTTTGGGAAACATCCACTTGCTCTGAAATGTCAATGTCCAAGCGGAAGAGGGACCATTCTCCCGTCGTAAAATCCTCCACCCCTTTCCAAACATCACGCCGGATGGACGCGGAAGGAGTCAATCGCCAAGTGCCCTTTTGCGAGGAAGCCTGCAAATAACCGGGGAAATGCCAGACCAGGGACCGTACCGGAAAGGAAACATCCGAGCCCAACAAGGGCACCAAGCTCGTCCCATCCAAAATCTGCTGGAAAGATGGGGCAACACGGGCAATCTCCAAGAAGGTGGGATAAAGGTCCAGAGTGGTCACGGGCTCTCGACAGATCTTGCCTTCCAGACCATGTCCGGGCCAAGACACCATCAAGGGAACACGAACTCCGCCCTCGGTCAGCATTCCCTTGCCGCCCCGCATCGGAAAGTTGTCCGTAATTTCCCGACCGCCCGCCACCCCGGCTTCGGCATAGCCACCCAGACCCCCATTGTCCGAAGTGAACACCAGTAAGGTGTTTTCTCGCAGGCCCAAGTTGCTCAATTCATCCAAGAGTCGTCCGACTTGCCGATCCAGCTCCAACACCATGCCGGCATATCCCGCGTGGTGATGGCGTTCCGCTACCGGCTTCTTGGCAAATTTGGCGCGATCTTCGGGCAGGGCCTCGATGGGCGTGTGCACCGCGTAGTGAGAGAGCAAAAGGAAAAAGGGCCGAGAGGATTGGGCGCGGACAAAACCCAAGGCTTCCTCCGTCAAGCGGGCAGTGAGTGATTCGCCAGGTTCTCCTTCTTCCAATCCCGGCAATTCGCCCCAGGGGAAGAGGTGTCCTTGGGGATGTCCCCGCAAGTCCCCGCCAATCGCAAACTCGAATCCTTGATCGGTCGGCCCCGTGCCGGTGGCCTCGCTCCCCAAGTGCCATTTGCCGACGAAACCCGTGGCATAGCCCGCTGCATTCAAGGATTCGGCAAGAGTGACCACGGAAGCAGCGAGGCGCCGCTCGTTCTGCGGCGGTTCCATGGCCCGATTTTTCGCCTGGCCACGATGTCCCGACTGGACGGTCCAGACTCCGGTCCGGGCCCCCCATTGACCGCTCAACAAGGCTGCACGAGTTGGAGCGCAATTGGGTCCGGAGGAATAGGCGTCGGTGAAGCGAAGCCCCTCGGCGGCCAGTTGCTCCAATCGCGGAGTTTCGTACCAATCACTCCCTTGGCAGCCCAGATCGGCATAACCCAAATCATCCGCCAAGATCAGGATGATGTTGGGGCGATCCTCTTCGGAGGGAGCCTGCAGAATCAGGGAAACGAGAAGGTAGAACAACACAGACTAAGGATAACGGCAGGTTCCGTATCCTCGAACCATGCAAGAACCCGTCTTCGTCCCGCATCAACCTTGGACGCCCGATCTGCCGCCCGAGGAAGCCGCCCGCCAATTCCATGAGGCGCTTGCTCACCGTCGCTCCGTGCGCCACTTTTCCGATCGACCCGTGAGCCAGGAAACCGTGGAGTGGATCGTTCGTTGCGCGGGCACGGCGCCAAGCGGGGCCAACAAGCAGCCCTGGCGCTTCGTCTGTGTGCAAGATCCAGATTTGAAAAAGCGCATTCGAGCGGCCGCCGAAGAAGAGGAGCGTGTCTTTTACAAAGAACGCGCCACCGAGGAATGGAAAGCGGATCTGGCCCCTTTGGGCACCGACGAGGTCAAGGAATACTTGGAAATTGCCCCTTGGCTGATTGTCGTCTTCAAGTTGGCCCGCAATGACGACGGTGGCGGAGTCTATTACGCCGAGGAGTCAGTTGGCATTGCCACCGGCATGCTGTTGGCGGCGGCCCAAATGGCCGGCTTGGCCACCCTAACCCACACCCCCAGTCCGATGGGATTTTTAGCCGAGATCCTGCAACGCCCGGAGAACGAACGAGCCTGGATGTTGATTCCCATGGGCTGGCCTGCCGAAGCGTGTGTCGTCCCCCGGCACGGCCTCGCCAAAAAAGCTCTGGCAGAAATCATGGTTGTGGATTGTTAGGATTCCAGAATGATCAAAGAAATCTCTTGGTACTACCACCGGAAAAACTGAACGTCGTGCGCTCATGCGGATGCCTTCCTTGCCAAGCACCGCATCGCCGTCCGTGAGACGGTGGACGCCCGCAAGCACCGCTTCGATGCGGCCGCCGTTTCCGAGTTGGCCGAAAAATCGACGGAGGTCGTGGTTGCCCGCGGCCAGAACATGCTCGGTCCTAGCGGCAACTTGAAGGCCCCTACCATCCAATTTGGCAAAACCCTCTTGGTTGGTTGGAAAGAAGAAATCTGGGCAAAATCTCTGCGCTAGAAACCCCTAACGTGGAATAAGGGGATAAACTGAATGGGTCATGGTGTTCCTTTGCCACGCTCTCTTGGCACTGTTCTCGGCCCAGCACCCCCTCCCAGTCAACGACACGGATTGGGCCGAGGCTGGGGCCAATGTTTTCCTGCAGGCCGAAGTTACCAAAATCACGGTGACCATGTCCGAGAGCAATTTGGACTCCTTTATCAAAAATCCGTATCTTGACACTTACGTTTCTTGTTCGGTGCGAGTAGAAAATTCCGTATTGGATGAAACTCATCTCAATGTTGGTATTCGACCACGAGGGAACTCCCAACGAAACTCCAAAAAATTCCCGTGGAAACTGAGTTTCAATGAGTTCGTTCCCGGTCGGAAATTTCACGGGGTTGAGAAGATGAACCTAGCCAGCGAATCCACCGACCCGTCCATGGCCCGCGAAACTCTCTCTTACGAGATTGCTCGCTCGGTCGGTTTGCCTGCCTCCCGAACCAATTACGTTTGGCTCACGATCAATGACGGTACCAAGATCCAAGGTGTTTACAACAACATTGAACAGGTGGATGAAGAATTCGCTCAGGCTTGGTTTGGCAATAAGGATGGGGAGCTTTACAAGTGTCGTTGGAAAGATCAGGGAGCGAAACTGCTTTGGATCGCTCCCGGAACTCCAGCGACCTATGAAGCTCTGGACGATTACGAAGAAAAGATCGGCAATCGATTTCAGCGGCTCGCCTCTTTCATTGATTTTATCAATCTGTCCGATGACCCTACTTTTCGAGCCGGGATCGGCGATTGGCTGAATGTGGATGGCTTCTTGCGAGCTCAGTCCCTCGACATGGTTTTGGGGCAGTGGGATGGCATTTGGATTCTTCCCAATAATTACTACCTCTACTGGGACACGGATACGAATCGCTTCGAGTACATCCCTTGGGACCTCGATCACTCCATGGGAATGGATTATTATTTCTTCCCATACTTTTGGGGTACCGATTGGGCAAAACGACCCTTCGCCAATTGGGGATTGGCCAGCCCAGCCTCCGATCCCGGCAACGGCAATGGCCCTCCTCTGATTGACCGCCTCTTGAAGATCCCGGAATACGAAGAGCAAGTGAAAATGTATGCCAGGGCCTTTGGCGCATATAACGCCCACCCCACAAGATTGACTCCGTCCTGCGAAGCTATTTTCCAGCTTCTTAAACCCCTCGCATATCAGGGAACCTTCTCAGGCCCCACGATGGAGAACGGGTATGTCCCCAGTGATTTCTTGAATTCGTGGGAATTCCCTCCTTCCTACTCTGCGTTCAACATTCCAGCCACTTGCGGCGTCCTCCCCTACCTGAGAACCCGATCCCAATTTATTCGAGACCGGTTCCCGATTCCGAATCCTCTTCCTGCGGCGGTCATCAACGAAGTATTGACAAAAAATGACACTGGCATCGTGGATGAAGCTGGCGAAAATGAGGACTGGGTTGAAATCCACAACGCTTCCGACCAACCCTTGGATGTGAGTGGATTCTTTCTGTCCGATCGCTATGCCGACCCACATGAATGGATGATTCCTGTCGGAACCGTGATCCCGGCCCGAAGTTTTGTCCTGATTTGGTGCGATGGGGATCTCGCCCAAGGCCCATTGCACGCAAGTTTCAAACTGTCCAATTCCGGGGAAGGTATTTACTTGTTTGCACCGGATACCGGCGTGGACATTCTGGTTTCCTCCCTCCTCGTACCACCCATCCCCGCCGACACGAGTCATGGCAGGCTGCCCGATGGACGCCTCACGACCCAATCCTTTTCCGTCCCGACCCCGTTGTCAGTGAATCAGCCAGACTCCTTTGCTTTGCTTCAAGAGGGCTTGGTTCCTGACAGCTTGGAGTTGTACTCAGTCGGGGGAACCCCAAACGGCCAGGTGGCCTTCCTTTACTCCCGAAAATCCGGGTTGTTCACTTTGGGATCCGGCTCTCCTTGCCCTGGGGTGACCTTGAACCTCGGTGCTCCGGTGTCCCTGGGCGTCATCCTTCCTTCTTCTGCCGAGGGTGTCGCCAAGGCCTCTCTGCTTCCCAACACCGCACCAGCCGGACTCTACATTCAGGCGCTGGACTTGGGGAGTTGCGCAGTTTCCAATTTCTTGGAACTCTGAGATCATCCTCACTCCAAACTCTCCCGACCTCAGGTGCAGATCGTAACTTCGAGGGCGTTGGAAGCCTGCTCACCCAAGGATGAGGCGGGTAGGTGAGCTTGGGAAAAGAAGGATCGGCCGATGAGAGTCGGGTTGTTCAAGGCCTGGGTCAAGTTTGCCTCGCCATTGGCATCGGCCAACAATGACACCCTGGATAAGATCCCCACGGGAGAAATCAAGACGACGCCAGCAGCGGAAAGGTGATCAAGATAATCCGGATCCTTGGAGACATATAGAAAGACCGTGTCCCCTGGAGCGGCACCGCTGACCTTGATATTGACCGATCCGCCATTGGCAGGACTCCCGGATCCCTCTTGCAAAAGACCATGGGCGGCGGGGTCCAACTGGTCATAGGCCCGGTAACCACAGGATTGTTCGTTGGAGGCATCCGGAGTCGGCGAGGAAAAAGTGACCCATTGGGCGTCGCCATCAAAGAGGCGACCAGTGGAAATGTCGTCCAATTGCGGGCCAAAAGAGAATGCATCTAAAATTGTGGTTCCGTCAGGAGCCGTCAAATAGATTTCCTCACCACTGCCGGATAACTTGAAGTTGGCGTGCAAGGGACCCTGGGAGCCGTCTTCATCCGCCCAGATCAGGACCGTTCCTCCGGATGCTACTAGGGTGCCGACTGGGATCACCCATTTGGTCAGATTATTGGGGTTGTCACTCAAGTACAAGCCAGCAAAATCCAAGGTGGAAGCATCTCGGTTCAAGAGTTCAATCCAATCATCAAACTCGCCGTTGGGATCCGCCAATACGGTGGAGTTTTTGGCAAGAAACTCATTGAAGCAAGGGTAGGTATTGGAGCCGGCCTGGGTGATCCAAGATGGGGGCTGAAACTCAGCATTTCGCGGGAGAAATGACCACGCTCCGCCACTGCTAGCGTCGCAGGAGGAAGAAATGTAGTAATCCACCTTCGATCCAGTGGCAAAACCAGGAACCTGTGCGCCCCAAAGGTCATCCCCTGCGGCACCGTCCCCATTCAGACCATCGTCGAACATGGGAACCTCAAGAAATGCGCCGCGATCCCGAATATGGAGTTTGACATGAGCCAAACTGGTACCACTCGGTGGCATCACACGGGCCGTGACCGTGACAGTTTGACCTTCCACGGGCAATGCAGGTTTGTGCGCCAGCTGCTCCAAGAGCGGACGAGGGCGATTGAATTCCGGCAAGGACAAGAGATAGGCGCGCCGTTCGATCACGAACTGCTGAAGGCCCTTAAACACTGTATTCCCCTGGTTGACATCGTAATAAAGGTTGGTGGTGTATTCCGCAAAGGTGTAAATCTTCTTGGGATCTGCTTGCACCTCGGCTCGGATCAAGTTGTCCCAAGTGTCCACAATCGGGGTGACGCGTGTGGAATCCATCCACTCGTCCACAATGGTTTGGAAATGGGCCAGATAGCGATCCCACACATCAGGGATGACCAACAAACGATTCATCAGGGGCAAGTTGGGGTCCGTGATGTCGTAGTTGGGGTGCAGGTTCACGGTACCATTCGTGCCCCAAGTGTTGTTGCTAAAGGACCCGAATGCCTCATTGGCGTCGCGTTGCAACAAATTCCAGCGACCATGCACATCATCACGGTACAGGGCATAGTCTGAGCCCTTGTGCACATAGCCGTCCGAATCCATAAAGGCATTTTCCAAGGCCAAGGTCCAAAGAGCTCGATCTAAATTCAAGGTGGCATCAACGGTCGGGACATAATTGGGCCCCGACGGCGTGTTGTTGAGAGTGTTGCACAAGTCCACCAAACGATCGTATGCAGTGGAATCAGCACTCTTGAGTTCGTACCAAGAATAATAGGAGGTTGGATCAGTTCCCAACCAATTCAGGGCAGAAAAGCCCGGGTTCCTCATTGCCGAGGGAACCTTGAAGCGATCCCCAGTGTCGGTCGGGTACCACTCCTCGAGAAAATCCTTGTTCAACTGCTGAACATTGGCATACACCCCCCAGTTTTGATTGTTGATGATGAGGTGAACAAAATTTCCCTTGGCAGCGGTGGTGTATTCTCGACACACTTTGGAAAAAAGAACCTCGCGCATGAAAGTCGGATCCATAAAAGCGTTGTTGAAATTGAGGGTGGAGTAACCCATCACGTCTTGCCCAGTCACGAATGAATTTAGGGAGATGCTGAAAGATTTTTTTTGGGTATTGGGGCGGGTATAAGAAGTGTTTCCCTTGAAACGCACGCCGACATCAGGGTAAGTCACCCCGTCCACCGTCAAATCTCCTTGAATTTCCACCCCGGTTCCATAATTGGACTCCAACTGCTGCCACCAATTGTTTTGTTGAAAATCCAAAGAAACATCCCGCAAGACGGATTCGTCATAAAAGTCCTGGGCAGAACTCAATGAGACAAGGAAGAGCGAACAAAGGCCGAGGAGGATGTTTCGGATGGTCATGGGCAAATGGTCACTTCGAGGGCATTGGAGGCCTGCTCACCCAAGGATGAGGATGGAAGGTGGGCTTGGGAATAGAAGGAGCGCCCGACCAGAGAGGGGTTGTTCAAAGATTGGGTTAGAGTAGCCTCGCCATTGGCATCCGCCAACAATGACGCCCTGGATAAGATCCCCATGGGAGAAATCAAGACGACGCCAGCAGCGGAAAGGTGATCAAGATAATCCGGATCCTTGGAGACATATAGAAAGACCGTGTCCCCTGGAGCGGCACCGCTGACCTTGATATTGACCGATCCGCCATTGGCAGGACTGCCCGAGCTCTCTTGTAGCAGACCGTGGGCCGCATGATCCAATTGGTCATAGGCCCGATAGCCACAAGTTTGCTCATTGGAAGCGTCCGGGGTCGGGACCGAAAAGGTCACCCAAGAATCCACACCATTGAACAAGCGTCCCGTGGAAATGTCGGGCCCTTGGGATCCGAAAGCAAAATAATCGCGGTAGGTGACGCCGTCTCCATCCAAGAGCAAGATTTCTTCGCCGGATTTCCCCAACTTGAAGTTTGCGTGCAAGGGCCCTTGTGTCAGGTCGTTGTCCGCCCAAACCAACAAGGTCTGGCCTACTCCCAACGAAGTGCCTGCAGGAATTGCCCACTGCTGAGGGTTGGTCGTATCGTCACTCAAAAACCAGCCACTCAAATCCACAGAGTTGGTGGTTGTATTCATGATTTCGATCCAATCTTCCTGTTCTCCGGCTTCGTCCACCACGCCAGTGTCATTATCCGCCAGGAATTCGTTGAGGACAATGCCATTGGGAACAATGGTGGGCGCAATGGCGTAGGAGTCCGGCGCCTCTTCGGCCTGCCAAGGATAATGCGTGCCCCGATCCGCAGGAGTCCAAGCCAAAATGTACCAGGACACTTTGCTGCCTCCGGCCTGCGGCGCAATGTTGCCGCCCCAGACACCATCATTGGCCGCGCCGTCGTTATGAAGGCCATCGTCATACATTTGCTCTTCGCTGAAAGGTCCAACCTTGCCCGCTCGCCACATAAGGAGGGCACCCGCAATTGTCGTGCCCGAGGCTTGCAATTGAGCGGTGACGGAGACCGTATCTTGCGCGGTCGGAGTGGACGGCAGAATGGCAAGATTACTAATGGTCGGCCGGACACCCGACAGTTCGGAGCGGCTCAAAAGATAAGACTGGCGGTTGTCCACGAAAGGCTGCAAGCCGCATGAAGTACGACCACCGGGCCCTCCCCCGCTGATCTGCACGTCTTGGGTCAGATTGTCGTAAAAATACTGCGTGGAATAGAGCTTGATCGTATCGGCTAGAACACCAGGCTCGATCAAAGTGTGACATTGAGTCACCAGAGCACCAATGTTTGCCCAATCCCGAGACCATTCTAGCAGTTCCTCCACTTTGTGTCATGGTCACAATCGCACTTATATCAAGATCATTCGCTATGGTACAAGCCGCATGACTTATTGCTCCCGCTGAATTATCAACGGTATCATCAACAACCGTTTTATTATA
>CAYXFZ010000068.1:0-6116 GCA_964464385.1 uncultured Planctomycetales bacterium
CCATCGGCCAAAAGTCGAGCACGAAGGTAGTGCATGGAATCTTCGAACCATTCCAGGCCTACGGTCTGTTCCATGGTCTTACGCCGAAGACGCCGTTGAGAACGGGTCCAAGTGGGTGGATCCAAGCGGAGCTGTGTCAAAAGAATGCGGGCCGCCCGGGAAAGGGCGTGGCGAGGCAGTCGAGCCCGCGTTTGCAATTGACGAAAAATATGGGCCACGATCTGGGGTTTTTCTTTGATGTCCAACGTCCGTGTTGCGGGATTGAATTCCTCCTCAACAAAAGGGCCGTAAAGAATGGCCAAACGGAGGGAATAACAGGGCTCGTCGCCCTCCTGCACCCAAGCATCCAAGTGTTGCAACCGTCCTTGCAGTTTTTGCAATCGCAGAGCTTCGCGGCTCGCCCAAGCATGCAGGTCAGGCAGGACCAAACGCAGGGCATCTAGGGCCACGAGATCTTCCAAGACGCCCACCGAATCTCCGGTCAGGAGCAATCGGAAGACCTCCTCTACGAGCCGTGGTGCGGCGGCTTGCGAAAGCTGGGAAACTCCTTCCCGGGCCGCATGCAACTCCTCTTTGCCCGGCTGCAGGGACAATCGGCGCATGAATTTGATCATTCGCAAAATCCGTACGGGATCCTCTTGGAATCGAATCCGCGGATCACCAATGGAACGTAAATTGCGCGCCTTCAGATCCTGGAAACCGCCCGCCCAATCCAGGATTTCCTCCGCTACTGGATCCAAGAAGAGGGCGTTCACCGTGAAGTCACGGCGCATGGCGTCCTCTTCCGCCGTGCCAAACAGATTGTCCCCCTGCATCGGTTTATTGGGAGCCACTTCGCTGGATTCAGGGCCACGACGAAAAGTGGCCACTTCATAGACATCGCGCCCTTGATGCACGTGCACCAAACGAAATCGCCGGCCAATGATGCGTGAACGGCGAAACAAGCGCCGCACCTGCTCGGGTTTTGCCGAGGTGGCAATGTCGTAATCCTTGGGATGTTGGAGCAAGAGGAGATCCCGCACGCAACCACCCACTAAATACGCTTCGTAGCCTGCCTTTTGCAGTTCCCGAACTACTTGCACCGCACGACGATCCAGTTTCTGGATCGAAAACGGGATTTTTCTGCGTGGGAGAGCCGGCACGGGAGCCATGAAGGGAAAAGAATACGGGCTCAGGAGTGGGGGAGGATTTGCAGACTGCGTTCCAACGCCCCGGGCAGGGAATAGGCATAACTTCGCGGGCGCCCAAAATGTTTGCGGATGTCCAGAGAAACCGATTCCCAATCTTCGGTCCATCGCGGGCCGGCCATGACCACCAAGGCCCCGTAGGACAACCGTGCCCGCAAAATACGACCCATTAATTTTGGTAAGGGTTCGACTGCACGGGCAATGAGAAGGTCAGGGCGAACGTCCACTCGGCGGAGCACCTCTTCGGCTGGCCCGGCGAACACCTCGACATTGGTCAATCCCAGGCGCACGGCGGCCTCTTCCAACCAATCGGTTTTCTTGCGGGTGCGGTCCGAAAGCAAAATGCGTTTCTCCGGAAACAGAGTGGCCCAAACTAGGCCAGGAAGTCCGCCGCCGGAACCCCAGTCCCAGAGTGTGCGGGCGTCGGCAGGGACAAAGGCCGCCGCCAAAGTGCAATCCAATAGGTGGGGGACAAGGAGCGCCTCCCAAGTTTTCGCGCCACTCAAATTCACCACCGTGTTGGCGGCTAAAAAGAGGCGGCCAAATTCCAAGAGCCCGTGCAGGGGGCCGTCCGGAGGAGCTGCCAAGGGCACCACAGCTTTACGCAGAAGGCCGAGATCCAACGGGTCCGGGTCGCCCACTGCAGCGAGCGCGTCATCCGGGACTCCAGGAAAGGGCAAGGGTGGTTGCGGCGGAGGGGGAATGGCAGGGCAGGAGGGACTCGAACCCCCAACATGCGGTTTTGGAAACCGCCGCTCTACCAATTAGAGCTACTGCCCTGCACGGGTCTGTTCCGTTGGTGCCGAAGGGGGGATTCGAACCCCCACGAGCAAAAATGCTCACAGGCACCTGAAGCCTGCGCGTCTGCCAATTCCGCCACTTCGGCCCGCCCTGGAACGGGGCCGCATACGATAGGCCGGGTGTCCAAGCCGCGCAAGCCCAGCGCCTCTCCGGAAGATCGGGAAATCCTTGAAATCGCCCGCAATCGCCGGGCGCGCCACCGCTATGAAATTTTGGAAACTTTGGAAGTCGGCATTCGTTTGTCTGGCACGGAAGTCAAGACCTTGAGATCTGGTCAGGTGAGTTTGGACGAGGCCTGGGTCAAGGTGGAGGGGGATCAACTCCTACTGCAAGACACCCACATTGCCGAATACACCGAAGGCAATCGTTTCAACCATGATCCAGTTCGACCGCGCCCTTTGCTTGCCCACAAACGCGAGGTTCGTCGTTTGGCAGCCAAGGTCAAAGAACGGGGCTTGACCCTGATTCCCCTACGCCTGCTTTTTCGCGGAAAGTGGGTGAAATTGGAAATTGGACTGGCCAAGGGCAAGAGACTTCACGATAAGCGGCAATCCATGCGCAACAAAGAAGACCGACGCACCCTGCGGAGCCTGAAAGGGCGGCGGACTTGAGGTTTTGTTAGACTAGGGAGTGCTCATGGACGGGGGCGATCGGTTTCGACTGCAGGTTGTTCTCGCCGAAGTGGCGTGCCGAGGTTGCCGGAATGGCCTCGTAAATCCTCCGGCAAGGCATCAACTGCCGAAAATAACTACTCTCTCGCTGCCTGATTCAAGGTAGTGGCCGATGGCATCCCCGCCCGAGGGATTCCACTCGGTAAACGAAGTCGGGCTGGCGTGAGATTCCGCCTCAGAATTTCGCGTAAGAACTTCGAGGCTGGCGATCGGCTCCACCTGTCTTGCGGCAGACCGATTGCGAGATTCAAGGCAAGACTACGCACGTAGAAGCCCGGCTAGAAGCCTGACAGGACGCGGGTTCGATTCCCGCCGCCTCCACCACCCTCCGCACCCGCCGTTGTCGATGCTCCAACTCCCCCGAAGCTCTGCGCCCCTGTTCCCCGTCTTGCTCCTCTTTTTGGGAAGTTGCGGTGTTCCTCCAGCTCGCTCCCTACAGGACTGGGCGGCCGCCCACGATCCTGAGACTTGGGCGCCCTTGTCGGAGGCCTATCTTTTGCACGACCCGGCCACTTGGACGGGAGGTCCTGTGGAACCCGGTTGGCGGGTCGGCCATGCACCCCTCCGCGCCATTCCCCAACACGCTGCTTTTGACCTAGGAATCCTGTCGTCTCTGGGCGCCTTGGATCCCACCGATTTTGGCTTTTCTTTGGAGGCCTCCGCCTGGGCCTGCCGTACTTTGCTGGAAGAGCCCGCTCCGGCCGAAACCCAAATTGCGGCCGCCGCGCTTCTTTCCTCCTATGCCGCCACTTGGCGGGAGCGTTATCCGGGTGATGTGGAATTGGTGCCCGAATCGGTGGCCTCCCTGCCCATGGCCGAGCAGATCCAGGTCTTGGTCCTCACAGCCCGCTCCCTTCGCTCCGGCCATGAAACGACGAAACCGGAGACCTTGGCCGCCATGGGCCTGAATCTTGCTCTCGACGCTCTGCTCCTGGGCTCGAACAGTCCCCATTCGGATGTGGCCGAGGCTTGCCGTTTGCGTTTTGAACTTCTCCAAGGGAGCACCCCGACACCCACTGCAGAATGAAACGCTGGCTCGGGCTCGGCGCGAAATTGGCGGCGCTTGGACTGCTGGTCTGGTATGTCCTATCCCAGGTCCAACTGCAAGAACTTTCCCAGCACTTTCGCACTCTGCAGTGGAATTGGCTGTTCGCCGCCGCCGGGTTTTGGTGCATCCTTCTCATTCTGGTGACCTTGCGCTGGCAAATTCTGCTCGCCTCGGCGGGCGTTCCCCTTTCTTTTGAGCGAGCTTTGCGGTATTGCTTCGTGGGCTATTTTTTCAACAATGTACTCCCAGGCCTGACCGGGGGAGACGTTGTGCGCGCCGTTCTGGTCGCCCGTGGGCGCCAAGATCGTCGCCTGCGGGCTGCCGTATCCGTGTTTGTGGATCGGGTCTTCGGCCTCTTGGGCCTGCTCTTGTTGGGTGGTTCCATGTTGCTGCTCACCCCATGGAATGAACAACTCGGGGGCCAGTGGAAAAACGCTCCTTTGGCGGTGGGAGTCCTCTTGCTCGCTCTTATAGGGGGTGGAATTCTCATCCTTTCGCGTCGGCTAAGACAACGGTTCCGCTTGGATCGATTGCTTCAGAAATTCCCCTTCGCGAGCCAACGCGAGGCCTTGGATGACGCCCTTTTGGTTTATCGTCCCCATGCCCCTCGCTTGCTCTTGGTTTTGGCATTGTCGATCCTCCTACAAGGATTCGCCATGCTGAGCTTTTGGGCAGTGGGGCAGTCCTTGAGTTCGGAGTTGCCACTCCGGCTCGTGGCGGCCATCTTTCCAGTCGCCCAAACCCTCTCTTCGGTCCCCGTTGCTCCGGGCAACTGGGGGGTCGGGGAGACCATTTACGGACACTTTTTCCAGAGCATGGGCGCCACCTTCACACTGGGTGTCGCCGTGTCTGTTTTGTTTCGTTTGCTCACCCAAGTAGGCTTCGGTCTCCTTGGCGGCCTAGCCTGGTTTGGGTTACGCCGGCAATCCTCTTCCCAGGACGAACTCTCATGACCTTGTGCGTCGTTGGTTCCGTTGGCATGGACACCGTCGAGACTCCATTTGGCAGGGCCGAAGACGTCGTCGGTGGCAGTGCCGTTTATTTTTCCTTGGCCGCATCCTTGTTCACAAAAGTGCAAGTGGTTGCCAATGTCGGACATGATTTCCCGGACCAAGCTTGGGATCCCATGCGCCAACGGGGCGCTGATCTCGCTGGCGTGCGCTCCTTTGCCGACCAACCCACGTTTCGCTGGAGCGGCCGTTACAGCGGCGACATGAACGAGGCAGAAACCCTCAAGACCGAACTCAACGTCTTGGCCGAGCCACCACAAGTCCCAGCTGATTTCGTGGGTGCTCCCTTTGTCTTTTTGGCCAACATGGGAACCGATGTGCAACTGCAAATGCTGGACTCCTTGCACGGAGGAATCGTTTTCGCGGACACCATGAATCTGTGGATTGAAACCCAACCCGACGCCCTGCGGGAATTGTTGGGCAGAGTACACGGCCTCATTTTGAACGATGCCGAAGCCCGCATGCTGACCGGGGAACAGAACTTGGTGCAGGCCGGGGCCTCGCTTCTGGCCATGGGGCCGAAGGTGGTAGTAATCAAAAAGGGTGAACACGGTGCTTTTCTCTTCGAAGCTTCCTTCCGCTTCGCCCTGCCCGCCTATCCCACGGCCGCCGTTGTGGATCCCACCGGAGCCGGAGATTCCTTTGCCGGTGGTTTTCTGGGATCCTTGGCCGACCTGGGGGAAATGACGCCGGCCAACCTACGCCGGGCCATGGCCTATGGAACGGTGGCCGCATCCTGCACCGTGGAGAAGTTTTCCACCGAAGCTCTCTCGCGGGCGGAACGATCCCATTTGGACGAACGATTTGCTGAACTCCAGAAGTTCGTGCAAATCTAGGAATCCCCTTTTAATTTTTTGTAAGGAAATGCAGGACCCGCGTCTCTATGTTGGCGGTTTGGGTTGACTCTAGCCTTTACTGGCCCTAGATTACCCGAACAAAACCCAAACAGGAGACCTCCCTTGGCCACCCAAAACAAGCCCACTTCCAGTTCCAAAACTACCGACCCACGCGAAAAGGCTATTCAAGAGGCCGTCGCTGTCATTGAAAAAAACCACGGCGCGGAAGCCGTCATCCGCATGGACGAGGGCTACAAAGCCCCCGTGGATGGCATTTCCACCGGTTCGATCAACTTGGATCTCGCGCTGGGCGGCAAGGGCCTACCCCGTGGCCGCGTCATCGAGCTTTACGGCCCCGAAGGGAGCGGCAAGTCCACCTTGGCCCTGTCGGTAATTGCCCAGGCCCAAGCCCGTGGGGGCTACGCCGCCTTCATTGACGCCGAGCATGCTTTTGACCCGGAATATGCCACGGCCCTGGGCGTCAAATTGGATGGCATGCGTTTCCATTTGGCCCAACCCTCCTACGGCGAAGAGGGCCTGGACATCTGCGAGCGTTTCGTCAA
>CAYXFZ010000068.1:6126-10296 GCA_964464385.1 uncultured Planctomycetales bacterium
AGCCATTGATGTGGTTGTCATTGATTCCGTGGCTGCTCTCGTCCCCAAAGTGGAAATTGACGGAGAAATTGGCGACGTCTTTGTTGGGGTGCAAGCCCGGATGATGTCCCAGGCCCTTCGCCGCTTGACGACCTCCATTGGCAAAACAGACTGTGTGGTCATCTTCATCAACCAACTCCGAGAAAAAATCGGTGTCATGTTTGGGAATCCGGAGACTACCCCCGGTGGTCGTGCTCTCAAGTTTTATTCCTCCGTTCGCATTGATGTCCGCCGCATTGGCGCCCTCAAGCAAGGGGATGCCATCCTGGGTAACCGTACCAAGGCTACCGTGGTCAAGAACAAGGTCGCACCCCCGTTCCGCCGCGCTGAATTCGACATCATCTACGGCAAAGGCCTCAGCCTCGAGGGAGACATCCTGGATCTCGGCCTCACTCACGGGATCGTCAAAAAATCGGGGGCCTGGTTCTCCTGCATGATTCCCGGTCAGGGTGAAGTCAAACTGGGCCAGGGCCGCGAAGGGGCCCGCCAGCTTCTGTTGGACAATCCCGACCTCTCCTCGGATTTGACCAAGCTGGTCCTCGAGGCCGCTTGCCCGGACAACAAGTCCTCCGTCCAGGCCATCTCCACAACGGTGGCTCCCGTGCCCAAGGAAAAATCCGAGTCCCCATCCAAAACCTCATCGGATCACTCATCGGCAAGCCCTCCTGCCAAGAAAGAAGCGGCCCAGACTGCGTAAGATGCTCGCCGAGGAGGGAAGGCCCACCTCCTGAGCATCCACGATGAGTCTTCCGCATACCAGCGCGCAAATTCGCGAGAGTTTCCTTACCTTCTTTGAGGGCAAGGATCATCAGCGGTTGCCCTCGGATTCTTTGGTTCCCACCAACGATCCGACCCTGCTTTTCACCGGCGCGGGTATGAACCAATTCAAGGATGAGTTCTTAGGGCACGGGCGCCCTGGCTTAACCCGCGCCACGACCTCCCAAAAATGCCTGCGTGTGCCTGACTTGGAAAATGTGGGGCGCACGCCACGCCATCACACTTTTTTCGAAATGTTGGGAAATTTCTCCTTCGGGGATTATTTCAAAGCAGAAGCCATTCCTTGGGAATGGGAATTTTTCACGGAAGTTCTGGGTTTGGACGGCGAACGAATGGTGGCCTCGGTTTATCAGGAGGACGAGGAGGCCTATGGCCTGTGGCGAGATGGCATCGCAATGCCGGAAGACCGCATCTTTCGCTTTGGTGAAAAGGAAAATTTCTGGCCCTCTGCTGCTCCGAGCAAGGGGCCCAATGGTCCTTGTGGACCCTGTTCCGAGTTGTACTTTGATTTGCAACCGGATGCTGGTCCACCGCCGGACCATGCAGGCATTGAGGCCTTGCCCGACCGATTTTTGGAAATCGGCAATTTTGTCTTTACCCAATTCGACCGCCAAGATGGTGGCGATCTAAAAGCTCTCCCACAGCGCAACATTGATGTTGGCTTAGGACTGGAACGCATCGCCGCAGTGGTGCAGAAGGTGCCCAACAACTTTGAAACGGATGCATTCGCCCCCTTGATGGCCGCCATTCAAGAGCTCTCCGGGAAATCCTATGGTGACGACCCCGCTCTGGACACGCGCATGCGACGCATTGCGGATCACGCCCGAGCGGTTTTCTTTTGTCTTGCGGACGGCGTAACTCCGGGCCGAGATGGTCGAGCTTATGTGGTTCGAAAAATTTTACGGCGGGCTGTTCGTGATGCGATTTCTCTTGATGTCAAAGCCCTTTGCCTTCCTGCTTTATTGGGCCCATTACAAGAGACGATGGCCGAGGCCTATCCACAGCTGACGGAACAAGAAACAACCTTGCAAAATATATGTGCTGCCGAGGAAGAACGTTTCCGTGAAGTCTATGCCCAGGGCATTTCCCGTCTTGACGCCGCCGTGGAAACCCTCAAGGCCGAGTCCAACCCGACCTTCCCTGGGACCACGGCCTTCGAATTACACGACACCTGGGGTTTTCCTTCCGACATTACCGAAGTGATCGTTCAGGAACAGGGCCTGAAATTTGACCGCGCTGGTTTTGATGCCGCCATGAGCGAACAAAAAGAACGGGCCCGGGCCGGTTCGGACCTCGCCGGAGATGTCTTTGGCGAGTCCATTGCTGGTAAATTGCAGACTGGGGGCGTGCCCGGGACCTGCTTCGAGGGATGGGAACGGGACCAGTGCTCCACGCATGCCATTGCGTTAATCCAAGAGGGCCAACTCGTGGATTCCTTGGTTGTGGGCCAAGCGGCAACCGTTCTCCTGTCCGAGAGTCCTTTCTATGGCGAAGGCGGCGGTCAAGTTGGCGATGCTGGGCAGTTGCTTTCTCCCACCGGTGATTTGGTTTTTGCAATCGAACGGACCACCTGCGACGGAGATCACCTTCTTCATTACGGCAAGGCCCATGCTCCTTTGGAAGTTGGGGACGCTTTGCTTGCTTGCGTCGATTGCGAAAGCCGCCGCTCCACGGAAAGACACCACACAGCCACTCATTTGCTTCACGCCGCCTTGCGCGCGATCTTGGGTGATCACGTCCACCAAGCAGGCTCTTTTGTTGGCCCCGAACACCTGCGTTTCGATTACACCCACCCTCAGGGGTTGACCGAGACCGAAATTCTGGCTGTGGAAGACCTCGTGTTGCAACACATCTTGGCAGACCAAACCTTGGATCTCCGGGTGTGTGGCCTAGAAGAGGCCAAGGCTGCTGGAGTGACGGCCCTTTTTGGTGAAAAATATGGGGATGAAGTTCGAGTCGTGGAAATCCCCGGATTCTCGGCTGAACTTTGTGGAGGCACGCATGTCACCGCGACTGGCGCCATCGGTGATTTTCGTTTGCTTTCCGACCGAGCTCTCTCGGCGGGGGTCCGGCGCATTGAGGCCGTCGCCGGCCTCTGTGCTCTGGCCGAGCGGCGTCGCGAGGCCACGGCTCTCCGTTCCTTGGCCGGCCATTTAAAGGTTCCTGCCGAACGACTTCTGGATCGCATTGAATCTCTGCAAGAGCAACTCCGGGAAGCCCGTCGGCGCACCCAAGCCAGCGCCCCTTCTCTTCCAGATATTTTGGATTCCCTGCGTGGTCAGTCCGGACCCTTGGCCTGGCTCCACCTGGAGGGCCTGGATGCGGACTCCTTGGGGCGCCTTGCCGACCAAATCCAAGCCAGCGATTCCGTGCCCTCTGTCCTTCTTTTGGCAGGTGGAGGCGCCGAGGAAATCCCCTTTGTTCTTCTGGCCGATCCCGAATCTGGGCATTCTGCCCACGATCTAGCCAGAACTTTTGGAAAATGCGTCCAAGGTGGGGGTGGCGGGCGACCCGATTTCGCGCGGGGCAAGGGGGGCAATCCGGCTGGATTGAAGGACGGAATCACGGCACTTCAAGAGGTTGTTTCGACTCCGGCTTGACCGGAGGGCAAGTTTTCGGAAAATGGGGCTCGGGTCTATCCCCAACCCACCCTTTCACCATGGCCAATCCCAAGAGGAAACACTCCCGTTCACGCGCCCGCAAGGTTCGCGCGGGCCTGCCCAAGACCCATCTCACGCTTCGCGATTGTTCGCGGTGCGGCGCTCAGGGTCGGCCGCATGCGGTCTGCGATAACTGTGGCCACTATGCTGGCCGCGAAGTGATCGCCAAAGACGAATTTTAATTCCTCGTGCGCATCGCCATTGATGTCCTCGGGGGAGACCACGCTCCCCGGGCGATTCTGGATGGAGTTGCCCAAGCCCTACAAGGAGATTTTTCTGCCGAAGAAATCCTCTTGGTGGGTCCGGTCTCGGAATGCAAGGATGTCCTGGGGTCTCACGGGATTCAGAATCTTCCCGAGATTTTGGCGGCCGATGTCGCCGTGGAGGCCTCAGAAAAACCCGTCGAGGTTCTTCGGCAAAAACCTCAGGCTTCCATTTTTCGGAGTATTGATGCAGTCCATACCGGAAGTGCCGGTGGTTTGATTTCCTTTGGCAATACGGGGGCCGCCGTCGCGGGCGCCAGCTTGAAGTTGGGCCTTTTGCCCGGCATTCGTCGGCCGGGTATTGCCGTGGCTTTTCAGGGAAGCGGGGGACGCCTAGTCCTGCTGGATGCTGGCGCCAATCCGCAACCTAAAGCTCAGCATCTCCAGCAGTACGGTATCATGGGTTCGGCCTATTCTCGTGACATTTTCGC
>CAYXFZ010000068.1:10306-14288 GCA_964464385.1 uncultured Planctomycetales bacterium
TTCTCAACATCGGCGGAGAAGCGGGCAAGGGAAGTGCTCTAGTTCGCGAGGCGCACGAGTTGATTTCCCAATCCAACCTCAACTTTGTTGGCAACGTTGAAGGTCAGGACATTTTCCAGGGAGTTGCTGACGTCGTGGTCACCGATGGCTTCACGGGCAATACGATTCTCAAGGTTGTGGAAGGCTTCACCCAATTCCTTCTGCATCAGATTTCGGCTTCCCTAACCTCAGCGGAAGACACCGAATCCTTACGCCGTCTCTTGCGCAAGATCTTGGGAGCTTCTGATTACTCCGAAGTAGGCGGTGCCGCCCTCCTCGGCGTTCAAGGGGTGGTTTTGATTGGCCATGGTCGTTCCCAGGCCGATGCCGTGCCACCCGCATTGCGCGCCGTTCGCGCCGCCATGGACGCGGAGGTCAACCGCCATATCGTGGACACCGTGGCCCAAATTTCCACAGGTTCCCCGCAATGACTTGCGACGTTGGCATTGCCGGATTTGGTCATTACACGCCAGATCGCGTCATTCCCAACGAATACTTCACTCGGTTTGTCGAAACTTCGGATGAGTGGATTCGGCAGCGCTCGGGCATTGTCGAACGACGCTGGTTGCGCGACGATCAAAAGCCCAGCGATATGTTCGCGGCGGCCGCCGAGGATGCTCTAAAGCGAAGCGGAGTGGCGGCCGAAGACCTGGATCTGATTGTTCTTGGCACCGTCTCCGGGGATGCCCTTTTGCCCTCTTCCGCTTGCCTTGTGCAGGAAAGGATTGGCGCCGTCAATGCTGCCGCTTTTGATCTTTCGGCTGCTTGTCCCGGTTTTCTTTTTGCGCTGTCCGTCGGGCGTCAATACATTGCCACCGGCACCTATAAAAACGTGCTGTGCATTGGTGGGGAGGCCCTTTCTCGCATCATTGACATTCATGATCGCAATTCCTGTGTCCTCTTTGGAGATGGCGCTGGTGCCTGTGTTCTCCAACCCCATGAAATTTGCAAGCAGGGCCTGATTGCGGATATGTTTCTGGGATCTGATGGCAAAGGATGGGATTATATTCAACGTCCCCGGGGTGGTGCTGCTGAAGTCATGACGCCCGAAATTTTGGCCGAGGGCACGCATTTGATTCGCCTGAAAGGCCGTGAGGTCTATCGGTTTGCCGTGGACAAAATGACGGAGATCATGGCGTGGGCAACGGCCGACCTTGCGGAAGATGATATTTGTCTCGTCATCCCACATCAGGTCAATGCCCGCATTTTGGAAACCGCCACCCAAAAATGCGGCATTCCGCCAGAAAAAGTCTTGATCAACATCCAAAACTACGGCAACACCTCAGCCGCTTCCATTCCCATTTTGCTGTCTGAGGCGGATGCGCAAGGGCGGTTCGAATCTGGCAAATGGCTGGTCTTGGCCGCCTTTGGTGCAGGCTTGACGTGGGCTGGTGCCCGCGTTCAGTGGTAAAACTATGACCTCATTGAAACTCCTCTTTCCTGGGCAAGGCGCCCAAAAAGTTGGCATGGGTCTGGATTTCTACAACCAATCCTCTGCCGCCAGGAATGTTTTCGATCGGGCGGATGCTCTGCTCGAATTTTCTTTGTCGCAAAGGATCTTCCAGGGACCGGGTGAACAACTTACGCGAACTGACATGGCCCAACCTGGAATTTTTGTAACCTCCCTAGCCTCCTTGGCTGGCCTGGAGGAAACTCTTGGCCATCCCATCCAACCCTCCCAAGCTGCAGGGCTGTCTCTGGGCGAGTACACCGCCTTGACTGCTGCCGGTGCACTCACCTTTGCGGATGGCTTGCGCTTGGTTCATTTGCGCGGCCAAGCCATGCAGGCCGCCTCCGAGGCCCTACCCTCGGGCATGATGACTGTTCTGGCCCTGGATCAAGGGCCCTTGGAGGCCCTCTGCGAGGAAGTTTCCCAAGAAACCGGCATGATCTGCCAAGTTTCCAATCTGAATAGCCCCGGGCAAATTGTGGTATCCGGCGAAGTTGCGGCCCTGGATCTGCTGGAGCCCAGAGTGTTGGAGGCCGGCGCCCGCCGGGCCATCCGCCTGGACGTAGCCGGAGCCTTCCACAGCGAAGTCATGCGTCCTGCCGCCGACCAACTTGCGACTGCCCTGCAGGAAACTGAGTTCCGGGTTCCCTATTGCCCGGTTTGGCAAAATGCCACGGCCCAGCCTGAAACTGATCCGGACAAACTGCGGCAAAATTTGGTCTCACAACTCACGGCACCTGTCCTATGGCAAGAGTCCTTTGTCCAGATGGCCTCTACGGTTGCGGAAGGCCCTTTCCTGGAGATGGCTCCCGGCCGCGTTCTGGCGGGTCTTGCCCGAAAAATTTCCCCTGGAGTTTTGGTGCGCTCCTTGGACACTGTGGAGGCCTTGGCCTCCTTCGCCACTCCCGACCCTGCCTGACCATGCCAGAACTTGCGGACATGCGCGTGATTTTGACCGGAGCTTCCCGAGGAATTGGTCAAGCCATTGCATTGGAGTTGGCCAAACAGGGGGCAAAAATTGCCGGCTCCGCCACTCGCCTCGCAAACCTCCAGGAAACCGAAAAGCTCGTGCTTTCGGCCGGAGGTTCCTTTCTAGCACTGGAAGGGGATGTTTCGGAGCCGGCGATTGCCGATCAGGCAGTTGCCTCGGTTGTGGACGCGTGGGGGGGACTGGACGGCATTGTCGCCAATGCCGGGATCACCCGCGACGGGCTCCTGATGCGCATGTCAGCTCAGGATTTCCGTGATGTGGTCACCACCGACTTGGAAGGTCCTTTTCACCTCATGCGGGCCGCGGCACGACCCATGATGAAGGCCCGAGCTGGACGCATGGTCTTGATTGGTTCCGTCGTGGCTACCATCGGCAATCCAGGGCAGGCCAATTACTGCGCCGCCAAGGCTGGGCTACATGGCCTGGCCCGTTCCGCCGCCCTGGAATTGGGAGGCCGAGGCATTACCGTCAATGTGGTCGCTCCCGGTTTTGTCGATACGGACATGACCTCGGAAATGCCTGACGCCGCCCGACAAACCATGTTGGATCGCATCGCTCTGCGCCGTTCGGGACGCCCCGAGGAAATCGCCGGTATGGTGTCCTTTTTGCTGGGTCCCACGGGCTCCTACATCACCGGGCAAGTGCTTTTGGTGGATGGGGGCCTTTCCCTCGGCTGAGGCCCCAAAACTCCCGCCAAGAGGGCTTCCCCTCCCATGCCGGGGCTTCTACAATTTGTTCCCCCCGGGCGCTTCCTGCGCCTCTCACTGGCCCAAGCGGCCTTTCCCGATCCCACAGCCCGGAAACACCGTGCCTGACGTCGACGTTCAAGAAAAGGTTTACGAGATCATCTGCGAACACATGGGTGCCTCGCGTGACAAACTCGCTGCCGAGACCAGCTTCATCAACGATCTCGGGGCTGACAGCCTCGATACCGTGGAACTCGTGATGGAATTCGAATCCGCCTTTGATATCACCATCCCTGATGAGGATGCCGAAAAGATCCAAACGGTCGGCACGGCGATCTCCTACATCACCGAGAAGGTTGGTTGAGCGTCCGAGAAACCCTCGGATCCTGAGTCTCCTTTCCCGAGTCCTGTTTTGACGGATTCCCGCCAACGGGTGGTCATCACGGGACTGGGCGCAATCACGTCCTTGGGGATGGGCGCGCCTCGGATGTTTGAGGGCTTGCTCGCCGGGGAGTCCGGCGTAGGCCCTATCCAATGCTTTTCCACCGAAGAGCAAATTACAAAAATTGCCTCGGAAGTATTCGGGACCGTTTTCGATCCAGGAGAACATTTCGAGAAGCAAGTTTTGCGAAGACTAGATCCCTTTAGCCAACTCGGAATTGTTGCCGGCCGCGAGGCCGTCGCCGATGCAGGACTGGAGGTGGGGGATCCCACTCGTGCCGGTTGCATTCTGGGCTCCGGAATTGGCGGGATTCATACTTGCTTGGATGGCCACGATGTCCTCGTCGCTTCCGGGCCTCGCAGAGTTACCCCCTT
>CAYXFZ010000069.1:0-238 GCA_964464385.1 uncultured Planctomycetales bacterium
CAAGGAACACGGCTCTCCGACCGTTCCGTGCGCAGGTCGGCACCGCGGCGCAACAAGTGGGTGGCAAAAGAATGCCGCAAGGTGTGCGGGGTGCAGGTGCGATGAATTCCGGCGCGATGGAGACAGCGCCCCAAAATCCGGCGCACGGAACGGTCGGAGAGCCGTGTTCCTTGGCGGTTCAAAAACAGCGGACCGCGATCTAGGTTGCGCAAGGACTTGGAAGTTTGGTAGGCCTGGA
>CAYXFZ010000069.1:248-3819 GCA_964464385.1 uncultured Planctomycetales bacterium
TTCCTTTGCCGCGCAGGCGCACCAAGCCGCGGCGTAAATCCAAATCAGCTTCGTCCAGGCCGACGGCCTCCGAGGCACGACATCCGGTGGAGTACAGAATTTCCAAGAGGGCGCTGTCACGATTGCCCTCGGGATCATCCTGGTGCGGTGTGGCCAAAAGAGTTTCGACTTCTTCCTCTTCCAAGTAGCGGGGAAGGCGCCGCTGGCGGCGCGGACCGCGCAGAGCGGCGGCAGGATTTCCCGTGACTTGGCCCGTATCCTCCAACCAAGACCCAAAACTGCGCAGGGTGGAAAGGTGTCGGGAAATGCTGCTTGGGGAAAGACCCGTCGAGGCCAAGCCTCCCAGATGCAGGCGAAGGCGGGCCGGGGTCAGTTTGGCCAAGGCAGGGGGATCCCCGTCCTGGGAGAGGAAGCGAAACAGGTCATCCAAATCCTTGGCATAGGCCCGCAGGGTGTGAGGGCTGACCTGCCGAACCTCGCGTAAATGCGCCAGGAACCGATCCCCTCGATCTCGCCAGAGATCCGCGTTTTTCCTTCCGCCGCTCACCCTCGCATAATAGGGATCTATGCCCCAGTTTCAGACCCGCATCCTGGAAGAGACCGAAGCTCCGCCCTTGGATCTTCTGTTGGCCCGGTTGCCCCCCCATTGTCGTCCCTTGCTATTGGATGCCTCGGACGGTTCCGGGTCCTCCGTCCTGGTGTGGTCGCCGGACCAAGTCTGCGAGGGGAGCTTGCGTCCAGGTTCCGGGGGCCGACATGGCTGGCCCTTGGCGGATCGGGATCCCGTGGCCGAAGTGGAGGCCGCGTTTGCTCACGAGACTTGGCACCAAGAGGAGGACTTTCCCTTTCCTTCCTGTGGTTGGTTTGGTTGGTTTGGCTTTGAGTGCGGCCATGCTTGGGAGGCCTGGCCTTGGGCGGAGGGGGATAGGAATCCATTGCCGGATTGGTCCTTTGCGCGTTACCGCCGAGCCGCCGTGCGGGACGCCCAAGGTTGGACTCGGTTTTGCTGGGCGGAAGGTGAGGGCGATTCCCCTTCCATGGCCCAAGAGACCCTGTCCTCTTGGCATGATCTTTTGCAGGCTCCGAATCCACCGGTAAGCCAAGACCCTCCGCTTGTCTTGCAACCACGTTCCAAGCCCGACGATTTTCAAGCCCAGGTGACCCAGCTTCGTCATGCGATTGCGCAAGGCGAGTTGTTTCAGGCCAACCTTTCCCATGCCTTGCATTCCCCTGCACCATCGTGTCCGCGCTCTCTCTATCGTTCGGTTCGAGCCCAACAACCCACCCGTTTCAGTGCCTACTGGGAAGACGACCAGGGTCGTTCTCTGCTGAGTTGGTCTCCGGAGTGTTTTCTGCGCGTGAATTCCCAAGAGATTTGTACCCGACCCATTAAGGGAACCGCTCCCCGGGGACGGGACCCCAGGGAGGATCAACAATGGGCTGCTGCTTTGGAATCCTCGGACAAAGAGAGGGCCGAACTCACCATGATTGTGGACATGGCGCGCAATGATTTGGGTCGCGTGGCTCGGCCTGGTACGGTTCGCACGCCTTCGGTAGGGGAGGTGGAGGCCTGGCCAACCCTGCAGCACCGCATTGCCACGGTGCGTGCCCAGCGGGATCCCGCCTTCGGTTTTGCGGATCTGCTGCGCGCTACATTTCCGCCCGCTTCGGTGACGGGTGCCCCCAAAGTGCGGGCGCTGCAGGCCATTGTCGAGTTGGAGGGCGAGCCCCGAGGGCCCTACTGCGGTACTTTGGGGCACTGGTTGCCTGGGGCCGAGCGTGGCGTGTTTTCCGTCCTCATCCGCACCGCCACCGTGGCCCACGATTCCTTGCGAATGCATGTTGGTGCCGGCATCGTTTGGGATTCGGACCCCAAGAGGGAATGGGAAGAGACTTTGCTCAAGGCCCGGTATTTGGATCCTGAAGTGGTTGGCGTTCCGGTCCTGGCTCCCTCATGAGTGGGCCGCCGCCGGATCCCCTTGCGACGCACACGCGGAAGGGGATTTTTGAGACCTTTGTCTCCCACGACGGCGCCCTGCCCGCACGCCTGGAATATCACTGCCAAAGGGTCGAGCACGGCCTGCGCCTCTTGGATCTTCCTGCCTGCGAATTTCGAGCGGTCTTGGAAGCATTCTTGCCGAGCTTGGGTCCAGGGGATTGGCGGGTGCGTTGGACTTGGACGGAGAACTCAAGCCAGTCCAATTTTGAGGTTCAGGCGCTCGTTCCTGCGCCGGCGGAAGTGATTCTTGCCCCAGGACCCCAATTGTGCCGGTCCAACCATCCCCTTGCGGCAGCCAAGTCCATTGCTCGGGATGTCCGCGAGGAGGCCCACACCGAGGCCCTTTCTCAAGGCGCTTGGGATGCTGTGGTGAGCAATGAAACGGGTGCTTGGGTGGAAACGACGCGAGCCAATTTTTTTCTTTTGCGAGGACGCCAACTGTGGACTCCGGGTGCTCGCAGTGGCCTCCATGCGGGAACGACGCGAGCCGCTCTCCTGGAAGGCGCCGTGGCGAATGGGTGGGAGGTTGTTGAGGCGTCCCTTCCGCCCGAGGTTTGGCAGAAAGCAGAAGAATGGGTGGTCTGCAATGCCGTCGTTGGGGTAGTACCCGTAGGCCGTTTGCTGGGTTCTTCCAGGGAGTGGCCTGGACGCCACGGGAATGGTGCCCGTTCCTTGGCTGTCCTGCTCGCCGAGGGGAAGGATTCCGTATCCTAAAGCGTCCCAAAAACTACTCTCCTCGTCCCGTGACTCGCCTTCTTCTGTTGCTCTTCCTTCTTTCTGCGGCCCCGGCCGGAGCGGCTCAGGATCCAGAAACCGACACCTTGCTGGAAGAGAAAATCCAGATTTATCGGAAGATGGTCAAGAGTCGGGATCAAGAAGGGGCCTTGATCGCTCACCTGGACGGTTTCGTCACGATTTATGTTCGCGACGAAAAGCGGGTTGAAGAAATTGACGAAATCCTGGAAACGGATCCGGACAACAAACGCGAGTTGGGAAAGGAAAAGAAGGGGCTTCGGAAAAGACAAAAGTTGGTTGCGGACAATGTTTATTATGTTTTTCGCCGCAAGCAAATGACCGAGGCGCATATGCGTTTGTGGCGTGGGGCCATCGCTGCCTTTGGCCAAATGCCCGAGCACGGTGCCGATCTCTTGTGGGCTATTTTTCAGGACAAGCGTTTCAATCGCGAGATTGAAATTCGGGCCCAATGTGTTCGACAGGTCGGCTATACCCGAGACTTGACTCAAGGAGAGGAACTTTTGGATCTGTTGGATGACAAGGACGAACTCGTGGCCGCTGCCGCCGGGGATGCCCTCTCCCAATTTCGCAATGCTCCGGGTGGCTTCCGCAAAGAGGCCACGAAATCCTTGGTGAAAATGTTGGAGTCCAATGCGAACTCCGCCTCCACCAAAGATGCGTCAACGACTGATATCCGTCGTTTCCGTACGGTGAAGGATCCGTTTCTTCGTGCCCTTACGACCTTTACGGGTCAATCTTTCCGCAAACCCCTGGACTGGACCCGTTGGTGGAACAAAAACAAGAACGATCGTTCTCTCTGGAAGGATTCCTGATCCT
>CAYXFZ010000069.1:3829-14001 GCA_964464385.1 uncultured Planctomycetales bacterium
AACCGGGGCACAAGGGCCCGTGTGACGTTGGGGGAAGGATTCCTGCGCCTCATCCTCATGGGGGGAGTGGCTTGCAACGATGGAGATCATCAATCCGCCCCTCCTCTTGCCACAGAAGAGACGACAGCATGGGTTTCTTTGCAAGATGACTTTCGGGTGATTCTGGAACCCCTGCCGGCGCCGGCCTTGGCCCAACGCTCCTTTGTCTCGGAGGAAACCATGTTGCAAGACGTCCTGGGCCTGGAGGAAACTACTCTTGTGCGCTTGCATCTTCTCGGCCAATCGGAGTCCCTGCAAAAGTCCGGACAAATTTTTTGCCAAGGGGCCGTCCTGGCGCAGCCCTTGGGTGATCCCCCCACGAGTTTGGACCCGCGCGCTCGAAATTTATGGATCGGCTTGGGGTTAGGTGGGGGTGTTGCTCCCTTGGGCGTTGGCATGCAGCACCGCACTTTCCTTTTGCGACTCCTTGCTCCTCCCTCGGGTCGGCCGCTCCATTGGCAGGGCAATGGCCTCTCTATTCCCTTGGAATCCCGCAGTTGGAGCGGGGCCGAAAGGCGCCTGCAATTGACTCTTCCTGCCACCCCGGACGTTCTGCATGGCTGACCTCTCCAAGGATTCTTCGAGCGATCCCGAGCGGCCGGATTCCTTGCCGGCGGAGCAGGTCGATCCTACGGATGCGGGCTCCATGCTTCGGTTGCGCGATGTTCAGGCACTCAATCGCGCTTTTCACCACTTGGCGGAAGTCCAGGATTCCCTCTTGCGTCATCTTCAAGATGGCGAGGGCCGTCACCGGCGCACTGTTCGCTCGCGCACCTTCCTCACCGTATCCTTGGGTTTTGTCGCCTTGGCCTTGGTCTTTTTTACTTGGCAGATTCAGCAAGGCGGTTTATTCGCCACCCCGGAAATCCATGTTGACGGGGCACCCGCGCCCGACATTCAAGTCACCAGCCCGGAGATTCATTTGCCGGCCGCTCAAATCACGGTGGAGGGTAGCGGCAACGAAGTGGCTGTGATTGCTCTGACGGAGGAACTGGCCGACCTTCGCCAGCGGAGTTCTGAGGATCGTGCTCGTCTTGCTGATTTGACGACCTTGCTGGTGGCCCGGGAAGAGGCACAAATGGAGTTTCTCAATCAAATCGGTCGGCCTTCCGAGACTGGGTCGGCTCTTCCGGTCCCGGAGCCCATTGAAGCGGTAGCCATCAGCACGGAAACCAATCTAGCTCCACCCGAGGCGGGGGCCGATCTTTGGTTGCGCACCTTGAATGGTCTATTGGCCGTGGACGGATACGGGCACTTGGAATTTCGGTCTGCGCGTCGGGTGCCAGGAAAGCCCTTGCTCACGGATGTGCTGCTCTTGCAGCGCCGAACCGACGGATCGCCAGCCCAGTCCATTCGGGCCGACAGGGCCGAGTTTGAGTTGCATCGCATGACTCGGACCTTGGTTTTCCGCCTCTTTGGTGGACATCGTTCCGGGAGCGGATCTCGCATTTCCTTGCCCGAGGATGGGATTCGTTTTGATCTCGCCAGGATTCGGGCCGACGTTTGGTTGGAACATTTTCCTGCTCTGTTCGATCTCGCTCCGGCCGATCCCGCTGCCGTGGAACAGGCTCGACTCGGTTTGGAATCCTTGTTGACTCAGCCCCGCCCAAACGGCTATTGGAAAGTTCCCGTCCTGCGATCCTTGGACGGAAGCATCTTGCAGATGGTGCAAGTCCAGCGGTTTGATTCGGGGGGACGCTTACTGCGCGTCCTGGAAGCCGACGAATTGGAAGTATTGATCCATCCCAACGGGGATGTGGAACTTCAATTTCGCGAGGGTGCCATTTTTGAAGGCGGCCAAAGGCGGCCCTTTTTCGAGGATCGATTCCGGGTTTATCTTCCTCGGGAGGCTCGGGATGCCTGGCTCACCAGTGACATCCCCGTGGTTGAGGTTCGTTGAATGGAGTCGAACCGGCAAGGGGTGCTGAGTGTGGGCGCCGCGATCGCCCTAGCCCAAGATCGTTTGGATGAGTTGGGTCCCTTGGTGATTGCCGGCGAAATTTTTGACTACCGGGGTGCGCATCCCTCTGGACACCATTACTTCAGCCTCCAGGACAAGGAGGCCAAACTGAGTGCCATCCTTTGGCGCGGGAATACTGCTCGAGCTCTTCGCTGTCCCCTGGAAGAAGGCCGAGCTGTCTTGTTGCACGGCAAATTTGACATCTGGGAAAAAAATGGCCGCTTGTCCTTTCAGGTCTCCCGAGTCGAGGATCGGGGTGAGGGTGATCTGGCCCGCCGCTTCGAAGCGCTGAAGCAAAGGTTTTTGGCGGAGGGTTTGTTTGATGTGGAGCGTAAGCAGCCTCTGCCGGGACGGCCGCGACGCATCGCCTTGGTGACCGCCCATCCCTCTGCCGCTTCGGCCGATTTTTTGCAGACCTTGGAGGAGCGCAATTCACCCATTCAGGTCCTCTTGTGTGCTGCTCCGGTGCAAGGTGAGGCCGCGGCCGTTGCTCTCGCGGAAATCCTGGAGCAATTGCCGCCCTTGCGACTGGATGTTGTCGTGCTTTCTCGAGGTGGGGGGTCCTTGGAAGATCTGTGGGCATTCAATGAGGAAGTGTTGGTTCGGGCGGTAGCGAACTGTCCGTTGCCGACCATCAATGCCGTGGGCCACGAGACCGATACCACTCTTTGCGATTTTGCTGCCGATTTCCGTTGCAAGACGCCCACCGCAGCGGCCGCCCACCTTGCCGAAGGATGGCTTGAAGCGGAGCGTTCTTGCCGCGCCTTGGGCCAACGGTTGGAATCCTCTGCTCTGCAATTGCTGGAGGGCACGCGCAGTCATTTGCGTTTGATGCACCGCGATCTCCGGGAAAACAGACCGGAGCGTCGTTTGGAGCGGATGCGGAGCCATTTGCTCCATTTGCAGTCCCAGTTGGCCGAGGCCTGCTCTCGTCGTCTGGAACTTGCGCGAGTTCGCTTGGTTGCTCTGGAAGCTCGTTTTCGCGCGGTTTCCCCATTGGGCTTGCTGGACCGAGGCTGGGCTCTAGTGGAAGTACCCGGCCGCGAGGGATATCTACGGGATGCTGAGGATGTGGCCGCGGGGGATTTCTTGCGGATTCGGCTGGCGCGGGGAAATGTGGGCGCCCGCGTCGAGGAGACTGGCTTGAACGGCCCCTCTGAGGGACAATAGGCCAACCCTCTCCACCCATGTCTGCTCCCTCCACAGATCCCATCCCGTTCGACCAAGCCATGGCCCAATTGGAGTCCCTCTTGACCGAATTGGACTCTGGGGATCTGGGTCTGGAAGCCAGCGTGGAGAAGTATGCGGAGGGGGTGGAACTCATGAAAAAATTGCAGGATTCCTTTGGGATAACCGAGGAACGGGTGCAGACATTGACCGATGCCCTACGGCAAAGTCTTGCGGATCTTGAAGAAGGCGCGGAGGAGGATGACGACGACCACCCCGACTGATTTTGGTGCTTGGGTGTTGGAGCAAGTTCCCGCGACCGAGCTTGCCTTGGAAAAGTGTTGCGCCGTTTCATCTTTGTCAGAAGCCCCGGCTTCTCTTCGCCAAGCTGTGGAATATGCGCTGCGCGGCGGCAAGCACTTGCGCCCCGCCTTGGTGCGACTTTCCTGTGAGGCTCATGGAGGAGATTTTTCTTTGGCGACTCCTGCCGCCGTGGCCTGCGAGATGATCCATGCTTATTCTTTGGTCCATGACGATTTGCCCTGCATGGATGATGATGCGCTCCGCCGAGGGCGTCCCTCAGTGCATGCCGCTTTTGGAGTCGCCACTGCCGTGCTTGCCGGGGATGCTTTGCAAGCTCTAGCTTTCGAAATCTTGGCCTCGCAAAAAGATCCTCGCTTGGTCCAAGACCAACTGCGCTATTTGAGCGTGGCCGCCGGCCCAGCGGGCATGGTGGGCGGGCAAATGTTGGATTTAGCCTCTTCCGCCGATGATCCCGTGGAAACCGTGCGCGAGAACCACCGCCGTAAGACGGGGGACTTGATTTGCGCGGCCTTGCACTTGGGTGTTCGAGCGGCTGGTGCGGATCCGTCCGCGTGGACTTCATTCTCCGGTCTTTGCGGCGAATTATTTCAGGCGGTGGATGACGTATTGGATGCCACTTCCACGACCCAAAAGCTCGGCAAAACGGTCGGCAAAGATGCCGCTTCCGGGCGCGGCAATCTCGTTGCCGCTCTGGGTTTGGACGGGGCCCGGCGTGAGGCCAGGCAACTTGCCGCCGCTGCGCAGGAGGCTGCTGTGCAATTGCCCGTGACTCGCCACTTCAATCTCCTCACTCTTTTGCCTGCTTGGTTTGAGGAGCGTTGCTCATGACCGAAATTCCACTCTCTTCGATTCGCTCCCCGGCCGACCTGCAGGGGCTACGCACCAGCGATCTAGAAAATTTGGCCGTTCAGATTCGAGCCATGTTGATTGAAAAAGTGCGCCAGTCTGGGGGTCATCTTGGATCCAACTTGGGTGTGGTGGAATTGACGCTTGCCTTGCACCGGGTGTTCGACTTTTGCCGAGATCGACTTGTGTTTGATGTCAGTCATCAAAGTTATGTTCACAAAATGCTGACGGGGCGAGTGCAAGAGTTTGATACGTTGCGCAAAACCGATGGAATGTCGGGTTTCTGCAACCGAGACGAATCCCCTTGGGATCTTCTCACGGCCGGCCATGCCGGAACGGCCATTTCCTTTGCTGTTGGATTGGCCGAGGGCATGCGTTCTGACCAGGGTACTGGCGAAGATGCTCCTTGGAGTGTGGCCCTCGTCGGCGATGCGGGCCTTGCTTGCGGCGTTGCCTTTGAGGCCCTGAATCATGCCGGCGTATGCAAACCTCGCATGATCGTAGTCCTGAATGACAACGAATGGTCCATTGCCCGTTCTGTTGGTGCGATGGCGCGCTATTTGTCCCGCGTGCGCACCTCGCGGACGATGCAATTTGCCTACGAACGTCTGTCCAGCCTCACGCACCGGATTCCCTGGCTGGGCTCCCGGCTCGAGGAGATGGGTGAGGTCATGCGCCATGTCCTCGTCCCGGGGCATCTTTTTGAAGAACTTGGGGTCAACTATGTTGGGCCCCTGGATGGGCATGATCTCGACGCTTGCTTGACGGCACTGGAAAGGGTGAAGCGCTTGAACGGCGTGCATCTCGTCCATTTTCTGACCGAAAAAGGGCGCGGTTTTCAGCCTGCCAGTGAGGATGCCGAACGGGCCCATGGTGTGGCCCCATCGGCCAAGGTCCCTCAGGCAAAAGCGGCCAAATTCGAGGAAATGCCTCGGAGTTCTTTCACCTCTTGGTTCAGCAAGGCGCTCATGGATGCGGGGCGGGCGGATTCCCGCGTGGTTGCCCTGACTGCCGCCATGCCCACTGGAACCGGAATGCAGGTCTTTGCCGAGCAATGGCCGGATCGTTTTTATGACACGGGCATTACCGAGCAACATGCGGTTGCCATGGCCGGTGGATTGGCGACCGCAGGTCGCAAACCCATCGTCGCCATTTACAGCACTTTTTTGCAGCGAGGTTACGACCAAGTCTTTCAGGAAGTCGCCGTGCAACGGGAAAGTGTTTTGTTCTGCTTGGATCGGGCGGGTTTGGTGGGCCAAGATGGGCCCACGCACCAAGGGCTCTATGACATGGCCTATTTGCGGGTCCTGCCGGGAATTACCTTGGCCTCGCCGCGGGATGGTGCGGATTTGCGCCGCCTCGTGCAGGCCGCTCTTGGCCATGAGGGTCCCTGGGCCCTGCGTTGGCCGCGGGCTACGGTTCCAGAAATCGTGGGCACGGAGGACCATCTGCGTCCGGAATTAATCCCAGGGACTGCGGAGCGCCTTCGCTCCGGGAAGGATGGCGCGGTTTTGGCCCTGGGAGCCATGGTGGAAACTGTCTTGGAGGCGGCGAGTCTTTTGGCGGACCAAGGCGTGGAATTGGAGGTCTGGGACGCGCGTTTTTGTCGTCCCCTCGATGTCGGCGTGGTCGGCGATTTGGCCCGCCGACACGGTGCAATGGCCACAGTGGAAGAGCACGCCTTGGCAGGTGGTTTTGGTTCCGCTGTCGCCGAAACCCTGGCGGACTTGTCCCTTCCGGTTCGACTTTCCCGACACGGCGTGCCCGATCGATTCATTGCCCACGCCAGTCTGCGAGAGGAACAATTGGCTGGCTGTGGCCTAACTGCCCCGCAACTGGTTGAATCTTGGAAAGACTTCTTTGTTCCATCCCCGGCCTCTGCTCCTGAGACCTCCTCCCAGAAACCACGGACATGAGTCCCCATCTTCGTAGCGGTTCTCACAGCCAGGCCTCCAAGGAGCAGGGCAAGAAGGGAATCTCCTGGACGACCTTGGCTCTGCCCCTATCGCGTCGCCCCCGGTTCTTGATTTTGGGGGATCCCGAAAAACCGGATTCACGCAAACTGGCCAAACAACTGGTCCAGCAAATTGGTGCTCGGGCCAAAGTTGTGGATTCGGAGTTTCGTCGATCCAAGCGACCCATCGAGTCTCGTCCGGATGTCGTTTTTGTTCTGGGAGGTGACGGCTCGATGCTGGCCGCTTTCCATCGCATGGGATCGCGGCAAGTTCCCGTGGTCGGCATCAATGTGGGCCGGATTGGTTTTCTTTCCCCGTATGCTCCGGAAGAGGCGGCGAGCATTCTCGACCAGGTTCTGGAAGGGAAGGCTCGCTTTGAGGAACACACTGCCATGCGGGTTACGGTCAAGCGGGGCAAGAAGGAAATTTTGGACACCCGGATTTTGAATGAAGTCGTGGTGAACCGTTCCGGCCCGGGCATGGTCGAAGTGGATTTATTCGTGGACCGAAGGCCGGTTTGTTCCTATCGCGGTGATGGCCTGATCGTTTCGACCGCGACGGGATCCACAGCCTATTCCCTCTCTGCTGGTGGGCCGGTCCTTTCTCCTCGCTTGGAAGCTTGGGTGGTGACACCCCTAGCGCCCCATTCCCTCAACCAACGCCCTTTGGTGCTGCCCAGTAGCCGTACGGCGCGGCTGCAAGTGGATCAGCCCTGCCTCATGACTGCGGACGGGCTTTCGGAAACCAAACTACGAGCCGGAGATACGGTCAAAGTGGCTCCCAGCGGTCTTCGTTTCAAATTGGTTTGCGGTCCTTCCGTCAACTTCTTTGCCCGCCTCCGCTCCAAACTGCACTGGGGGGCGGCGCCGGGTCCTGGTTAAAATTCCCCGCATGCCCGAATCGGACCCTTCCTCGCAGCAAAGCGGGCCCATCTTCATCGTCGGCCCTTCTCGGTCCGGTACCACGCTCTTGCGTGGCATGTTGGGTCGCCATCCGGAGATCATGATTTCCCCTGAGACCCATTGGTTCGACGACCTCCGGCCTCGCTTGGGTGGCGGTGAACACAAGTTGGAAGGGGAGGGCTTGCGCCATTGCGAGGATTGGTTTCTGGGTTTGGCGCACCGTCCCTTTGGCCACCAAGGAATTCCAGGGGAGGGTTGGTTGCAACGGGAATCTTTGGCCGATCGTGCCCAGGCCTTGGGCGGGACCGGCGATGCTCATTTTCAAGCCTTCTGCCAGTTGGATGCCGAACGCCTGGAACGGCGTCGCTGGGGAGAAAAAACTCCACGCCATGTGTTTCGCATTGCCGATGTTTTGGCTGCCTATCCGGATGCTCGATTCCTTTGTTTGGTTCGGGATGCGCGTGCGGTCGTGACCTCGTATCGGAATTGGCGTACGCGCGGCGGGGCGGGTTTCAACATGGATCCTCACGATGAACAGGCCTTGGATCAGGAACGCCAACGGGCCAGAGCCAGTTACCATCCCTTGATCGCTTCCTTGATGTGGCGTGGGGCCGTTCAGGCCGCGATTCAGGGGCGTAAGCATTTCGGCGAGGATCGAGTTCGTTTGGTTCGTTACGAAGATTTGGTGCAGAACCCCGTGCAGCATTTGACTGAGATTTCCAAATGGCTAGATTTGGACTTTGACCCCAACATGCTCGAAGTTCCCATCATGAACTCCACTTTTTCCGACTACGAGACTCAGGGTGGTGTGATGACCATGGCCGTGGAAAGTTGGCGCGAGCGTTTGTCTGCCAAGGAAGTGGCCGCTGTTCAGTCGGTCTGCGGGCCGACTCTCCTCGCAACGGGCTACGAGAACAATGCCACTTCCTTGCTCTCTCTACCCTTCGTCTTGTGGAGTTGGTTGACCTTGCCCTTCGCCGGATTGCGAGCTGCTCGTGCCAATAAGAGCCGCATCCCTGGGGGCCTTATTCCGTATCTGGCCCGGCGCTTGGGCTTTCGTCAGGCGTAAGTTCCGCGCAGCCGGTCGTAATACGCCACGCGTTCGACCCCTAGCATGCAGGTTGCCAAGCGCAGCCCAATGCCTTCGCTTTCGGCACGAGAGCGAGCCCGCTGGAAGGCGTCAGCAATCATCCGATCCAATCGCTGTTGCACGATGGGTTCGATCCAGTGGTAACCCATGCGGTTTTGCACCCACTCAAAGTAGGCGATGATGACCGATCCGGCATTTCCCAGGAGGTCGGGAATCACCGGGATGCCACGTTTTTCCAGGATGGCATCGGCTCGAGCGGTGGTCGGACCATTGGCGGCCTCGAGTACCAAACGAGTGGCTAGGGTGTCGGCATTTTTGCCCGTAATCTGCCGGGAAACGGCAGCTGGAATGAGAACATCGCACTCGGTGGCCAGCAAATCCTCGCTGGCCATCGCGGTGGTGCCGGGTGCACCCTCGACACTACCCGTATTTTTGCGGTGGGCCAGGATGTTCTCAACGTCCAGGCCGTCGGCATGGGTGACGGCGCCGCGAAGATCCCCAATGGCAATAATCTTGTGACCTCGTGCATGCATTTCGCGCATAATTTGACTGCCAATGTTGCCGGCTCCCTGAACGACGACTCGGGCCGGGCCTTGCATGGCCATTCGCTCGAGTTGCTCTTCCATGAGGACGCGGGCACAGCGGCCCACGGCGTAGTCTCGACCCAAGGTGCCGCCTAACCCCAAGGGTTTGCCCACAACTACGGCATTTTCAGTGTGGCGTACGTGCATGGAGTAGGTGTCCAGGCACCAGGCCATGATTTGTTCGTCACAATGGAGATCCGGGGCAAGAATGTCCTGCTCCGGCCCAATCAGATCCAAAAGACCCGATGTGTATCGGCGAACCACGGA
Source organism: uncultured Planctomycetales bacterium (assembly GCA_964464385.1). Classification (GTDB taxonomy): domain Bacteria; phylum Planctomycetota; class UBA1135; order UBA1135; family UBA1135; genus CAYXFZ01. Next base: position 12,964 of record CAYXFZ010000069.1, read on the forward strand.
TTGGGTCGTCCGTTCATCCGAGTTTCTGGGGTTGAAATTGACGCCTCCCATGGCGCCACCAAAGGGAACATTCAGGGCGGCGCATTTCCAGGTGGTCCAGGCGGCCAAGGCTCGCAACTCCTCTCGCCGAAGATTGTCATCCAATCGCAGACCTCCCAAACAGGGACCCAGCGAAAGGTTGTGCCGGATACGAAAGCCAAAATAGACTTGAATCTCCCCCTCGGCATCTCGCACTGGAATGGCAAACTTGAATTCTCGATCGGGTTTGCGCAGCACCATGTATGCGTCCGGGGCCAGGCCCAAGAGGGCGGCGGCTTCGTCAAAACGCTCCATCATGGAGGAGAAGGGATCATCTGTCCCCACATCCGGGGTCGGTGCCTGCGGCACTTCCAGGGGCGAGTCGGGTGGTAAATCGGGTTCAGGCATAGAGACCTCGAATTTTCAAGCTGTACGCAACTCGATCCACCGCCACACAGTAAGCACCGATTCGGGCCGTGGTGTTGTGCTTTTTGGCCGCCTCGACCACGGCATGAAAGGAGTGGACCATGATGGTTTCCATCCGTTTGAAGACATCCTCTTCTTCCCAGAAGTAACCCATCCGATCTTGCACCCATTCGAAGTAAGAGACCGTAACCCCGCCCGCATTGGCCAAAATGTCCGGCGCCACAAAGGTGCCCTTTTCGGCCAGGATTTTGTCTGCGTTTGCCGTCGTCGGACCATTGGCGCCCTCAACGATGACCTTAGCCTGCACGTCCTTGGCATTGGCCGAGGAAATCTGATTTTCGGTAGCGGCAGGAACCAGCAGGTCCACTGGAAGAGTCAGAAGTTCGGCGTTGTCCATGGCCTCCGCTCCTGGGAATCCCTTCAGCTTGCCTTTCTTTCCCAAGTGCAGGAGCACGGCCGGGATATCGAGGCCTTTGGCGTTGTGGATGGCCCCGTAAATATCTGAGATGGCGATGATTTTGTGTCCCATCTCGTGCAAAAACTTGGCGCCCAGACCGCCCACGTTGCCGCTGCCCTGAACGGCAACGGTGCAAC
>CAYXFZ010000070.1:0-2963 GCA_964464385.1 uncultured Planctomycetales bacterium
GTGGTGGCCCGGTCAGCACCCCATTTGGCACCGGTTACGTCAGCCCCCCCTTCAATGTCATTCCCATGCCCACGGACGCAACCGGGGCAGCTTCCTTCACCCAAAATGTTCCCAACGGTGTTTCCGGCCTGAACATCTGGTTCCACGGAGCGGATCTTGGGTCCGCCACCATGCTCAACCCTCTGGCCATGACCATTGGCTAAATCCATCATGAAAACACTCTTCGCGCTCTCCCTTTTCCTCGGCTCTGCTCTGGGACAAACGGTTCTCCTCACTGAAGACTTCTCCTCCGGGATTGTCCCCCCAGCGGGTTGGACCGAGAATAACAACGGCACCAGCGCCGGATGGGAGCCAACCCCCACCGGAATGGCCTGGCACGACGATTTTTTCAATCCCAATGACAACTGGTTGATTTCTCCGGTTGTGGACTGCAGTTCCGTGAGCCAGTTGTTTTTCCATGCGGATCAAATTGTCAGATTTGCCTCCTACCGAGATCGCCACGCCATTGAAATTTCTGTGGACGGTGGAACAACCTTCACCACAGTCGTGGATGACCAGGCCCCGGACGGTTCGTCCGTGCTTACGGTTGACATGACTGCCTTGGGTGCTGGTCAAAGCTCCGTCGTGATTGCCGTTCATTACGTGGGAGATTTTGGCTCGGAATGGACCGTGGACAACATTGTTCTTTCCGACTCGGCCTTTCCTCCCCCGCCCCCCATCCTTGGCACATTGGTCAACCCCAACAATGGTCACACCTACCATTTACTCGGACAAAGCACCTGGACGGAAGCGCAAAACGCTGCCGTGCTCTTGGGTGGAAACTTGGCCACCGTGGATGATCAATCGGAAAATGATTGGATCATGAACAACCTTAGCAATTTTGCCGGTGTTGATTATGACATCTGGATTGGCGCCAACGATGTTGCTTTGGAAGGAACCTTTGTTTGGGCCGATGGATCTCCCTTGGTCTATTCCAATTGGGCCCCCGGACAGCCTGACAACAATACCGTCCGGGATCCCAATGGAGAGCAATACGTTCTGATGTACGGTCTCAATAGTATGTTCGGTCCAGGCCAATGGAATGACCTACATGACGTGGACTCTCGACCTGCTGGTTTTGGTTTCAGCGGCGTGGTTGAAATCAACTCTACTGCGAACCCACTCCTCACAGTCACGAACCTAACCGCAGGACAAACTGCCACAGTTTCCGTCAGCAACTGCACGCCGAACAATGTGGCCTACTTCGTGTGGTCCGTAGCGGGTGGTGGCCCGGTCAGCACCCCATTTGGCACCGGTTACGTCAGCCCCCCCTTCAACGTCATTCCCATGCCCACGGACGCGAACGGAGCGGCTTCCTTCAATCAAAACGTTCCCGCCGGCACTTCCGGACTCAACATTTGGTTCCACGGCGCAGACCTGGGGTCCACCACGATGTTGAATCCGTTGGCCATGACGATCGGTTGACCTCCACCTGACGGGGAGGGTCAGTCCGCCGCTGGTCGCGGAAAGAAGGTCAGCGGCAAAGTTACCAGCTTCCCTTCCCGGAAAATCCGAACGGATACGGTTTGACCGTTTTTGAATTCGGCCAGCGAATCCATGAAGTCGTAGATGTCGGCGACCCCGTAATCGCCAACGGCGCGAATGACATCCCCGCCCTGGAGACCGGCCCTTTCTGCCGGCCCACCTGGCGACACCCCAGCAATGGCCATGCCCCCACCCTCGGGATCCGCTCCATAGTCCGGAATACTGCCAAACCAGACCTGGGCTGCGCGGACTTCTCGGGTCGCCGATTCGCCGGCGGCTGGAGCGGGGGCCTGCCAATCAAAGGCTCCCCGTTCGGCCCCAGCTAGGGCATGAATCAAGGTCACGGTCGCGGCGGCCAATTCCCCCATGCGGGCGTAGTCCAACTTTTCCCAATCGTCGCTGGGCTTGTGGTAGTCGGCATGCAGGCCCGAGAAAAAGAAAAGGGCTGGGATCTCCACCGCATGAAAGGACATGTGGTCGGATCCGCCGCCACCGGGCAAACTCCCCTCGGATAAACGGAATTTCACCTGTGGTGCCCAAAGTTGGGCGTATTCCAATGCCGGCCCAAAGGCCGCTGCGGTGGCGTGCGATCCCACGGTCACGCGCCCCTCTTGCAACCGACCGACCATATCCAAATTGATGTTGGCGACAATATTCTCCAACGGAAGGGTCGGATGTTGGACAAAATGTTGCGAGCCCAGCAAACCCTCCTCCTCGGCCGCCCAGAGGGCAATCAAGACGGTGCGCTCGGGCATGGGGCCTCTTGCCAAGCGGCGTGCCACTTCCAGGACCACGGCCGTGCCGCTGGCATTGTCATCCGCTCCGTTGTGAATCTCGGTGGAGCCCGGCGCCAAGGAGCCCTGGCCACCCATGCCCAAATGGTCGTAATGGGCCCCCAAGACAATGGTCTCCGCAGAACGGCCGGGAATGACACCCAAAACATTGTTGGTCCAAGCTTTTCGGGTTCGAATACCGGCTTGCAACTGCACCGTCTTTCCCTCGGCGGCTTCCAAGTGAAGAAATTGCGCCGGACTTACGGTGAGGACCGGGATGCCGCCGGTTCCTGGAGTTGCCGCGAAGGGAATTCCCGCTTCACCACCTGCCGCCACATCCTCGGGATGGGTCCCCAAAATTACCGCGAGGGCCCCGGCTGTTCGCGCGGCCCGCACCTTGCCGCGCAAGGAACCCAAGCGGGCCAACTCCGGTGGCGCCTTTGGGCCCATCGGGGTATAGCGACGCAACAGAACGACCTTTCCCTCGACCTCCAACTCCGCGAAATCGTCCATGCCGTGGGAAGGAAGCACCATGCCATAACCCGCCGAGATCAAGGGAGCTTGTACGTTTCCATTGGCAGTCAACATCAAGGTTCCGACTTCGCCGAGGGCATGGCCCTCCACATGCAAGGAGCACCGGCCCGGAGAGGGCGGCAGTGGAATCGA
>CAYXFZ010000070.1:2973-3808 GCA_964464385.1 uncultured Planctomycetales bacterium
CTCTTCCCATGAGGGCTGCAATCCCGCTTCTTGCAGGCGAATGGCAAGCCAACCAGCCGTGCGTTGGGAGCCCAAGGTGCCGGCCCGACGTCCCTCCTGCGCATCGGCCGAAAGCCAACGAACCGAACTTTCCAAGGAGGGCGGCAGGGTGCAGGAAAGCAAGCCACCCAACGCCAACACAACCAAGATCAAACTCAGTAAGGTCCTCATCCGTCGAACCCCAACTCTTGCCAGCGCTTGTCCACCTTGGTGCGGGTTTCGGCATCCATCGTGATTTCCCCAGGCCATTCCCGAGTGAAACCCTCTTCCGCCAATTTGCGCGTGGCATCAACCCCCACCTTAGATCCATAACACGCGGCACGACTGGCATGATCCAAGGTTTCGATGGGACCCATGGTGAATTCCGTGTCACGCTGTGGGTCAATGTGATTCAAGACCTTCCAAACCACTTCTTGGTCCTCATGAATATTGACATCTTCATCCACGACAACGATGACTTTGGTAAACATGCCCTGCCCAAGACCCCAGATCGCATTCATGACCTTGCGGGCATGCCCCGGATACTGTTTCTTGATTTTCACCAGCATCAGATTGTGGGCGACGCCGGCAAAGGGCATGCGCCAATCCAAAATTTCGGGCAGCTGCATTTGCACGATGGGCAAGAGCAATCGCTCCAGACCTTCCGTAATCCAACTGTCTTCCTGAGGAGGCCGACCCACCAAGGTAGAGTGATAGATCGGATCCTTGCGCATAGTCATGCACTCCACATGAAAGACGGGATAATCATCCGCCAAACTGTAAAAACCAGTGTGGTCGCCAAAGGGGCCCTCCTGTC
>CAYXFZ010000070.1:3818-13489 GCA_964464385.1 uncultured Planctomycetales bacterium
TGTCGCAAGTCAGTCGGATCCACCCATCCCTCTAAAACGATCTCGGCGCTGGCAGGAACCTGCAAGGGAACGGTCTTGCAAGAGACCAAAGAAACGGCCGACCCCCGCAAAAAGCCAGCGATCAACAATTCATCCAGATCGGGCGGCGCCGGAGTCACGCTGGCAAAACAAGTCGCCGGGTCGGCCCCGATGCAGACCGCGACCGGAATTCTCGTGCGGGTTTCCATAGCCTTGGCCAAGTGCCGCCGCGCATCCTTATGCAAGTGAGAGTGAAACCCTGTTTCGTTTTTAGAAAACACTTGCAAGCGATAGGTTCCCAAATTCCGCTTGCCGGATTCCGGATCTTGGGTCACACAAAGAGGAAAGGTCACGAAGGGTCCGGCATCCTCCGGCCAGGTCGTCAACACAGGCAAAAGACCCAAGTCCACATCCTCGCCCTGAAGGACTACTTCTTGGCAAGGGGCCGAAGAAACACTCTTCGGCAACCACTTGCCCATTTCCGCCAACTTGGGCAACATTTTCAACTTGTCCAACAATCCTTCGGGCGGACTTTGCTGCAGGAGCTCCTGAATGCGTGCTGCGTGTTCTTCCATACGTTCCACGCCCAGGGCCAGAGCGCAACGCCGTCTAGATCCAAATGCGTTCATGAGGACGGGCATGGCGGAACCGCGCACATTTTCAAACAGGAGAGCCTGATTGGAACTGCCTTGCTCCTTGGAAACTCGGTCTGTAATTTCAGAAATTTCCAAATACGGGTCTACTTCTGCAGAAATTCGGCGCAATTCGCCAGCAGCGTCTAACACTTCAACCCAATCGCGCACGCTTTGGATGCTCATGAGGCCACCACCAGGTTCACCATACGACCGGGGATGACCACAGCTTTACGCAATGACTTTCCTTCCAGGTGGTCGGCCACGGCTGCTTTTGCGGCCTCCTCTAGGCTCGCGGAATCCGTATCTGCAGCGACTGTAATCCGAGCACGAATCTTGCCATTGATCTGCACAGGAATCTCGATGGCCTCCTGCACCAGCTGAGAGGCATCCCAAGTTGGCCAGACTGCCGAACTACAACTTTCCATGACAGTACTTTCACAGCACTTCTGCCAAAGCTCTTCCCCAATGTGCGGAGCAAAGGGCTCCAACAACAAGGCGAATCGTGCTCCTTGATCCTGCGATAGCGGGTGCCCGCCCTTGGTGGCCACGTTCACAAATTCCATCATGGCAGCGATGGCCGTATTGAAGGCCAGGTTTTCCAGATCATCGGTGACCTTGCGAACACAAACATGCAGGGCCCGCTCGACCTCGGCGTCGTCATCTTCCGCGAACTCTTGTTCGAACAAACGCCACACCCGCTGCAAAAATCGATGCACCCCGGGCAAATCCCGCGGATTCCAGGGCGCGCTGGCTGTGACGGGCCCCATGAAGGCTTCGTACAACCGCATAGTGTCGGCACCGTATTGTTGAATGACCTCATCGGGATTCACCACGTTGCGCAAGGACTTGGACATCTTGGCCGAGAAGCGTTCCATCACTTCACCATCCGAGGTGCGAACAAAACTTCCGTCCCGCTCCTCCACTTCCTCGGTAGAGACCAAGGATCCAGCTTTATCTCGGAAGGCGAAGGCCTGCACCATGCCCTGATTCACCAACTTTTGAAAAGGTTCTACGGTGCTCACCCAACCGGCATCAAACAAAACCTTGTGCCAGAAACGAGCGTAGAGCAGGTGCAGAACGGCATGTTCGGCGCCGCCAATGTAAAGATCCACGGGCATCCAATACTTTTCCACCTCTGGATCCCAAGCCGCCTCGTCGTTGTGCGGATCACAAAAGCGCAGGTAGTACCAACAGGACCCGGCCCATTGCGGCATGGAGTTGGTTTCACGCCGCCAAGTTTTGCCTTTCTCGTCCCGCACCTGCAACCAAGCCGTGGCCCGTGCCAATGGCGGCTCCCCGGCATCTCCGGGCGAAAAATCGTCCATCTCCGGCAAGGTGACGGGCAAATCCGCCTCGGCCACCAATTGAATCTTGCCATCCTCGTCATGCAAAAGAGGAAAGGGCTCGCCCCAGTAACGCTGGCGGCTAAAGAGCCAATCTCGCAGGCGGTAGGTCACTTTGGCACGGCCGCATCCTTGCTCCTCCAGCCATGCGCACATCCTGCGCTGGCCTTCGGCAAAACTCAGGCCATCCAGCCAGTCCGAATGTTGCAAGGTGCCGTCTTCCTGCTCGATCTCAACGATTGGAAGTCCAAAGACTTCAGCAAACTCGCGGTCGCGCGCGTCGCCACCCGGCACGCACATGATCGAACCCGTGCCGTAGGACATGAGCACGTAGTCGGCAATCCAGATGGGAAGGCGGTGCCGCGGATCCCCTTCAGGAACGGCCGGGTTGAGGGCATAAGCACCCGTCCAAACACCGGTCTTCTCCTTTTGCAACTCGGCCCGTTCCAGATCCGATTTGCGAGAGGCCTCCTGCCGATATGCGGCCACTTCCTCACGCTGACTCTCCGTCGTGATCGCATCCACCATCGGATGCTCAGGCGAAAGCACGCAAAAAGTGGCGCCAAACAAGGTGTCTGGCCGTGTCGTAAAAACGGAAAACGATTCTGCTGCTCCATCGGCCACAACATCCGCCGCCCCCGCGGCACCCGCCGCATTCTCCACCGCAAACACAATCTCAGCCCCCTCAGAGCGACCAATCCACTCCCTCTGCATGGCCTTGACCGAATCCGGCCAATCCAAACCCACCAAGTCGTCCAACAAGCGCTCGGCGTAGGCCGTGATGCGCAACATCCATTGCCGCAAGGGGCGCTTGACGCAAGGGTGACCGCCGCGTTCCGATTTTCCATCCACGACCTCTTCATTGGCCAAGACGGTTTTCAATTCTTCACACCACCAAACCGGAATTTCGGCCTGATAGGCCAAGTCGCGTTGGTAGAGCTGTTGAAAAATCCATTGCGTCCAGCGGTAATACTTGGGGTCGGTCGTATCCACCTCGCGAGACCAATCATAAGAAAGACCCAGCACCTGCAATTGTTCCCGAAAGCGAACAATATTCTTCTCCGTGGTTTCCCGCGGATGCGTACCCGTCTGGATGGCGTATTGCTCAGCCGGTAGGCCAAAGGCGTCCCAGCCCATCGGGTGCAGCACGTGAAAACCGCGATGTCGTTTGTACCGCGCAATAATGTCCGTTGCAGTGTAACCCTTGGGGTGTCCGACATGCAGGCCCGACCCGGACGGATACGGGAACATGTCCAAGACAAAGTATTTTGGCCGATTCGAATCAAAGCCTTCCTCGCCAGGATTGACCGTCCGGAAGGTCTTCTGGTCCAGCCAGAAATCCTGCCAGCGGCGCTCGATGGCGGCAAAGTCGTAGTCAGCCATGGGAATTTGACCCAAAGGATAGCGGGTTGAAGCTTCCCATGCCGACGTTACAATTTCCGGCCGGGATGGTTTCGGCCGCCCCAACTTTGGGAAGCGTGGGGCTATAGCTCAGTTGGGAGAGCGCTACAATGGCATTGTAGAGGTCAGGGGTTCGACCCCCCTTAGCTCCACCACCCTTCCCTGCGGCATTTGCCTTCCCGCCGCCCTAGAATCACGGCCCTTGCGGGCCGTTTTTTTTCGGCTACGACTCCTGATGCCCGACCTCCCGTTCCACCCGGACCGCCTCCAGACCCTGGAGGCCCTGAAGGACTCTGGTGTCCAACCTTGGCCCGCCCGCCCGCCCGAAAACCGTCACCTGGCCACTGAAATTCTGGGCGATTTTGCATCCTTCGAGGGTAAGGAGGCCTGCATCGCTGGACGCATTCGGGGCCGCCGAGGATATGGCAAATTGGTCTTTTTGGATCTGGAGGATCGATCTGGCCAAATCCAGGCGGTCCTGGAAAAGGCCAATCTCTCGGCGGAGGAGTTCACCCTCACCAAATCCCTGAACTTGGGGGATTTTGTGGAGGTCATCGGCACATGCAAGCCCACTCAAAAGGGGCAGCCCTCGGTGTACGGCGCGTGCTTGCGCATCCTGTCCAAATCCCTGCTGGAAACGCCCAAATGGCATGGCGTCCAGGACGTGGAATTGCGCGCCCGCCGCCGCTACTTGGATCTCTGCGCCAATGCCGAAGTGCGCGAGCGTTTCCTGAAGCGAAGCGCCTTGATTCAGGCCATTCGAGAGAGTCTGCTCGGGGCGGATTACCACGAGGTGGAGACCCCAGTCCTGCATCCGATTTACGGCGGCGCCATGGCCCGCCCATTTCGTACCCAGCACAACTCTCTGGACATGGAGTTGTATTTGCGGATCGCGCCCGAGCTTTATTTGAAAAGGCTGTTGGTCGGCGGCATGGAGCGGGTCTTTGAAATCGCCCGCGTCTTTCGCAACGAAGGGTTGTCCCCGCGCCACAATCCCGAGTTCACCATGCTAGAGTTTTACGAGGCCTATACCGATTGGGAAGGCATGGTGGAACGGACCGAGGCCTTGATCGTGGCTGCCGCCGAGGCCGCGGGCTGCCGCAACAAAAATGGCCTCCTGCAAACGACCTTCCGCGAACAAACCATTGCCTTGGATCCCCCCTTCGAGCGAAAACGCTGGCAGGAATTGTTCCACGAACATGTGGGCTGCGATCCACTGGATCAGAACGCGGTTACCAAGGCCCTGCAAGCCCAGGACTTGGATGTGTTGGCCGAACTGAGTCAAGCGGGTCCCGAAGTGGGCCGCTTGGCTTGGTGGAAAGCAGTCAATGATTTATTCGAGTCCAAGGTGGAACCCCAACTCCAAGGCCCCATCTTCGTGACCCATTACCCGGCCGCGATCTGCCCGCTGGCCAAGCCCTGTGCCGACGACCCCGTCTGGGCTGAGCGCTTCGAGTTCTTTCTTGGCGGCATGGAATTGGCCAATGCCTTTTCCGAGTTGAACGATCCCATCCTGCAACTGGAGCACTTCGAAGAGCAGGTGGCCGATGCCGACCCCGAGGCCCCCAATGCCGTGGATCATGATTACGTCCGCGCTCTGGCCTACGGCATGCCCCCCGCTGGTGGCTGCGGCGTTGGCCTGGATCGCTTAGCCATGGTCCTCCTGGGCGTGGACTCGATTCGGGAAGTCCTCCTCTTCCCCCACCTGCGGCCGGAATCAGACGGTTCGGCCCCGTGAGCCGACTCGCCCTCGCTTATCTCTTCCGCCGACCGGTCCAGGTCCTGGCCATTCTTGGGGTCGCCATCGGCCTCCTTTGTTTGCTGGTCGTTTCCTCGGTCATGAATGGCCTCATCGCCGACGACCGCGCCCAAGTTCGCGGCCCGCTCGCCGATTTGTTGCTGGTTCCTGCCCTGAAGGAAACGCGACCCTTTTCCCAATGGGCCAAGACCTTGGATGCAATCCCCGAGGTCCGTGCGGTGGCGCCGCATTTGGTGGCTTATGCCATTCTGGGGTTGCCCGGCGGCGATTCGCTTTACTCCCGCACTCTTTCCGCCGATTTGAACGGCGTCCAACTGGTCGGCGTGGATCCCGAGCGCGAGATGCAATTGGGCGGCTTTCAGAAATCGGTGGCCGCTTCCAATCTACACCCCGTGGCCAACGTAGCCGCCCCCTTTGCCTCCACCTCCGACGATCCATTCGCCCGCCCCGGGGTGCTCATGCCAGAGCAACTCAGTGAGGCCTTTGGGCTGCCGCGGGATGCCCTCTTGGAATTTGGCGCCTTGCCGCCCCGCTTGCCCCCCGAAGGCCAACCTCTCGAACCCCACAACGCCCGCTTCCGGTTGGCCGCAACCTACCGCCCTTCGGATTACGCCGTCGGCATGGACCGGATTTACATGCAGCGCATGGGCGAGAACGGACTGAGTTGGAATCTTCTGGGCGACGACAATTCCTGCGATTTCTCGGAGATCTTGCTGGACCTGCAACCCGGCGTTTCTCTAGAAGAGGGGCGCAAGGCCGTGACCAGCGCACTTCTTACGGCGGGTCTCTTCCCAAGTGGATGGGATCGGCCCGGTTTTGCTGGCAAGACCGAAGGACTCGGTGGGCCAAGCCTCGCCACTTGGGAAGAGCGACAAGCCACCTACTTGGCGGCCATTGAAAACGAACGCCGCCTCACGAACCTGATCATGGTCTTCATTTTGATCGTAGCCGCCTTTGGTTTGTTCGCCACCCTTTCTTCTTTGGTGCGCGAAAAAGTGCGCGACCTAGGCGTCTTGGCCGCCTTGGGTTGTGGCCCTTGGCGCCGGGGCGGATTGCTGTTATTGACAGGAAGTTGTGGTGCGGCTTTGGGGGCTTTTTTGGGTTGGGGTACGGCCGCTTGGCTGGTGCAAGGCACGCGCCTGGAATCCCTGCTCGTCTTCTTTGGCATCGAGGTCTTCCGGCCAGGCCTTTACGTCCACGACGGCCTGCCCACCTTGTGGGATCCGGCGCAGGCGGCACAATTTGCCTTGCTCGCTTTCCTCTTTGGCACCTTATTCACGGTTCCCCCGGCCCTCCGTGCCCTCCGCCTTTCGCCCGTGCGGGCCCTTCGTTATGAGTGAATTCGCCCTATCCGCCCGAGATCTGGTGCGCACTTTTCGTTCCGGCAAGGCACAGTTGCCGGTTTTGCGCGGCGCCAATCTGGAATTGAACGCTGGCGAAACGGTTGCTCTGCAGGGCATCAGCGGCAGTGTCAAATCCACCTTGTTGCAATTGTTGGGCTTGTTGGAGCCACCGGATCAGGGGGAAATTTTCCTCGAGGGCCGGCGCGTGGATCACCGCTCGGCGGCGCAACAGGCCAAACTTCGCGCCGACAACATCGGCTTTGTGTTTCAGCAATTTCAACTCCTACCGGAATTGTCGGCACTGGAAAATGTTTTGGTTCCGCGCCGCATTGTCTTGGGTTGGTCGTGGTGGGGACAGGCCAAGGCCGAAAGAAAACGGGCCTTGGAGGGGTTGGCTGCTGTGGGTCTCTACGACCCTGACCGTCCTGGGGCCGATCGCTCGCACCACCGGCCCGACCAACTTTCCGGCGGCGAGCAACAGCGCGTGGCCTTGGCCCGCGCCTTGATTTCCAAACCGGCAATTTTGCTCGCCGACGAACCCACCGGTAACCTCGACCGCAGCACCGGCCAAGAAGTCTTGAAACTCCTGCTCGGGTTGGCCGCCCAGCATCGCGCCGCAGTTCTTCTGGCCACGCACGATGCCGAGGTCGCCGCGGCCTGCCACCGCATCTTGGTATTGCAAGACGGTGTCTTGAAACCAGCCCCCTGATGTTTGCCGCATGAGTCTTCTGCAGCTGGCCTGGACTTGGGTTCGATCCCGCGCTCTTCTGACCATGTCAGCCGTGGCCATTGCCCTAGGTGTTGCCGTTTTGTTCACCGTGCAATCGGTGGTGGATGGCTATCTCACCCAGGTCGAGACCACCCTGCGTTCCTTCGGCGGCGATGCCACCCTGCGCCCCCTGCCGGAGCGCTTGGGTGGTGGCGGATCCCTGCAGGAATACTTGGATGCCCTGGCCGGCGTCCCCGATCTGGGCATCGTCGAACCCCGCCTCACTTGGTATGGCCTGGTGGGAGCCCGCGGCAGCCGCGCCGTCGCCGATCCGCGGACCCGGGACCTGTCCGGTCTCCTGCTGGTAGGCGTGGAGCCTGGTGGTTTGGAGGCGGCCAACCCGGATCAAGATCTCACCGATCAGGAATGGGGTGGTGTTCTTTTGCCGCCCGCACTCTTACAGCGGCTGGGCCTCCAATCCGGGGAAATGTTGGAGGTCTTGTCCTTTCGCTCGGATTCCCTGGGATCTCCCGCCCCGGTTCGCGGGAGTTTTCGGCACTTGGGGGAATTCACCACGGGTCGTTTCGATCAGGACTTGGATCGCGCACTGGTTTTGCGGGATGACCTCGCCAATCTTCTTGGCCACGCCACGGGTTGGTCCGAGATTGCCCTGCACGGCAAGCCGGGCGTTTCGGCCGAGGCCCTTGCCGCACAAGTGGAAGCCGCCCTCCTGGCCACAGGCCTCACCCGTCCGGGGTTTCCCACCGTGACCACTTGGCGCGAAAACGGCGGCAACTTTCTCAAGGCGGTAGAAAACCAACGCAATATCCTCAAGGGTATTTATCTCTTCCTCGTTCTCGTGGCCGCCTACCAACTCGTCGCCACTTTGACCCTGACCGTGGCTGAGCGCCGCCGTGAAATTGGCGTAATGGGTGCGCTGGGGGCCTCTCCCGCTCGAATTGTCTTTTTCTTCGTCGGCATCGGCCTCGTCGTCGCCCTGATAGGCTCCGTCCTTGGCGTCGCCCTCGGCCTCCTCCTTGCCTCGATTCGGCGACCCACGTTGTCTTCGTTCGGCCCCGACACCCCGCTCTTCAATCCCGAGGTGTACAAGTTTGCCACCCTGCCGGTGGAATTCCGCCCCGAATCCATCCTGCTTTTGCTGGCCCTGACCCTCAGTGCCGCCCTAGTGTTCTCTTTCCTCCCCGCCTGGCGCGCCGCCCGACTCAGCATCGTCCGCGCTCTCTATCGGCGGTAGGGAGCCAAGGGAGGAGAGCCTAGTTCGGTGGTTTCCTTTAACCGGGTGGTTTCTGTCTGTTATTCTGTTTCGGGTTATTTCTTTCACTTCCACAGTGATGACGCCGTGTTCTTCGCGGGGGACACCTTCGACCAGGTAAGGGCCACGGGTTAAGGTCCAGGGTGCGAGGCGCTTCCATTGTCGGGGCCAAAGGACACCTTCCCAAAGGGCGCTGGTGTCCTCGAAGGAGAGAAACATCATGGCTTGACCGTCCTTGGTGCGCACCGACTTCTGCGTCACTTGCCAGCCGACCAAACGCACGCGGCGGCCCAAGTATGCATCCAAGTCTCGGGCCGGAACCACCCCGGCCTCCCGAATGGCCTCGGCATACAAACTCAAGGGATGGGCGCTAACCAAAAAACCCAGCGTTTCCCATTCCTGCAAGAGTTGCGTCCGGCGGTCGTACTCCGGCGCGGGCGGCGGTGGTCGCCAGCAGCGGTCGGAAACGGAACTCTCCGTTCCAAACAGGGTGACTGCTTCCTTTTGGGCATGTGCAGACCGATATTTCTTCCACGGTGCCGCCGCCCGCATGCGCTCGGGGCGCGTCCAGCCATCGGCCAACCCATCCAGGCTCCCGGCGCGAATCAACGTTTCCAGTTCCTTGGGCTGGGGATGCAAGCGCAGGCAAAACTCTTTTTGCGAGGTGAAGCTCCCGCCACGACGCCGTTCGGCTAGCACACGATGCGCAAAGGCCACCGGGAAACTCTCGATCTCGGCCAGCCCAGCCCGCACCCGACCGCCGCCGCCGCTGAAACCCGCCTCGGCCTCGTTCACGCAGGGCAAGTCCAGAGCCAGCCCCATGCGACGCGCTTCTTCTACATAGGCGAAGGTGGAGTAAAACCCGCCATGATTGCGCAACACCGCGGCCATGAACTCCGCCGGGAAATGCGCCCGCAACCAAGCCGAGCGAAAGGACACCGTGGCATAACTGGCCGAATGCGCCTTGCAAAAGGAGTAGCCGGAAAAGGATTCGATCTGGCGCCACAACTCCTCGGCCAAGGCATCCTCCATGCCACTGGCCTTGGCCCCCGCCAAAAACTTTTCTTGCCAAAACTCGAAGCGGCGAAAGGCGCGCTTGCGACTCATCGAGCGCCGCAACTGATCGGCATCGGCGGCAGAAAATCCGGCTAGGACCTCAGATACTTTCATCACGTCCTCCTGATAGGTCA
>CAYXFZ010000071.1:0-13450 GCA_964464385.1 uncultured Planctomycetales bacterium
TCCAAACGACCCACCAAGAGTTCCATGGCCTCCAACGGGCGCATGCGGGAAAGCCGGCCGCGCAGCATGTTGACCTTTTGCATGGCAGACCGACTCCGCAGTTTTTCTTCTTTGCGCGTCCCACTGCGCTCCACCGAAATGGCAGGAAAAATGCGGCGGTCTGCCAGGCGGCGGTCCAAGACGATCTCCATATTGCCGGTGCCCTTAAACTCTTCGAAAATGACTTGATCCATGCGGGAGCCCGTTTCCACCAAGGTGGTCCCCACCATGGTGAGGGACCCGGCGCGTTCCGTGTTTCGCGCAGCGCCGAAGAAGTTTTTGGGTTTGGCCATCGTGCGAGAGTCAATGCCGCCGGACATGATTTTTCCTTTGCCCCCGATGACATGGTTATGCGCACGCGCCAAGCGAGTAATCGAATCCAGCAACAAAACCACGTCTTTGCCGGCCTCCACCAAGCGTTCGCAGCGGTATTGGGCCATTTCTGCCAGGCGCACGTGGTTTTCCGGAGTGTCGTCCAAGGTCGAAACAAAGACCTCGCCATTTTGCACCTCGCGCTTCCAGTAGGTGGCCTCTTCGGGGCGCTCGTCAATGAGAAGAACGATAAGGCGCACCTCGGGAAATTCGGATTCGATGGCACGCGCCATCTGCTGCATCAGCATGGTCTTTCCCGACCGGGGCGGAGCTACCAAAAGGGCGCGTTGGCCGCGGCCCAAAGGGGCGAGCAAATCCATGATCCGCATGGAAAGTTGCCCCTCCTGAGGATAAGTGCCCATCTCGTAGTGGAAATCGGGATCAATGACCGTGAGCTTGCGAAAATCAGGGCGTCGCTTGTGCTCATGCAGTTCCATGCCGTCTACGGACTGGATAAAACCGACTTGCGGCGGCCCGCCTCCGGTGCGCGCCTTGGCGACGATTTCGCACCCGCGCTTCAGGTGAAAACGCCGCACCAACTGAGTTGGCAATTTGGGATCATCAGGCTTGGGTTCGAGATTTCGTTTCGGATCCCGCAGAAAACCAGAGTGGTCCTTGTTGATTTCCAAAATGCCGCGCACCTCGATTTCCTTTGCCTCAGGAGCGGGCTTTGCAGCTTTGCTCTTGGATGGGGCAACCCTGCCAGCTTTGCCCTGGGAGGGGCTCGACTTGGAGGCTTTCGCAGCTTGGGACACAGCGCTGTCCCCTTCAGCAGTTTGCACTGCTGAGGAAGGCTTGCGGCGCCGGCGACGACGACGTGTCGCGGCAGACTTGGGAGAATCCTGTCTCTTTTCTTCAGACATCGGGAGAACCCAAAAAGGGGCTCGACAAGAATGGCTGGGATCCGGGTAGACGGCATCAGCCTAAAAGCACTGGTCGGGGCGAGAGGATTTGAACCTCCGGCCTCTGCGTCCCGAACGCAGCGCTCTACCAGGCTGAGCCACGCCCCGAATGGCGGGCATTGTCGGAACGACGATGACCAGCGTCAAGTGTAACCTCATCCGCCGAAATCGCCAAGAGGAGGCGCCTCTACTTGCCCAAATCGCTGAATTCCCCACCATTTTGGCGGGCCAGGCGGATCATGAAGGATTTCCGAAACTCACCGATGGCAATGGCATGGATCACCACGCCGCGGAAGCGGTTCAACTCGGTGACGGCATCCAAAATATCGTCCGTGTCCGTCAATTGCCCGGTGCTAGGAATACCGTCGGTCAGCAGGAAAATCGTATCCACGCCAGCACCGAGAGCTTCCGTTCCTTTCGAGGGCGTGGTGGCACGTGGCGTCGCGGCCTCTTCCGGCTTGACCCCCAGAGCCGCGCAAAGGGCGCCGAAGGTGTTGGTGCGCCCCGCCTCGAGGGCTGCTGCTCCCCCCAGGCCCGCCGAGGCCAACTCGGCCGAGCGTGCCCCACCCAGAGGCTCGAGGTCATTCAAAAAGGCCAAAGCACTGCGGCGATTGAGCGAATTGGATTGCGCTAACTTTTTACGCCAAGGAAAAATTTCCGAAGCAAATGCCAAAATGTTGAACTTCACTTCGGGGCCGAGGACCTGCACCGCCTTGCGCACTTCCTCGCGCACGATTTCAATTTTTTCGAAGCGAGTAAAACCGAGTTTGCGAAAATGCTCGCGATCGATCACGAATTCTTCCATCGAGCCAGAAATGTCAATCACGAAGATCAAGGATCGGCTCGGCGTCGGCACACCAGCGAAAGTCGTCTCGGCATTCTTGGTGCGGTAATCCACATCCTCGGCCTCGCGCAAGGCCATTCGCTTGGCCACATCTTCGTCGCTGGGCATGGACCAAGTGGCGGCGGCACGATCCCACCAGCCGCGCCAACGGGAGGCCGAATCGTCATACTCCATGTCCGTGATGGCTCGGAGTGCGGGATAGGCGTTTTGCATCAGGCGCCCACCTTCTTCCAACAAGCGAATGAGTTCGGGCACAGTTCCAGCAAGCCGCACCTCTTGCGCTGCGCGGCAGGCCGTAGCCACCACGGACATGTCCTCATCAGCCAAGGCCGTGACCACAAAGAGTTCGATCTCGGCCCGACGGCCATTTCCAAATAGGCGCAGGGAATCCACGGCGGCCACTCGCACCGGCACTTCCTTATCGCGAGTGGCCAACTCTCCGAGGAGTGGAATGGCGAGGGAATCCTGCAGGCGGCCTGCCGTCCAAGCGGCCCAGAGTCGAGCATCCGATTTCTTGTGTTCGAGGTGTTCGCGCACCGCTTCCTTGGCCTCGGGCCAGGGCCCTTCCCCCGCCGCCCGCAGCAAGGCCGGAAGGGCCTCCTTCGGCTTGCCCTTGGTCAGGGGCAGGAGCAAAGGTGCGCGCGCTTCTGCCGAGGGCAAATCCGCCAAGACCTGCCGCGCGGCTTGGACCACCAGAGGATCCTTGTCGCGCAAAACGGGCAGGAGTACCTCTGCAACCTCAGCTTCATCAATCCCGCGCAGGGCCTGGATGTACTCGACCCGCTCCCAAGTTTCTTTGGTGCGTCGAAAGTACTTGCGAAAATCCTGAACGACCTCTTCCTGAGGAACCAGGAGTGGGGTCGCGGAAAGCGAAAGGAGGCAAAGACCCAGCATTGGCACCAAGGATAACGGCGGGGAGTTTTGATTCGATTCATTGACTCGGGTTCGGTATAGAAGGACGATGGAATTAACCGTCTCCACCCACCTTTGGGTGCATCATGGTTTGGAAGCGGATGCCCTCGCTGCGTTTGAGGGCTGTGGTTTTTGCGGTTCCGAAGTCTGGCTGGCCGAACCGCATGTGCCCTGGCGAAACGAGCGGGCCTTGGGTGTCTTTCGACGCAAGTTGGAAGATGCGGGGATTCAGGCCGGCACCGTGCATTTGCCGTTTTACCCCTCGGTGCCCGCGTTGAAGGAGCATGGCCACAAATGGTCGGTTTTGGATGACGCAAGAAGCGACCGCCGAGACGCCATCGAGGGTGCCGCCGAGGGCCTCCGGGCGGCCGCAGCCCTGGGCGCGGATGCTGGCGTCTTGCATCTCGGCTGGCCGCACGATTCTTGGCAGGGCGATCAACCCCAATGGGCGCGTGAAGCGGTGGCGGAGTTGTTGCCCGTGGCTAGGGCCTGCGGCGTGCAATTGCTCTTGGAAAACATCATCTCCACCGGCACTCGTTGCGCCGAGTTGGTGAAACTCCTGGACGAAGTGGATTCCGCGGCCGAGGCCGGGATTTGTTTGGACTTGGGCCACGCCCATGTCTTGGGTGGAGTGGTCGAGGAGTTGGAGGCCGCCTTGCCGCGCTTGGCCCACTTGCACGTCCATGACAACGACGGCCAAGAAGACAGTCACTTGGCGCCGGGTCGAGGGACCATTCCTTGGCGCGAGGTGCTCACTCGTTTACAAAGCATCGGTTATAGCGGGCGCGGCGCTTTGGAGTTGCGGGATTTCAGCAAGGGAAAGGACGCTCCTGGGGAACTTGTGCGGGCGGAAGTGAATGCCGCCTTGCATTTTCAAAAGCACTGGCAAGCCGAGGGATTGTTGCCGTGATGGGCACGACGCATCCTTTGTTGGCCTTGGATCCAGAATCCTTGCCCGCCCTCACTCCCGAAGCCAGTGCGCGGCGTTACTTCCGAGCTGGGGAGGGTTGGCTCTTGGTTTTGTCGGACGCTCCCCCGCCGCAAGCTTCGACCGATTGGCTCACCGGTTTGGAGGTGCAAGTCCCGGCATTGGGAGAATCCACTCAAATCCAAGACAACGGCCACGCTTGGCGTTACTTGGTGAAGGACTGCGGCGATGTGCACCTCGCCGATCGCCCGCATCTGAGCGCTTGGCAATCCTTACTGGAATCCTGCGAGCGTTGGATCTTTGCTCCCTTGCCCGAGGGCCACCCGCAAACCCGCTTTGCCTTAGATTCCGCCCTCTTTCGCCGCGAGTTGGAAATGTTCGCAAGTTTTTGGCGCCAAGATTTGCGCCAGCAATCCGTTTTCGCTCAGGACCAAGACCTCTGCCAACGTTTGGCCCAAGCCGCCGCCGCGGGCCCGCAGGGTACCCAACACCGCGACTTGCACTCACGCAATGTTTTGCTGGACGAAGAAAACCAGCCCATCTTGCTGGATCATCAGGATCTCCGCCCCGGCCCTTTGTTTTACGACTTGGCCTCTTTGGCCACGGATGCTTACGTGGATTTTCCGAAAGGAGTTCCGTCACTCTTGGAAGCCACCGCCCTGTCCTGGGGCAAGCGTTGCCTACTTTCTGCCGAGCAAACGCAGGAGTACCTTTGCCTCGGTGCCATGCAACGAGTCTTGAAGGCCCTCGGCACCTTTGGCCGATTGTTGGGTGAAGGACGCCGCGCTTGGCAAAGCGCCGAAATCCGCGCCCGTGACCATGCCCTGGCTTTGACCTTGCAGGCACCCTCGGGTTGGGAGCGCGACTTTGCCCGCATTCGGGAGTGGTTGGCATGAGCACCGCTCTTGTTTTTGCGGCCGGCAAGGCCACGCGCTTGGAAGGACTGCGCGAGCAATACGCCAAGGCTTGCGTACCCGTCGGCGACACCACCCCCTTGCAACACATCTTGCCGTGCTTGCACCAAGCGGGCGTGACCCGTGCTTGGGTAAATTTGCACTGGCAAGCGGAGCAAGTGCGCGAGCATGCCCTGGCCGCGGCGCCGCCAGGATTGGAGTTGCACTTCTTGGAAGAACCCGACCTGCTCGGTACCGGAGGAACGCTGTTTCGAGTCTCGGAGGAAGACAAACTCCCTGACGTCGTGGTCAACGCCAAGTTGTTTACGGATTTTGACTACGCCAAACTTTTGGCCGCACCTGCCGGCACCGTGGTCCTGCATCCGGATTCCCCGATCGCCGAGTTCGGCGGTTTGCAATTCGAAAACGGTTGCATCACCGGCCTCTTGCCACGGGCCGAGGCCGATTGCGCCTCATCTCCCCAAGCCGCCGTCTTCACCGGCATCGCTCGCCCGCACCCTTCCTGGCTGGAGGGCCTCCGCAGCGCGCCGACTCCCTCTTGTTGGATCCGCCACGGTCTCCTCCCCGCCCTTGCCAGCGGCCACCCCACCCGCGCCCTCCTCCACCCCGGCTGGTGGTGCGAAATCAGCACCCCGGAGCGAGTGCGCAGCGCGGAAAACCAATGGGGGCGTTATGCCTAAGTTCTAAGCCAACGGCGCATCCGCGCGGCGAAGGACCCGGTTGCCGCCGCGGCGTTCGGTAACACCAATGGAATCCAGGTATTCCAAGAGTGGCATGAGGAACTTGCGGGTGGTTTCAAATTGGTCGCGCAGAGCGGGGATGTTCATACCCTCGCCTTCCAGTTGGGCAACAACGGCGGAACGCAACTCCTCCACTACGGAGCGGGCAAAGGTCATGCCGCCGGGAATACGCACCACTTCATCTTGATCGGCCAGGAGTTCGGCAGCGCGGCGGGTGGCCTCGGTATCGGCACCATGGGCCTCGGCCGCCGCCTCCAAAGTCGGCGGGGATAATTTCCCCGCGGCGACGGCCTGAAGAATTTTTTCGGCTAGGTCTAGATCCGCCTCGGGAGCTTCGGCCTCGGCGATTTCCCATTCGGTGCCGCCGCGGCGACGCAGACCCGCTGCCGACAAGTCAGCATCGTCCAACTCGGCCAACTGTTGAGCCTTCTTCTTGCCCAAGCGATCCCGTAGAGCCGAAACCGGCAAGCGCAAGCGATGCGGATTGCGCTTGCGCCACCCGGCCACGGCCTCGGCCACGGCCTGGCCGAGTTCGCCCAAGTTGCCGACCGAAGTCCAAGCGTTGCCGGACTCGCGCACCGAGCCCTGTTCGGCAGCGATTTGGAGGGCAGATGTGGTGGCATCCAAACGCCAACCCAAGAAGGCGGCCACATCAAGGGCAGAAGCTCGGCCACCCAAAACCTCCAGGACGGCAGAGGGCAATCCTGCAGGATCTTGCAAGGCGGCGGCCAATTGCCGCAAACGATCGCGCTCCTTTTGATCCCGTTTGCGCAAGCGATGCTTGCCAAAGGCAAGCATCCGACCGGAGGCCAAGTTGCAGGCCGGCGAGGGGCGGCGCAGGATCAGCAAATCACCGGGCGCGGCCGCCAAGGGCGTGGTCAAACGCAACTCGGCAATCTGCGGAGTTTCGGCATCTTGGGGAAGACCCAAAACAGCTTGCTCCGCAGCGGTGCCCAGCAACACCTGCACTTCCTGGCCATGTTCCAGGGGCGGGGCGCCGGGCAGAGGCTCCAAGGTCACGCGCAGGATGGTGTCGGCCTGCAAACTGCCGGGCGTGGCCAGGACCGCACCGCGCGGGCAATCGGCCACTTCCAATCCGGGCAGATTCAAAGCGGTGCGCAAACCCGGGCGGGCCTCTTCGGCGGCATGGCCATGCACCTGCACGCGCCGCACCCGACTGTGACCGCCACCGGGTTGAATTTCCACATCTGCGCCAGCGGCCAAGATCCCAGCCGAACAAACGCCCGTGGCAACCGTGCCCGCACCATGCAAAGCAAAGGAGCGTTGCACCGGCAGGCGAAAGGCCTCGGGGCCATCGCCAGGTACGGGAATGGATTCCACCAGCGTGCGCAAGGCAACGCGCAAGTCTTCCAGCCCTTCGCCCGAATGGGCGCTGAACTCCAGCACCGGGGCATTTTCCCAGGGCGTGCCGACCACCAAAGAGGCGACATCTTCTTGCACCAGGAGACGGGTGTCCTCGTCGGCCAAGTCCACCTTGGACAACACCACCAATCCGCGATCAATCCCGAGGAGCCGCAAAATCTCAAAGTGCTCGCGGGTTTGCGGCATAACGCCATCGTCACAGGCCACCACCAACAAAGCCGCGCCCATGCCCGCGGCTCCGGCCACCATTTTGCGCACCAAGCGCTCGTGGCCCGGCACATCCACGAAGCCGACTTCCAGACCATCTGGCCAGGACATTTGGGCATAGCCCAAGTCAATCGTGATGCCACGACGTTGCTCTTCCTCCCAGCGGTCGGGATGGTTGCCGGTCAAGGCCTCAATCAGGGCACTCTTCCCATGATCAATATGACCAGAGGTGCCAACGACAACGGGGACGGGACGGATCTCGCTCATGCCTAGAATCCTGGGAATGGTAACGGCAGGGCCACCCATCCTGACTTTGGGCCGCGCTTTGAAGGCGCGGTATGGGCGGCGCTTGCGGCGGGTGATGCTGGACTTGGGGCTGAGTTGCCCCAATCGGGACGGCACTTCGGGTTATGGCGGCTGTGCGTATTGCGATTTGGAGGGCTCAGGGACGGGGGCATCCAAGGCCGGCCTGGACTTAGCAGCGCAGTGGGAAGTGGAACTAAAACGCGTCCGCCGATCGCAAGCCGAGGGTCCTTGTGCCATTGCCTACTTGCAGTCCTACTCCAACACTTGGCCCGACCTCCAGCCGCTTTCCCGTGCCCTGGATTTTTTGCGACCGCATCGAGACACCGCCCCGATCTTGGCGGTGGGCACCCGCCCCGACTGCTTTTCGGAGGAAGCGGCGGAGTTGTTGGGCCAAGCGACCGCCGATTTTGACGAAGTCTGGGTGGAGTTGGGTTTGGAAACAACCGACAACGCAGTCCAGGCCAGCATCGGTCGTCACGACAATTTGGCCAACTTCTTTACCGCTTGTGAGCGCGCCCATCGCCATGGTTTGAAAATCATTGTGCATTGCATGGCGGGTTTGCCAGGGGATGCCGCCGATACCTTGATGCACCAAGTCCGCGCCATCACGAAAGCAGGCGCCCATGGTGTCAAGTTTCATCAACTCATGATTTTGCGCCGCACGAAGTTGGCGCACGCCTGGATGCAGGGCGAAGTGGAAATCCTCAGCCCAGAAACCTATATCCAGGCGGTGGCGGAAGCCCTCCAAATCTTGCCGCCAGAAATTGTTGTCCATCGCTTGGTCGCCGAGTCGCCAGAAGAGGAACGCCTTGCCCCCAAGGACTGGCCCTCCGCCGCCAAAATACGCCACCGAATTGAGGAAGAATTAAAAAAGCCCGGCACGAGGCCGGGCGGTGGCTGGTGAGGGCACAAGGACTTGAACCTTGAACTCGCTGGTTAAAAGCCAGCTACTCTACCAATTGAGTTATGCCCCCGTTTGGGCCGGGGATGATACCCCAGACCAGCTCAAACTTCCATGATCTCCTTGGACTTGGCGGCCAGGAGATCGTCCACTTTGCCTTCGTGGGATTTGAGGAGATCCTGCACGGAGATCTTGGCAGCTGCGAGGTCGTCCTCCGTAACCACGACATCGCCGGTCTTTTCGCGCGAAGCCTTTTCAATTTCCTTGAGCGTGTCCCGGCGCACATTCCGCATACTGACCTTGGTCTCTTCGGCCATGGACTTGACCCGGCCGGCCAATTTCTTTCGTTGATCTTCAGAGAGGGGTGGAATGCTGATGCGCAGCATTTTTCCCTCGATGGAAGGATTCATGCCCAGATCGGCAGCAAGAATCGCCTTTTCGACATCCTTGAGGGAATTGGCATCAAAGGGCTTGATCACAATCGAGCGTGGATCCGGCACGGTCACGGAAGCAAGTTGGTTCAACGGCGTCTTGCTGCCGTAGTAATCCACACGCACGTTGTCCACCAGGCCGGTTGTGGCCCGACCCGTGCGAATGCCGCGGGATTCCGCTTCGAAATGCTCGACCGATTTGTCCATACGCTCGCCGGCGGAAGAAAGATATTCTTGGGTCGAAGCGCTCATGTTATTTGCGAATGACAGTGCCCACATTTTCGCCCTCTGCGGCACGGACCACACCCGAGGGGCAGTCCATGTTGAAGACCACCAAGGGCATTTCGTTTTCCTGACACATGGCGAAGGCAGTTTGGTCCATGACGCGGAGGCGACGGTCCAATACCTCGGCGAAGGTCAGCTCGGGCAAAAGTTTGGCCTCGGGATGTTCGTTGGGGTCGGCCTCAAAGACGCCATCCACCATAGTGGCCTTTAAGAGAACATCGCAGTCCAGTTCGACAGCACGCTGGGCAGCGGCGGTATCGGTCGTGAAGTAAGGACTGCCGAGGCCACCGACCAAAACCACAACGCGACCCTTTTCCAGGTGACGCAGGGCGCGGCGGCGAATGAAGGGTTCGCAAACTTTGTGCACCTCGAGGGCAGACAGCACCCGAGTGGGGACACCGTGCGCCTCCAAGGCATCACAAAGGGCCAGGCCATTGATGACCGTGGCCAACATGCCCATGTAGTCAGCCGTGGCACGGGCAATGCCCAAATCCTCGGATTGAGTGCCGCGCAGGATATTGCCGCCACCAATCACGCAAGCGACTTGGACCCCATCAGCCACTAACTTTTGCAGCTGGTCGGCGAGATCCCGGACACGCTCTACATCCAGACCGGTTTCGCCGCGGCGGGCAAAGCCCTCACCGCTGATTTTGAGGAGGAGCCGACGGTAGGAAGCGGCCATGGCCACAGAGTAGCGGCGCCGAGGGCCTAGGCGCCCAACTCGAAGCGGGCGAAACGGACGACCCGCATATTTTCGCCCAGTTTGCCGATGGCCTGCTTGAGAAGCCCCTCAACCGTGAGCTCAGGATCCTTGACGAACTCCTGGCTGAGCAAGGCACGTTCGGCAATGAACTTTTCGAGGCGACCGGCAACGATCTTGTCGCGAATTTCCTCGGGTTTGTTCTGTATGTCGTCAGCCATCAGGAGCTGACGGCGCTCTTCCTCAACGAGAGCAGAGTCCATGGCGTCCACGTCCACGGCAATGGGTGCCGGCTGGTGGGCCGCGATGTGCATGCAGATGTCATCCAACAACTGGGTAAAGGCCTCGCCCCGGGCCACAAAGTCTGTTTCGCAGGCGATTTCCAACAACACGCCGACCCGGCAGTTGTGGTGGATGTAGCTATGGACACGGCCCTCGGCCGTGTTCCGGCCGGATTTTTTGTCGGCGGATTTCAGGCCCTTGGCCCGCAAGAGTTCCATGGCCTTGTCGTTATTGCCCTCGGCTTCCACCAGGGCCTTCTTGCAATCCATCATGCCGGCGCCGGATTGTTCACGGAGCGCGGCCACCTCTTTGGCGGTGATCGTAGTCATCAGAGAAACGGGGATGGGGTCAGGAATCTTCCGATTCGTCGGCGGGCTTTTCAGCTTCGTCGGTCGGAGGGGTCTCGACAGCCGGTTCTTCGGCCGGCGCAGACTCGGGCTCAGCGGTCGGAACTTCGGCAGGGGCCGCGGGTTCAGGGACAGGGGGTTCTTCGGTGGACACGGGCACGGTCGGTGCGATGGTCGCCTCCGTTGCAGCCGGTTGCGTTTTCTCGCCGACATTCTCGTCACCCAAGGCCGTGATTTCGACACTGCGGCGAAGAGCAGCCGGATCGGGACGAGGGCGACCAACACGCGGTTTCGGCACGGGAATCACCCCGGTAGCAACGTCCACAGTTTCGCGAGTCGCCTGAGGGATGCCACGCTCGGCGCGGAGATCCAATCCTTGCTTCACGGCCTTGATCAATTTCTCAAGGATGAGAGAAACGGAACGAATCGCATCGTCGTTGGCCGGGATAACCACATCGCAAACATCGGGATCGCCATCGGTATCCACGATGCCAATGACCGGAATGCCCATGCGGCGAGCCTCACGAACGGCGTGCACTTCGGTTCTGGGATCCACCACCACCATGGCACCGGGCAGACGGAACATGTCGCGAATGCCGTGCAAGTTGCGGTAAACCTTGCGCTTCTCGCGCATGAAACGGGCCGCCTCCTTGCTGGTGATTTGGTCAAGGTAGCCCTCGGCTTCCTTTTTTTCTAAATCTTCCAGGTAGGCCAGGCGACTGCCAATGACCTCGTAGTTGGTCAACATGCCGCCGATCCAGCGATCGTCCACATAAGGCATTTTGGTCTCTTCGTGGACCTTCCGAATTTCGGCCTGAATTTGGCGCTTGGTGCCCACGAAGAGGACGTCTTGTCCCCCAGCAATCACTTCGCGCAGGAAGTGCCGCGCCCGCAGAATCCCGCGGACAGTCAACTTCAGGTCAATGATGTGGATTTGATTGCGGATCCCATAGATGTAGGGAGACATCTTGGGGTTCCAGCGACCAGTGCGGCACCCGAGGTGGGTTCCGACGTCAACGAATTCCTGGACGGACAGATCTGACACGGTTTGGCGCGTATTTTTGCGGAATCCGGCCGCAGGGCCGGAGAAAAGGCCGCGTAGTGTACTCGAATCCGGTTTCCGGTCAAACTGGGGAAGGAGCGGGGCCTCCCCGGATAACGGTAATTTCCAATATCCTTATTCCCCTAGGGGATAGGATTCAAACAACGGTGAACCCGACCCCGGCCCCCCACCCCTCGCGGCCCCGCACTCTGGCCATTTTGAACCATCGCGGCGAACGTTTGGGCGATGTTCGATCCGCTTTTCAGGATCGCGGGTGGGAAGTGCACACTTCGCGGGATTTGGAATCCAGTTTGGATCTTCTGAAAGAACGGGCTCCGGATGCTGCCCTAGTGGCCCCCCTGACCCTGCGCCCAGAAAATTTGGAGTGGGTGCAACTCCTGGAGCATTTGTCTCCCCGGGTGTCCGTTCCCTGGCTGGTCGGTCCCTGGAATGAGGCCCCGACCGGATCCGCAGGGCCGCTCCTTCGTGGCCGTGGTGCCCTGGCCGATTGGATCCCCTCGCCGGTGGATGAGCAGGAAGCGGATTCGCGCTTGCAGAACCTCATGCGCTTGCAAGGATTGTTGGCCGAAAATGAAGCCAGAGCGAGGGCGCTCGAGGACCAATTGGTGGTGGATCACAAGACGGGGCTGTTCAATGACCGTCACTTCCGCACTCGCTTCCAAGAAGAGTTTGAGCGGACGGTGCGCCACCGCTCGCCGGTCAGTTTCCTACTTTTGGACCTGGACGATTTCAAGTCCATCAATGATCGGCATGGCTACGAATTTGCCGACCTGGCCCTGCGCAGTTTTGCCGAGTTGCTCATGCGAACTTGCCGAACTGCCGACATTGTGGGTCGTTTCGGTGGAGATGAATTTGAAGTCCTACTGCCGGATACTGGGCTGGCGGACTGCATGGTGGTGGCAAAACGGATTCAAGATGCGGCGCGGAGGCGGCCGGTGACCAGCGAGGACGCGATTCTGCACTTGCGAATCTCCATGGGCATTTCGACCTATGCAGGCGGCGGGGATCTGCGCAGCCCACGGGAATTGTTCACCCAGGCAGAAGAGGCCCTCAAGCACGCCAAGCAGACCGGCAAGGATCGCATTGCTTTCTTTGATCCGCGCTTGCGCCGCGTGAGCGGGGAGGAGGGTCAAGTTCTTATGCCGCAGGAACAGGAGGCCGTTGCCCCGAGCGCAAAGGCCAAAGGGAAAGCGAAAAACAAGACCCCGACCAAGGGCAAGGCCAAGGACAACGATGCCTAAAAACATCCGCCCGAGAACCTGGCCAAGGTGGGTGGGTCAGTTTTATTGCAAAGCCTTTGTTATGTGGAAGTTACGCACCAAATAAGCCCCGACCTAGGGCAGGGTGCCATGACAGGCCCAAGTCCTTTTGAAAGCGGGACTTTGCGTCCATGTTGACCCACCCACCTTGGCCAGTTTCTAGGGGGTAGTCTTTTGTGTTTTCTTGGGGGTGTACTGGGGCAAGAGGAGGTCGCCGTGGGCCGCGAAGGGAGGGTCTTCCAGGGCCTCGAGCCGCACAATGATCTCGCCTGCTCCCGGAATGGCGATCTCCATCCCCCTTGCTGCTTCCCCAATGTGCAGGCGCCCACTGCGGGCCAGTTCCTTCCCCTCCCAACTCACCACGAAACGAAGGGTCGCGTGCCTCCGGGCATCCCGAACCTCGTCGTCCACCCCCACCCAAAAACTCAGGACACCCCCACTCTCCACCTGGAGGCGCAAGGAACTTGGGGCCCGCATCCCCCACCCGGTGGGATATTCCCGCCCGCCCACGCGGAGGGCACGCCCCTCGACAGATCGGTCGCGCTGCGCTGGGGCCGGGAGGCCGGCCAACCAGTTGGGTCCAACTTGCGCAATTTCCTGCCAGGCAAGGGCCGCGGGCCGAGGATGCACGGCGA
>CAYXFZ010000072.1:0-13419 GCA_964464385.1 uncultured Planctomycetales bacterium
TCCCGCCTCCCCGGCCGCGGCCTTCCCGGCAGCCGACAAGTGGGCGTAACGAGAATGGGCCCCCTGGGCCCCCCGCGCCGGACTCAGATCCGCAGCGGAGAGCGTTTGGAAGGTCTCGGTCGAGGGCGCGATCTGCCCGAGTGCGATGTGGCCGCGAATCATGGAGACATACGCAGCTGCGATGTAGTCGCGTTGATCCGGGTGGCGTTCGGGGTAGCCGGCATAGATTTTGACGACGTTCTCCCAAGCACCGGCTTGATTCTGTTCGGCTTGGCGAACCAACACCTGACCTCGGTAGAAATCTGCTTGGGCGGTGGCGTCCAAGCGGTACTTGCGACCCCGGGATGTTTGCGGACGGTTTTCGGGGTTGGCAACCCAAACCTCCAAGTAATCATCAAAGACCTCAAAGGCCCGATCCCCGGCTTCTACAGCCCAGGCCATTTTGCGGTATTCGCACATGCCAATTTGCACTTGGGCTCGTTCAAAATAGGAACTGCTCTTTTCCAAGGCACGGTAACTGGCGATGGCGCGATCCAAGAGGCGCAGGGCCTCGCGGGCCTCGGAACTCCCAGATTCTTGGCCGCGGGCCGGGCGGCAAGCATCCTTGGCCAACTGATAGTCCGAACTGGCGGCATTCCACTGGGCTTGATCCGGGGCGCCGCCCGCGCCGGCGTCCGTGACAGCAACGACGGCCTCCTTCCAATAGGCGTCCAGGGCCTCATCTCCGGCAGCTGCGGAACGAAATTGTTCGGCCAACTTCATCCAAGAATTGGCATTCTTGGCGGCAAATAACTCGTCGTCGGGAAAGCCCTGATAACCCACTTGGTGGGCAATGGAGGCCTCCAGACGGCGATCCAATTGGGTGTAGGCTCGGCCTAGGTAGTAGTAGGAACGGGCTCCGAATTCGTCCGCTTGACGGGAGTTTTCCAAGCGCGCCAATAAAAGCAAGAAGCCACTTTGGGCGGCCGAAAATTCTTTGCGGAAGTAGGCTCCTTCGGCCGCCGAGTAGAGCACCTTCAGGTCAATGGGGAAATCGGACGGAGCGGCAGCGATGGCCTTGCCCATGACGGCATCGGCCTCCAATCGCAATCGACTCCGCTCATTTTCGCGGGCAACTTGCTCGGCCAGGGCAATGGCCGCATCGTAATTACCCGCGGCAATGCGGCTCTGGGCAACTTCCAACAGCAGGCGGTATCCAGAACTGGCGAGGACGACGGATTCTTCTTCCACCCAAGTCAGAAAGCCCTCGGCAATTTGGAAAGATTTTTCCAGCTTGCCCCAGCTGCGATACATGTGCAAGAGTCCAAAGTAGGCCTCTTGCATGACTTCGCGACGCAAATCCAATTCCGCCTGCGTCATGTCCGTGGCATCCATGATTCCATTTTCGGTCACGTGTTCCAGGTAGAGTTCCGCGTCCTCGAAGGAAGAGTCGGCTTCGTCCTCATCCCCACGGTCGCGGTAAGTCTTGGCCAAGAGACCGTGAGCTTCGCCGACATGACGGTATGCGCGCAAACCTACGGGAGTATTCTCACCCACCAAGAATGCAAAATTTTCCAATAATTCAATGGATTTTTCTACCCGGATTTTCCGGTCGGTGGAAGTGGCGGGGTGCAAATATCCCCAGTAGTAATAGATGATTGCTTTGTAAAAACTTGCGGGAAAGTAGGCGGAGTAACGAAGGGAATCTCGTTCGTCTCCTTCTTCCAGGCCCTCCCAGAGAACAATGACCGCATCTATGCCGTCCTTGGCACTGCTGAAGAGGGGATCCATCTGTTGGATGATTTCCGCCCTTCGTTCCGGACTGACGGAGTCCAATTCGGACTCCAAGGTAGACCCGATATTAAAGGCTAGTTCTCCGAAGGCGACTTGGGCATCCGTGCCCAAGCGAGTGCTGGTATTGGCCTCCAAGAATTCGGCATAGGCCTGGGCCGCCTCGGTGAGTGCCTGAAGACGATCTTCGGGTTGGGCGCGGGCGGCTGCAGCCTTGCGTAAGTCGCAACGGGCCAGCATGAGAATGGCCTGATCTTCGCCGCGGGCCGTCTTTAGGGCATTGTCTAGAACCGTCTCAGCGAGGGCGTCAAAGCCGAACTCGACCGTCAACGCCCGGGCGAATTCCGCTTCTCGTTGTACCATGACGCTGCCACCCTCCTGCTGGGGAGGGGAGGCCAATGCCAAACAAAGGAAGAGGATCTTCATGAAGCCACCAACCGGCCCAGGGGCCGGCTCGAATGGGCTTAACGCCGATCTCCAGGGAGAATTGCCGGTTCGAATTCCTCGGGCATGACAATGTTAGCCGTCAAGAGGATGAGGAGTTTGCGATAGGATTCGTACTCTCCTTTGCGCGAGAAGAAAAAGGACAGAATCGGAATCCTGTTGAGCACTGGAATGCCGCTATCCAAATCTTGTTGCTCGACAATTTTCATGCCGCCGAGGAGGAGAGTGCCGCCATCGGGGACCATGACGCGGGTACGAATTTTCTGCAACTCCAATTCGGGAAGTTGCAAGGTGACGGGCGATCCCGTTCCCAAGGAGGTTTGGAAGGAAGGGATGGGCCGAAGCAGAGTGGCCACCGTGGGGCGGACCTCCACATAGACGAAACGGCGATCCGAGGAGACGACCGGACGCATGTCCAGGTAAACGCCGTCTCGAGCAACACGAACGATTGGATCGGCGATGGCGGCAGCTTGGGCGATTTCTACGTCGAAGTCACCGACGTAGGAAACTTGGTTGGCCACGGTCAAGGTGGCCCGTTGGCCATTGAAGGCATTCAATGAAGGTTCGGTGAGAATCTCACTGCGTTCCGATTTCTTGACGGCGCGCAGAATCAACTCCACCTCGGTGTCATCCAAGTAGGTGTATTGGAGGCTGAAGCCACCCGTTCCCAGGAGCCCTTCGTTATTGCCGAGCCCGGAGTCGTAGAGGTTCTCCGTGCGGGCAATGACGTTCAGGTTGTCCGATGCCTCGCGGAAAAAGATACCCGAATCGTTGCCCGTGCCCAAAGTAGCAGGGGAGCCCGGAGATCCAGGGTCGGAACCAAAGTCATCAAACACCGTGTTCGAACCCTTGCCCGGAGTGCCGGCCGTGGAGTCGTCACCCAACCCCCGGAAGTCCACACCAATATCCTGCAAGAAACTGTCTTCCACGGACAGAAAGATGACATGGATGTTGACCATGACATTTGCGGATTCGCGCAGGTCATTCAGAAGAGAGGAGATGCGCTCCTGTTCTTCCGAGGGGGCGTTGACAATGAGTGTGCCGTTCTCAATGGAAAGGAAAGCGGTGTCATCCCAAATGTCCGGCGAAATATTTTCGGTGATGGCGCCCAGGAGATCGTCCTCCGTCAACACTGTTGCCTCACGCTCCGGCATTTCTTCTTCCACCTCTTCCAGGCCACCGGAGGGGGAGAGGTTGACGTCCACACCGACGAAGTCACGCACCGAGCGCACAATATCTCGCACTTCGTATTTGTTGAGGACGTTGTTGCCGAGGGCCTCTTCGGAAGAGACCACGCTGACGACGCCGTTGCGAATGACAAACTGAATTTCGTTTTGGGTGAGGTCCTCAAGAATGCGCAAGATTCGGGACACCGGCATGGGCCGCGAAAGGGCCATGGAGATGGATTTAACGTCCTCATCCACGTCCTCACGGACAGCGCGGGAAACGACAAAATTGACACGCGTGTAGGCGGCCAAATTGTCGGCGATTTCCTCGATGGAGTTGTCGAAGCGGGGTTCGATCCGAGTCTCGTCCAAGGCCCTTTGGATGGCCGCTTCGGTCGGATCGACCGAACGGTCGGCGGCCATTCGGTCCAAGGGCTTCCGGGTCAACACCGTGTCGCGCCAGTAATCCACATCATGTTCGATGATGGATCGGGGAGGAATGGCAATGTGGCGCAGTTCCTCGAAAGTGCGGCGCCACTCCTCGCGGAAGGAGGTATCGCTTTCCCTTTGGCGATTGCCGTGCCAAGCCTCATTGGCTACTTCTCGGAGTGCGAGAGCATCCACGTTGCGAGGATCCAGATCCAGGAGAGCATCCAAAACCGTGACGGAGTTGTCGTAGAAGCCTTGGCTGAAGGCGGTATCTGCCTCGGAGAAAAGAGTGCGCACTCGATTGCGGGCGTACTCTTCGCGGGCAACTTCAGAAGCAGCGGCCTCAGCCTCGGCGGCCATGCGATTGGCGGCACGGCGATCTTGGGCAAGGGCGGTAGCAGCGCCGGAGGCATCCTTCAACTTGGCGCCTACGACAAAGAGGTCCAATTGGCCACCTGCTAGGCCAGGACTGGCTGAGAGGGCCATTTGGGCGGAGCGGTAGAGTTGAGTGGCTTTGGCAAAGTCGCCGCCGGACATGGCCCGGTCACCGTCCCGAACCAGACCCTCCACGCGCACGCGTCGGGAGTACCAACGCAGTTGTTCTTGGGTGAGGCGGTCTTCGGCCGAACTTGTATCCCATTGGGTGCCGGCAAGAGCGGACTCGCAACGGCGTAGGCCATCGCGGGCCTGACGACTCTCTGGGTTCAGCTGCAGGGCGTCGGCGTAAAGGGTGGCGGCGCCCCGGGGATCCCCGCGGGCGAAGGCATCATCGGCCTGAGAAAGGAAGGTTTGGGCGAGAATGCGGCGCTTCTCGGCACGAACCAAGATTTCTTGGCGGGCACCCGAGACCCCTGGTTCCTGTTGCTCGGATCCTGCTACGGGGGTAGGAAGGGCCACGACCGGAGTGGGTGGGGGCTCAACGAAGGGGGTAACGACTGGCTCGACCGTAGGCGAATCCAGGGCAGAAGGCAGTTCGACCGGAGGGAGGGTTAAGGGTTGCGGTTGGCTGGGTTGATCGGGCCCAGTCCAAAAAGCAAGTTCGTCCATGGACCACTCGTCCTCCGTTGACTGACAAGCCAACGGAAGAATGCTCAGCGAAAGGAGAAGGAACCGAAACAAGCGCATGGGGGCAGGGGTAGGGGGGTCGAACAGGGTAGAGGTCGAACGAGGCGGGCTGGAGGGCTCAATCCCCTCGGTTGCCTGGAGGCAGGAGGAGATCCAGTTCCATCCCCGTTCCACAAGGGTCAAGGAGAAGCAGATTTGCCAGGGAGCGACGCTCGGTGACAGACCGGATGCGGTCCGCGGGCTGGCCGCGAATTATGACCCGGCGGCCCGAAGCGTCAAAGCGGGGAAGTCTAGTTCCGACCAAGTGAGTGGTTTCACGCACTCTCAACCCATCCAGAAACCAACCCGTTGAGCCGAGGGCCTCTCCTGGTCCGGCCACGAGAGGGCCGCTGTCCGGCAATCCTTCCCGCAGGAGTTCCAAAACGAGCCTTCCGTCGTGGTTTTGGCCCAGGAGGCGCCAAACGGCGGTCCTGGGCACCCGTATTTGGGTGCTTGCGGCCGGAGATTCCCGCCGCGCACGCCGTTGGCCAACCTCCCCGGGCAGGGAAATGTCCCGTTCGAGGACCGTGCGAACCTGGTACCGGTATAGGAGGCCCTCACAAGAGATGGAATCCAGGAATTCGGGGGTGCTTACGGGGGGCAGTTCTTGCACCGGATTGGAGCCCACCCAGCGCAAAATCCGCCAGTGGATGCCCACCACTGGATCGCGGGGGTCCGAAGCCCAGGAGAGACGGATTCCACCCTCTTGGCCGAAGGCCTGAAGGTCCACGGGAGGGTGCAGAGGGGGGAGGTGTTTCGTGGAAGCGGGACCATCCAAGATCCCTGCGCCGACGAAGCAGCGGCCGGACTTGCTGGTGAAGGCAGGTCGGCGAAGTGCATCTTGGACCCGGCGCTGCAGTGGGGAGAGGAGCCGCAGGATGTCCGTCGCATAATCCACTTCACTGGGCCCGGCCATTCTTGGCAACAGGGGTTGCGGCGAGGGTGGAAAAAGCCACGGCAGGAGACCGGCCGCTAGAGCGGTCAGGGCGGAAGCCCAAGGCAGGATTCCAAGTTTCATGAGCCTGTTCGGGCGAAGGGGGTGACGTTTTTAATGATACGGCGACCAGCGTGAGGTGCAGACCACCGTCCTGCGCGCGCAGGCGCAAATGGCGAGGATCCGGAATGGGCCTTCCGTTCGGTTTGGCGGCCAACAAGTCGGCGCAAAAAGCGAGCACGGTCGGCGTTGGACCTTGGGCCCGTACTTGGCAAAGAATCTCCCCATGTTGCGTCGAAAAGCGAATGCTTTCCACTTGCAGTTGCGGATCGTTCGGTTTGCCCCAAGCTTGCAATAGAAATCGGAGGTCCCTGTGAGATTCCTCGTCGGGCAAGGAGCTCAAGCCGAAAACCGGGGTTTGCGGCCATTGATGTGTCAACAAGTCCGGCAAAGCTCGCAGCCGGGCCGCAGAAAGCGTGGATTTTCGCCAAGCACTCTCCTGCCACTGCTCGTCCGGAGAGAGGGTCGGGAGCGACGCCGGACGTGGGCTGTGGTTGCGCCATTCCCACCAGCCCCGGGTCAGGGCCACGGCCAATCCAAGCAACACTAGAGGGGCGAGGAATTTCATGGCCTGCCGCGAAAGTGGGCGGTCCAAGTGCGGCCTGTCTCGGTGGCCGGGGGCGACAATTCGGGCCAATCTTGAGCCGCCAAAAGGACACTAGGGGCCAAGGTAAGGCGAGCCAACACCTCCCTGCTACTCGGTCCGGTTACGAGTTCCAACTCTTGCAGGGCCGAGGCTGGGGCATGCTGCAAGGAATGCTCCAAGGCATTCAGAAAGGCGGAGCGGCGATCCAAAACACGATCCATGGCCAATGGAAGGGCCGCGGCCTGGCGCACCAAGCCAGCGTCCTTCGGGGGGAGGGCGGCGGCCATGTCGGCCCCTCGCAAGCGGGCGCCACCGCCGACCAGGCCCAGGAGGCCGAGGATGAGGAGTCCGGTAACCGCTGGGGCATTGCCCCGACGCAATTGAGGAGGCAAAACGCCCGGGCGCTCGGGTTCCATGGCGGCCAGGGCAGCACCAAGGGCAGCCCGGTCGGCGCCGCGATCCTCGGGATGGGGTTGCAAGTGGCGCCAGGTCAACCCCGAGGATTGCACCAATTCGGCGAGCAGTTCTCGGCCCGGTGCTTGTTCGTCCACCGCCAGCACAACGGTGGCCTCGCGGCCACGAAGGCGCTGTTGGAGGCGGCCCCAAATTTCTTGCAGGGGCCCTTGGCGAGACAAACGACCGGCCGGTCCGACACCCGGTGCACCCGCCGACCAATGCATTTCGTTTTGCCGCAACCAAAGGAAGAGATCCGACGCATTCATGCGGCCGCGTTCCCATTCCCAAATACCGGCGGCGACGGCGGGATGCACCAAGGCCAGAGTTTTGGGACGTAGCCGAGGCCACCCATCCGGGAGATCTCGGGGGCGAGTTTCGCCACGACTCCAAGCGAGTCCCCAGGGAAGACGGCGGCCGGCGGCCAAACGTCGGTGGAGAGAAGGGAGTTCAGACAGGGAGGCCGAACCCGCCGCCAAGACATCGGGAGGGCCTGAATCTGGTTGGTCCACGAGTGCCCATTGGATCTTGCCCTGCTCTTCGTGAAATCCGAGGGCTCTCATGATCGGCGGGGGGGAGGGGTCATGCCCAAGTGGTGCAGACCCAGTTGGATGTCTTCCCAACACGCGGCCTTGGCCCGAGGTTCCCGGAGGAGGTAGGCCGGGTGGTAGGTCACGAGGACGTCGGGACCGTCCGTGCGCGGGTGGATGCGTCCGCGCAGTTGCGAGAGCGGGGCATCGGTGGCCAAAAGTTGCTGGGCGGCAAAGCGCCCCAGTGCGATTAGCAAGCGGGGTTGCAGGAGCTTGATCTGTTCCTCAAGAAAGGGGTGGCAGGCCGCGATTTCTGCCGCCGTAGGGTTGCGGTTCTGCGGCGGACGGCACTTCAGGATGTTGGCAATGAAAACCTCTTCGCGATCCAAGCCCATGCCGTTCTTCAGGATTTTCGTGAGCAGTTGGCCGGCACGGCCAACGAAGGGTAGTCCTTGTTGATCCTCGTCCGCACCCGGAGCTTCTCCAACCAACATGAGGGTGACGGATGAGGGGCCACTCCCCGGCACGGTGCATTTCCGGGTCTTGGCCAAGGGGCAGGCTTGGCAGCCAGCAATGCGGGCGGCTACCTCGGCAAGATCCGGGGCAGAGGTTTGGGAAACTTGGGCGGATGAAGCTGTGGCAGGGTCAGTTTGAGTGGGGGAAGCGGCGGCCTTCTGGGGTTGGGGCAGAACATCCAGGCCCAGGTCCTGCCAGACCTCCGCCTGGAATTCCATTCCAGCCAGCCAGCGGGCGTTTCCAGGGATGGGGATCACGGGGGTATTCTGACCGTTCCGACGCGTCGAGCAAGGTGGGTTTGGGGATTTGCTTCTGGGGTGGGTGGTTCGCTAGACTCGACCTTGTCGATGAAGTCCCGAAAAGGCGAACTCCTGGAACTCCTGCGTCAACAGCAGGACAGTGGCCGAGATATCCCGCCTTCGCGGCCGGGGTCCACCGCTTCTTATTCCCCGACTTCTCCCTCGCTGCCTACCCACGGGGTGCGCACTCGCTGGCTGGCCCTCGTTGGGGCGGTGCTGGTCGTTCCCGTGGCCGCTCTGGCCTTTGGTCTCTTTGGTGGTGGGGATGGCCTTGCTGCTGCCTCAACTCCCAAATTGGACATTTCTTCTCCGACCTCACCCCCTGCTACCCCCTCCACACCACCGGCGGCCCGCAACACTGGGGTAGCGGGGGCAGGGGTGACGACCCAACCGGAGTTTGGGATCCAGGTCATTACCTACAAGCAGAATCCCCGAAACTTGGAGTTGGCTCGGGCGGTGGGCCGTTTTTTGGTTGCCGAGGGGCTACCCCAGGTTCTCCCTTTGCAAGTTTCCCACGGCGAAGAGTCTTTCATCGAGATTTATGTGGGTTCGGCGGTCTCAGCCATGGACATGGACTTGGCCCGCCTGCGGGGCAAACTCCAAGCGATGCAATATCCCGAGGGGAGTGGACGGAAGCCCTTTGCTTCCGCTTTCACGGCCCCCATACCGTCGCGGATCCAGTAGAATCCCCGCACCATGTCCATCCACAAGTCCCTCAATTTGGGCGGCGGTCTGCAATCCATTCGCTCTGTCTTCACTCGCCGTGAAAGGCTGGAGAAGTTGGAGTTTGAAGATCGTCGAGAAGAAGGCGACAGTGTTTTTGGTCTTCCCAAGGTTCGCACTCATGTCAAAGTAGCCAAGAAGAAGAAGGCTGCTAGCGAAGAAGGGACCGAGGAGGGCGTTGCCGTGGCCCCAGATGGTGGTGAAGTTGCCGTTGCGACCGAGGGTGAAGACACCGCAGGCGAGTAGCCTTCGGTTGGCCTCTTCCGTCCGACTTCACGAAATCTTTCTTTCCATTCAAGGGGAGGGAGAATTGTCGGGCCGTGGGCAGTTGTTTTTGCGGTTGGCGGGTTGTCCCTTGCGATGTCGTTGGTGCGATAGCCCCGACACCTGGCATGCTCAAGCGACATGGCATTTGCACCACCGGGGTTCCACCGAAACCCGCTCCAATCCGGTTTCCGAAACGGAACTCTCTTCTGCCTTGCAGGACTTGGCCCAGGAATACTCTTTGGATGCGGCCACTTGGACCCTGGCCCTCACCGGCGGAGAACCCCTTGTCCAACACGAATTTTTGGCTTCCTGGTTGCCGCAATGGGACGGTCCCGTGCTTCTGGAAACCGCGGGTATTTGGCCCCAACGATTGGCCACCTTGATTCCTTATTTGGCGGCCGTCTCTCTGGATTGGAAATTGCCCTCGGCCTTGGATCAGGGCCATGCCCTTTCTGCGCCGGCGGATTGCGTGGCCCTTTGCCGGGATG
The DNA here is from genome assembly GCA_964464385.1 of uncultured Planctomycetales bacterium. Taxonomy (GTDB): domain Bacteria; phylum Planctomycetota; class UBA1135; order UBA1135; family UBA1135; genus CAYXFZ01. The sequence goes on from CAYXFZ010000072.1 coordinate 9,770, forward strand.
CGGGCGTGGATTCTTGGGTCAAGGTGGTGGTGGACGCGCAAACGGGCGACCTGGAATTGGATGAGGCCCTTCGGGACTTGGCCTCGCTGGCTCCAGGGATGTCCGTGTTTCTGCAGCCAGCGACGCCGATTCCGGGAGTGGCTGCTCCGCCTGAGGATTTTCTCTTGGCGGCCCTCTTGCGGCATCGGCAAACGGATCTCGACCTTCGCGTGCGGCCTCAAATCCATCCTCTCCTGGGAGTTCTTTGATGGCACGTCCCTTGGTCGCCATTGTAGGTCGCCCCAACGTCGGCAAATCTTCTCTCTTCAATCGATTTCTGGGCGCTCGAGTTGCCATTGTGGAAGAGACTGCGGGCGTGACCCGCGATCGTCTCGTACGACCGGTGCACATGGAAGATCCAGAGTTGGAATTTGATGTCATGGACACGGGTGGACTGGGCATTGTGGACCGGGCGGATCTTGCCGAGGCCGTGGAGTTTCAGGTCTTGACAGGTGTGCACGCGGCCGAAGTCCTGATTTTTTTGGTCGACGCTCGTGAGGGTTTGACCCCCCTGGATCAAAAAGTGGCCACCATCTTGCGTCGCACGGGGCATACGATTTTGTTGGCTGCCAACAAATGCGAGGGCGCGGATGCGGAGGCAAACTTGGGGGAATTCAGTTCCTTTGGCCTCGGATCTGCCATGCCCCTTTCCGCCCTGGAGGGCCGCGGTCTAGCGGATTTGTACGATCGTTTGGAAGAAATGTTGCCGGCCGCGGCGACGGTCTCCCCGGCCCCTGGTGGGGCCCTGCGGGTTGCCGTCTTGGGCCGCCGCAACACCGGCAAGTCTTCCTTCATAAATCGTCTGGTTGGAGAACAACGGGTCATTGTGAGTGACATTCCGGGAACCACGCGGGATGCGGTCGAAGTGGATTTTGAATGGAAGGGGAGACCCCTGTGCTTGGTGGATACTGCCGGAGTGCATCGGCGGAGCAAACTTGCGAATGCCGTTGAATTTTTTTCCCTGACCCGGAGTGATCAGGCCGTGCGGCGGGCGGATGTCGCCCTGCTTTTCTTGGATCTCACAGATTCCGCAGCCCGTTTGGATCAGGAACTTGCCCGCACGATTCTGGATCGTCACAAACCGGTGGTCGTGATTGGCAACAAGGTGGATTTGGCAGATGACGAGGATCGGGAGCGTTTCGCGGCTTCCTTGGACCGGCGATTCCCGCACCTATCTGGCAGTCCGGTGCGCATGATTTCATGTTTGACCGGTCAGGGCGTGGGTCGGGTTGTGGATGCTGCCTTTAGCCTGCACGAAGAGGCCGGAAAACGTCTTGGCACGGGGGAATTGAATCGCATTCTGCATCGAACCATGGAAAAGTTGAGTTTCCGCGGCCGTGGCGAAAAGCCGCAAATCTTGTACGGAACGCAAGTGCGCACCCACCCCCCCACTTTGCTCTTGTTTGTGAATCGGTCGCGGCTCTTCACCAAGGAGGTCCTGCGTGCCGTAACCAAAGAATTGCGCCGCAAATTGGGCTTTCCGCGCGTTCCCTTGCGCCTCGTTTTGCGCGACCGGAAACGCGACCGCCGCTAAACTGCGACGATGCGATTTTCGCGTGTTTGGCCTCTTCTGGTCCTGGGCAGTTGTGCTCTCGGCTCCAGCCTGCCGGACCCCCAGTGGTTCGAGCACGACCTGCGCACTTCCCCGCCCGTGCGTGACCTGTTGCACGCCAGCCAATTCGCCGTCATGCGGGCCGGTTTTCCTCCCGGCGAGCTGGATCTTCCCGGCAAAACTCTGCGGTCCGGTTGGGATGAGCGGCTCTCGCCCTTTGCTGACCGCGGGCGTCGCTCGCAGGCCACGGTTCAAGTTGTCGAGCGTGCCGACCGCAGCCTGCAGTTGCGGGTGCGGGTCGAAGTGCAGAAAAACACCGAGTCCTTGCAGCCACTCAGGGCCGCCGCTGCTGATTGGGAACCCATTGCCGAGGACCTCATGCGTGCTCGTCTTGTGCTCGAGCAGATTTTGGTGCGGGTTGCCCCTCGGAAGGGAACGCTTCAATCCTTGCGCCGATAGATGCGGTAGCGCGTTCGCACTTTGCCACCGTAAGCATCCGCAAGCCGGGTCATGGCCACGTTGTCCTCCAGAACCCAGGACAACTCGGCGTGTTGGTAGCCGGCCTCCACACATCCCTTGGCCATGTGATAGACCAGAGCCACATCAATGCCACGTTGGCGGAACTTGGGCAGAACGCCCAGGAGGACCGTGCGGCAGCGATTGATCTTGCGCAAGAGGAAGGGCAAACGAAACAGACCGAAGGGGAAGAGTTTGGCCTGGATGGGACGCAGGGCCTGATTGGCATCGGGCATGCCCAAGAGGACCCCAACGGGTTCCTCGCCGCGAAGGGCCAAGAAAGCAATGCGGGAATCCAGCAGGAACTTCATGGCCTCGGCCTCAAAACGAAATTCTTCCAATGTGGTTGGCAGAAATCCCCAGTTGTCGCGCCAAGCTCCCTGATAAACCCGGTGAATGAGTTCCAGTTGGTGGGCAAAGTCCTGCTTGGTAATGGGCACGATGCGGAGGCCTGTGCGTTCCAAGATTCGATCCACGATGGGGCGCAGCCGATCCAGGATGGGCGGAAAGACCTCGGACCCGGATTCAAAGGCCAGCAAATCCTTGGCCTTTTCTAGGCCCGCGCCCTCCAGCCACTCGCCATAGGAGGGCGGGTTGTGGGGCATCATCAAGTAGGGGAGTTTGTCAAAACCCTCGATCAAACAACCACACTCGTGATTGGTATCGGGATCGGCAGGGCCGAGCATGGTCTGCGCGCCCTGCTCACGCGACCAGGTCCAGGCCGCATCCAGGAGCAAGCGCGTGGTGGCGGGTCCATCCGCATCAAAGAACCCGAACCAAGACGCGGCCTCGCCCAGGGACTCGGCATGCCGCGGATCCCAGGACGCACTGACTCGACCCACGGGCCTCCCGCGTTCATCCCGGGCAATCCAAAGTTGGGAACAGGCGCGTTGCCAGAGCGGGTTCTTGGTCGGGTGGAGGAGGCCGAGCACCTCACTGTCGAGTTGCGGACACCAGACGTTGGAGCTTCCCCGAAAGGTGCGAGCGAGGGCCACGAAGCGGCGTCGGTCCGCGGCCGAGTCCACGATGTGGAGGTGAATGGACACGGCGCAAGTCTGGGCGGGCGGGGGCCAGGGCACAAGGTCAGGATTGGTGGCAGATTCTCCTAGAATCCAGAGATGGTCCCCTGGAAGATCGTGCAGCGGCAGCTCGGTTGTTCGAATTGCGAGCAACCCTTTGTGGAAGAACAGGTGTTCTGGTCCCTATTGCGGATGAAGGAGGGGTCCTTCCTGCGGGTGGATTTTTGTGCCCCCTGTTTCGATACCCGGGATCCCGAGCAGGATCTGTTCTGGTGGCGGACCTGCCACGTTCCGGGCAAACAGGCCCTCAGGATGGATCCCGATGCCCTCATGGGGGTTATGGGGACTCTTTCTGAGGACGAGAGGCCCGAGCGACTCGATTTCCGTTTCTTGTTGGCCCTCCTGTTGGTGCGACACCGCCGCTTGCGACTCTTGTCCGTGTCCCGGAGCGGAAAGCGGGAGTTCTTGCGACTGCGGCGAGTCCGGGGGAAACGCGAATTTGAGGTTGAGGTGCGGGAACTGGC
>CAYXFZ010000073.1:0-5923 GCA_964464385.1 uncultured Planctomycetales bacterium
AGGTGGTGCGTGTGGGTTACTACAGCCCCACCGGCGGCGATCTTCCGTCCATTCCCGCCGCCACCCTGAAACGCTTGCAGGAATGTGGCGCCGATGATTTGGCGGTGTTGTTCTCTCCCGGAACGGGCGACCGCATTGAGCGTTCTCTCCAAGAGTTGTTGGCCGAGGCTGGTCTTTCGTGAGCCAAGAGGCTTCCTTGTCCCAAGATCGTGCCCGGATGGATGCTCTGGTCGAGCAGCTCACGGCTTGGGATCATGCCTACTATGTTTTGGCCGAGCCGCGGGTCTCGGATGCGAAATACGACCGCTGCTTTCAGGAGTTGCAGGCCCTGGAGGCGGCGCACCCGGTTCTTTTACGGCCAGATTCCCCGTCCCAGCGCGTTGGCGCGCCCTTGCCCGAGGGCAGTAAATTCGAACGTGTGGCGCACGCCGTGCCCATGATCTCGATTGAGAGTATGTTTGGCGATGACGAGGTGCAAGGATTTGAAGCCCGCGTGCGCAAAGCATTGGCCACCGAAACCGACGAGGCGCCACATTTTGTGTGCGAGCCCAAGTGGGATGGGGTCTCCGCCAGTTTGATTTACGAAGAGGGCTTGCTGGTGTGCGGGGTCTCCCGTGGCGATGGCACGACCGGCGAAGACCTCACTCAAAACTTGCGCGCAGTGGGGGGGGTTCCTCTACGCCTTCAGATCCAAAAGGGTGCCGTTGTCCCCGCTCTGGTGGAAGTGCGCGGCGAGGTCATGATCCCGATCTCCGATTTTGCTGCCCTGAATGAGCGCATGTTGGAGGCGGGGGAAGCCGCCTTCGCCAACCCGCGTAATTCCGCCGCTGGCACCCTCAAGCGATTGGATCCCGCTGTCGTGCAAGACCGCGGCTTGCGCTTCTTGGCCTGGGACTTGGTGCGTTGCGAAGGGGGCGCGGATTTTTCCACCCACACAGCGGCCATGATGGCCGTGGCCTCCTGGGGTTTTGCCATCACTCCGCACTCCGCCTTGGTGTCCGATGCCGCTGGCATGATTCAGTTTCACGACCGACTCGAAGCCCAGCGGGATGACTTGGACTACGAGATGGACGGCGTGGTCGTCAAGGTGGACGAGGCCCACCTGCGCGAGTTGTTGGGCAGTCGGGCTCGAACGCCACGCTGGGCCTGTGCTCATAAGTTTGCGCCGCGCGAAGAAACCACCACCCTCTTGGACATCGAAATCCAAGTTGGCCGCACCGGACGTCTTACTCCCCGCGCCCACCTTGAACCGGTGGAGTTGGGAGGCACGACGGTCCGCCATGCAACTCTGCACAATGCCCGCTACATCGCCGAGCGCGACATTCGCATTGGCGACCGCGTCGTCGTCCGCCGGGCCGGTGACGTCATCCCGCAAATCGTCTCTTCGATTGCCAAGGAACGAAAGTCGGAGGTCCGTTCATTTGTTTGGCCGACTGCTTGCCCTTCTTGCGGCTCCAGACCCGTTGCCAAAGGGGAACACCGCTTTTGCCCCAGCATGGATTGCCCGGCGCAAATGCAACGGCGTGTCTTGCACCTCGCTTCCCGCGAAGCCTTGCGGATCGAAGGCCTCGGCAACAAGGCCGTCGCCAACTTTGTCGAAGCCGGCCTTTTGCAGTCGGTGGAGGGGGTCTTTGACCTGGACTTCGAGGCCATTTCGGCCCTGGAGGGTTGGGGCGAGAAATCTGCCTTAGCTTTGCGTCAACAAGTAGAGGCGGCGCGCACCATTGCTCTGCCGCGCTTTCTGTTTTCCTTAGGCATTTCCGAAGTGGGTTTGGAAACCGCTCGCTCTCTTTGCAATACTTTTCCTTCTTTGGATTCCTTACGCCAGGTGGCCGTTGCCGAAGATGCGGTGGAGCAATTGAGTCAAGTCGAAGGGGTCGGCGCCGAAGTCGCCGCCTCGATCGTTGGCTTCTTTGGCAACCCTCGCAATGTCCAGGCTCTAGACGGCATGCTAGAGTTGGGCGTTGCGCCGCCAGCCTGGGAAAAACCCCAAGGCGTAAAAGTGGATGGCGTTAGCGGCAAGGTGTTTGTGTTGACGGGCACCCTCTCCATGCCTCGCGCTGAAATGAGAGCGCTGCTCGAGGTCGCGGGCGGCAAAGTCGTGGGCACTTTATCCAAAAAAACGGATTACCTTTTGGTTGGCTCCAGCGCCGGGTCCAAATTGCAAAAAGCTCAAGACTTGGGTGTCGCCGTGCTGAGCGAAACCGAGATCCAGAATTTGCTCACCAAGTGAATTCGGCGATGAGGGGACGGTGATCGGAAGCGACTTTGGCTAGGTTTATTTTGCTGGCGTGAAACCAAGGGTCGGTGAACGGGCCGCGCCAAAAGATTTTGTCGAGAGCTCCAACGGGGGAAGGAGCAGGGAAAGTTGCAACAGGACGGCGGCGCCCGCCCTCAGACCAGGCGTGGAATCCTGCGGGTTTGATTTGCGGCAGGAACAAAAGATTGCGCCAGTCGTTGGTGTCGCCACCCAGGAGTAAGAAAGCGTGTCGGGAAAGTTTGGCCATGGTTCCGGTGTGCAACAAGCGGGTGACTTGTTGTTTGCGTTCGCCTGCGGCGAGCCCCAAGTGCCAGTTGAAAACATGCAGGGGTGCCCTCTTGCCCGGTACCCGGATGCGGGCATAGAGAGCATTGCGCTTTTTCTTGCGATCGATGGTCAGGTCCAAGTGGCGACGGCGGCGAATGGGCCAGCGACTCAAGATGGCGTTGCCGTAAGAACCCTCCTTGAGAACATGAGCTTGGGCCCAAGCATGGAAGGGGTAATCGCAAGCTTGGGCAACGACATGATCCAGCCAAAGGCGCCGCGAACGAGGCACGCCACGATCCACTTCCTGCAGCAGGACCAAGTCAGGGTCATGATGGCGAATGACCTCGTGAATTCTCTCCGGCAAGAATTGACGATCCATGCCAATGGCGCGGTGAATATTCCAAGTCAAGACGCGAAGCCGCATGTCAAAAGGCACGGTCAAAGAGACCAAAGAAGCGCTCGACGAAGCGGGACCAGAGAGGCCTTTTCATCCAAGATTGCAAGGTGATTTCCCGAGAATTTTGATAGTCCTGCTCGAAATTCTTGGCGAGTTGCTGGCCTAAGTTTGGACAAACGGCCTCGATAGCGGCCTCGTGGTTGCGCACTAGGGACCACCAGTCCAAATTGGCGGATCCGACCAAGCAGTGCTCCGTATCGAACAAGGAACACTTGGAATGCATGAAGGAGGGCTGGTATTCAAAGATGCGAGCACCTGCGCGCAACAAGCGGCCGTAATAACGGCGCGTGGCCTGGCGCACGAAGGGATGGTCGGTTTCGCGGCCTGGCAGCAAGAGGCGCACGTCCACCTTGCGGCGCAGGGCGGCGCGAATCTCCGTCATGAGCCAGGGCCCTGGAATAAAATAAGGGACGGCAACCCAGGCGCGTTGCTGGGCCTGATGCAACATCCGGCGAAAGGTCCGTCGGTAGCCCAATCCGCGCAATGGGGATTGCACCAGCACGCGGAGTTCCCCCGACTGGGGGGGAAGGTGGCGCCGCAGGGGGGCGGCGCGCTGGCCATTCCAGAGGCGATCGAAGGCGTCCTGCAGTTGGCCGGCGGCCTCGCCAACGACCCGCAACATGGTTTCCCGCACCGTGCACTCCGTGGCCCCGGGCCACCAGGAATCTCGGATGGCCAGGCCACCGACCCAACCGATTTTGCCGTCGGCCACCATAATGCGGCGATGCGTACGGGTGATTTGTCGTCGTTTCGGCAAACTGGACTCTCGATTCCAAAAGCGCAGAGGATTCCACCAGCGAATGGTGATCCCGGCCTCCTTGAGTCGCCCTTCCATGGCCGGATCCGGGGATCCACTGCCGAAGGCGTCGGCCAAGATGCGCACCTTGGCGCCATTTGCCGCCGCGCGCCGCAGAGAATCAATGACTGCGTCCGCCGCAATCCCAGCGCGGAAAATGAAATTTTCCAAGACCACTTCCCGTCGCGCCGAGGCGAGATCCTCCAAGAGTCGTTGCCAAGTAGCCTCGGGAGAGGAATGCAACTCCGCGTCGGCAACTGAGACCGACGGGTAAGGGGAACGAATGGTTTTCAAGGGTATGGCCGAATCCTTGACCCGATCCAGGGGAAGGTACAATCCCCCTCCTTAGGGCCTTTAACTCAGCGGCTAGAGTGCCATCTTCACACGGTGGAAGTCACTGGTTCAAATCCAGTAAGGCCCACCACCCCCCTTTATCGAGCCTTTTCTGGCGCGGGCTCGGCAGCAGACTCCCCAAAGGAAAGGATGTTGCCCAACTGACATGCTTTGCTCACCGCCTCGGCGATTTTTTCGGGATCCATGGTGGCTAGGCAACGGTGATCGATCGGGCAGATTTTTTTGTGGCATGGGCTACACGGCACTTTCTCTTGGCGTAGGGGCACGGTGAGTTCCCGTTCAAATTCGGTCCAGCGCGGATCGGTGGGCCCATAAAGGACCACTTGCGGGACGCACAGCGCGGCGGCGAGATGGCGGGCTCCGGAGTCCATCGTGAGTAAGGCTCGGCAATGCGGAAGCAGGGCCTTCATTTCGCCGAGCGAAGCATGCAGGAAGGGCGCTGGAAAGGCATCTTTGACGCGCCGCACCAAATCCATTTCCGAGGGCGCACCGAAATACACGGCTTGGAGGCCGGTCTTGGCCACGGCCAAACGCACCGCTTCGGCCAAGAGGCCAGGCGGGCAAACCTTGGAGGGGCCAAAGGCCGCACCCGGCGCCACCCCGAGGAAAGGGGGATGGATGTTGTGCTTTGCCAGACCTTCCAAAGTTTCTTGGGCCAGCGTTTCTTCGCGTACCGTTGTGGCTAGTGAGATGGCAGGCGGTTTCACTTCGCCGACGAGTTCGCTGTAGACCTGTGTCATGGGTCGCGGGCCATCCTCGGAGATGGGGGGGAGCGAGTCCGACAAGAGCCAGGTGCGGCCCCATGCTTGACGCCCAATCCGCTCCGGAATGCCGGCCAGCCAAGCGGCATAGGCCGAAGAAAAGGAATTGGGCAGGAGCAGGATGCGATTCACCATGAGGCGCCGTAGGCGACTGGCTTCGTGGCGCGGTCCAAGCCAACCGCGGCGCTCGCGGCTATCGATCACTTCAAACTCGTCGACCGGATCGAAACCTGCCAGGACTTCGTCGGCCTTTTCGTCGCCCACGGCCAGAAGGCGCGCTTCCGGGTTTTGGCGCCGCAGGATTTCCAAGAGGGGTGTGGCGGCAACCACATCTCCGACCGGGTTGGGCAAACGAACGGCGATGCGATCCATCAGTCGCTATGCAGGGTTGGGGTGCTCCTGGATCTCAAGTCACTGGAAGAGCGCACTTTGGGGCCGCCCAGGAAGAGGGTGTCCATGCCAAGTTCTTCGGCCAATGCGCGTTCTTCCGGCGGCAGGTCGGCTGAACTTCGGTCTTCGCCCTTGGCGTGCACTTGGGGTTGTAGCAGGCGCAGGGTTTCGCTGGCGGTTTCTTCGGGAAAGAAGGTCACCCAGTCCACGCAGGCCAATGCGGCCAAAATTTCGGCGCGTTCGGCGGCGGGTTGGAAGGGGCGACCGGGCCCCTTGAGGCGCGTAACCGAGGCATCTTCATTGATGGCCACGACCAGGACATCTCCGGCGCCGCGTGCCGCCTGCAAGAGGCGGATGTGGCCGACGTGCAGAAGATCAAAGACACCGTTGGTACAGACAATGCGCCGCCCGGCCTCCCGCTCGGCTTGCAGAGTGGTGGCCAGGACCTCGCGCGGCAGGACTTTGGGCAGGGTTTTCAAGACGCTATAGCCTACGATTCTCGGCCTTAGAATGCGTCCATGGCAGAGTCTTCCGCGTCCCGGCCCGTTTCCTTGGAAATTGTCAAAGACCTCTCCGACGAGGGTCGTTTGGACGAGGGCTACTTGACCATGCAGCGCCTTCGGGTGCGGCACCATTTT
>CAYXFZ010000073.1:5933-12803 GCA_964464385.1 uncultured Planctomycetales bacterium
TTGAGGATGGGAGCAGCTCGGCGGTCTATTCCTGTGATGTGGTGCGACGCCCCCAAGCCGATGCGGTCGTGGCCATTCTTTGGTTTCGGGACGAGGCCGGTTCGGTGCAATTGGTTCTCAAGGAAGGGGTGCGCCCTGCCGTGTGGTTGCGCCGCCAGCGCACCGATTTGGTGGAGCCGGATCCCGAAGCGCCGTTGGTCTTGATCGAGGCCGTGGCCGGAGTATTGGAAACAGGGGATTGTGGCGAGGAGGGTCTGCGGCGCCGCGCTGCGGCCGAAACTTGGGAAGAAGTGGGCATGGATGTGGATCCTTCGCGCTTCTCTCTGCTGGGGGCCGGCTCCTTTGCCAGCCCCGGGACGGCCGATGAGCGCGTCTTCTTTCTCGCTGCGGAAGTGTCCGGCCCACCGCCGGGCGGCATTCCCGCTGGCGATGGCAGTGGCATGGAAGAGGGCACTTGTGCTCGGGTGATGGATCTAGACGATGCCCTGCGTGCTTGTTTCGATGGCCGCATTCCGGACATGAAAACGGAAGTGGCATTGAGTCGCTTGCAAGTGCATTTGGGTTCCGGAGGTTTGACGTGAGCGCCCCGCGCCCGCTGCGCCTAGGGGTCGTGGGCGCACGCCGTGTGCGGGCCGGGACTGGGCCCTGGTTGGCCCGTCATGCCGCAAACTTGGGCGCCGAAGTCGTCGGCATCCTGGGAACGACTCCCGAAACGGCGGCCGAGGCGGCGGCCGACCTGGCCAAGGGTGGAATCCAGACCCAAGCCTGTTTGAGTTTGGATGAGTTGATTTCCGAGGTCGCACCCGATGCCTTGTTCGTGGCCTCGCCGGCGGGCACGCACCATGCTTGGTTGCAGCTGGCCCTGGAGGCCGAACTGCATGTGCTCTGCGAAAAACCTTTGTTGGCTGGCTTGGATGGTAGCGGTCAGCCGCTCTTGTCGGTCGCGGAAGAAGCTGCCTTGGCACAAGACTTGGCCGAGGGCTTTGCCAGTCAAGGGCTGATCTTGCGCGAGAGTTGCCAATGGCCGGAGACCCTGGCCGTTTGGCCGAGTTTGTATCCCGATTTTGACTGGCGCGAGACGACTTCTTTCCGGATGCGCTTGGCCCCGTGGGGTGAGGGCCTTCGTCCTTGGATTGAAATGCTCTCCCACCCTCTGAGTCTTCTACAGGCCATTCGTCCTGGGCCCGTGACCTTGGAATCCATTCGCCCGGAATCGGATGCGGTGCAGTTTCGCTTCGCGACTTCTGCCGAGGCGGTGCTGTGTCGCTTGGAAATCGTCCCGGATACGGTCTTTCCGCGGCCTGCGGATTACTGGTTGAATGATCGTCTTTGCCAGCGCCGCATTCGCGAGGCCGACTATGCTTTCTTATTTGCCAATGATGCTGGCGAGGAAGTGCCGCTTGCGGATCCCATGATCTTGGTGGTGGAAGGATTTCTTCATGCCGCGCAAAGGGCCCGCGAAACGGGCGCGGCGCAAGTGGATGAAAATCTTGTGCGCCGTCAGTTTTTGGTAGCGGATTTGTTGCATGCTCTGCAAACCATGGTGGTTTCATGAATCCTAAAACTCTGGACCCCCTCCACGATTTCGGTTCCAAATTGATGGCCCCGGAAATGTGGCCGACCGTCTCACGCTACATCGCTTGGCGGCGTTCGGTGCGGGCAGCCCGGGATCAGGGCGAGTTGCCGCCGTCGTTTCCAGAGGACATCGGTCCGCTGTCCATCAACTTGGACCTCACGACGGCCTGCAATTTCGATTGCGGCCATTGCATTGACGCGGAGTCCTTGCATTCGCGGCAACGCCACGAAATGCAGGAATTGTTCGATTCCTTGCGCGAGTTGGCTCGTCGGGGTTTGCAATCCGTCATTCTGATTGGCGGCGGCGAACCCACCATCCATCCCGCCTTCGTGGAGACGGTTCGCTTTCTGAAACAGGATCTTGCTCTGCAGGTGGCCTTGGTCAGCAATGGTGCCCGCCCCGACCGTCTCGCCGAGGCATTCCCCCTCTTGGAGTCTGGCGACTGGGTGCGCCTTTCCTTGGACTCGGGCACGGACGCCACTTTCCAGGCCATGCATCGTCCCAAGGTGGCCATTACCTTGGAAGAGATTTGCCAGGGCGCTGTCCAGGCCCGCGGACCGCACACGGATGTGGTCCTTGGTTTTTCCTTTGTCATCGTTTGGCCCGGCGCTGGCGGAGAGGAGGTGGTGGAGAACTTCCATGAAATGGAATTGGCCGCTCGCTTGGCGCGCGATCATGGCTTTGATTACATTTCCTTCAAGCCTTTTTTGGAACGTGCTGATCAGGGGGCCGAGGTGCTGGATGGGGGGGATGCCACGCAGGAAAAGGTGTTGGCCATGTTGCGCGACTCATTGGAAAACGCACAATCCTTGGAGATGGATGCCTTCCGAGTCATTGTCAGCACCAATTTCCGCGCCCTCTTGGATGGCAGTTGGCGGCAATACTGCGATCAACCGAAGGAGTGTCATATGCAAGTGTTGCGCCAGGTCGTTTCCCCTTTGGGAATTTTCAACTGTCCTGCCCATCGCGGGGTTGAGAAAGCATCTCTGGGATCTTCGACCGCTTGGAAGCCTAAAGAATTTGCTCCACCGCAAGCGGCCGCAGGTACCGCCAACATCCTGGACAACTTTGATGCATCCTGTGAATGCTCGGAAGTGGTTTGTCTATACAACCCCGTGAACCACCTTTTGGAGAATTGGATTCAGTCGGGTTTGAATGGTGGTACGCAAGAGCACTCGGGTGCGCCGGACGTCGAGCCTACAAACTCATCCCGACCCAGAGACTTGTTTCTTTGATGGCCAACCCGGTTTATGATGGTCCTGGTCGGGCGGAGCACTATGCCCAAGGCCGTTGGCAAGGTACGGCCAGGCGGCGCAGAACGGCCCGCAAAGAAGGGGAGCATTTTTCCTCGATGCTGCAGGAGTGTGGGCCGCTGGCGGATGTTGCCGATGCTCCCTGCGGCACGGGGCGCTTTGCGCCGCTCCTGCAGAAGGCGACCTTGTCTTGCCTGGGCGCGGATCTTTCCAGTGCCATGTTGCAGCAATGCCGACAAGCGGGGGCGTATCCCGGAAAACTATTGCAGGCCGATTCTGGATCTTTGCCTTGGACTGATCAGTCCTTGGATTTGCTGTTTTGTTCTCGACTGATGCACCATTTTCCCGAGGTCCATCAGCGTCGTCCCTTGTTTGCTGAAGCCGCTCGGGTCAGCCGTCGGTGGTGGCTGACCACCTGCTTCGATTCCGCCAGCTTTCAATCTTGGCGGCATCGCCTGCGAGGCCGGCGGCCTAGCCGTCATGCCATGCCGCAGGCCCAATTTCTGACCGAAGCTGCCGAGGCTGGTTTCCGGATGGTGCGGCGCCAATTTGTGGCCCGCGGAATCAGCGAGCAAGTCCTGCTTTTGATGGAGCGGGCCCCAGAAAAGATTTTGGTGGACGATCCGACGGTGCGCGTTGCCGTTTTCCCATCGCGACCACACGCCATTTTCAGCAAGGAATATTTTTTCCCTAGCTTTCCGCAGCGCCTTGCCGGTTGGCGGCGACATTCCTTTTTTGGACAACCCAAAGCGGAACGGGAGGCGGAAAATTTGCGACTGCTTGCCAAGATTGGAGTTCCTGTTCCGGCTGTGTGTCACGTCTGGACGAGACGAGATCTTTGTGGCTTTGTTCTTTCTTCTCGTTTGGATTTGGAGTACCTGGAAGGGGCCGTGGATTTGCAACGCTTCTTGGAAAGTGGCGAGTGCCCCAGCGATGCGTTTTGGCAAGAAACCGGCCGTAGCATGCGCCGAATGCATGATGCTGGTTTTTTTCATCGTGGCATGGCGGCTCGCAATTTGCTTGTCACGCGACAAGGCGCTCCCGTTTGGATCGATCCGGCAAAGTCTCGTTGGCGCAACAGACTTCGGGTGGAGGAAATTGCGGCCGACTGCGCTCTGCTTTGGGCGCCTCTGCTTCCGGGAGGTCCGGCGGCGGCCTGCCTTCAGGACAAAGCGGATTCCGTCCTAAAAACCATGCAAGCTGCTTACGGAGAATTGCCCTCTGGTTGGGAGCGGACAAGCCAACCGGTGCAATGCGAGTTCAAGCGCTGGCAAGGTGCCGTCAAGACTTGATCTTGGCCAGTTCTTCGGCCAATACCGGCAGGATCTCTTCCACTTCGCCGACGATGGAATATGTGGCGTGTTGGTGGATGGGGGCATCGGCGTCCTTGTTGATGGCGACGATGATCTTGGAATTGGACATGCCTGCGAGGTGTTGAATTGCACCCGAAATCCCGCAGGCGAAGTAAAGTTCTGGGGCGACGGTTTTTCCGGTTTGGCCTACCTGTTCGGAATGAGGCCGCCAACCGGAATCCACAACAGCGCGTGAGGCGCCAAGGGCCGCGCCCGGAAGGGCGTCGGCAACGGCCTCAAGCAGGATCCAGTTTTCAGGACTGCCCATGCCGCGGCCACCGCTTACGACGCGGGTTGCTTCGGCAACATCAGGTCGGCCACCCTGGCTGGCCGCCACCGAAACCACTTGCGAGGCGCCGGTTTCGGCCGTGGTCTCGGCCATGGTGGCCTCGTGTTCCCGGCCAGCGGGGGTGAAGAAGTTGGGGCGCAGCGAGGCCGCCGCGTTGCCAGGGATTTGAATGGTCAAATTGGCCTTGCCGGCATACACCGGACGGTGAAATTGCAATTGACCATCCTGGACCTCAATGCCGGTGCAGTCGGCGGCGATGCCGGAATCCAGACCAGCACCGAGGCGGCCCAAGAGGTCGCGGCCACGCACCGTGGAGGACAAGAGGACCAAGCTGGCTTCGATTTCCTTGGCCACTCGCACGGCAACCGCGGCCGTGGCCTCGGCCGAATGGGTCGCGGAGTTTGTGGACAACACATGCTCAGCGCCGGCAGAACCAAGCGCCGCCGCATCGAGGGCCACTGCTTCGGTGGCCAGCGCGGTGACGGTGCCGCCGCCGGCTTCATCAGCCAAGTAGCGCCCGGCGCCGAGGGCCTCGAAGGAGGAGAGACGGACTTGGCCGTCGCGACTTTCCAAAAGGACGAGGATGTTCATGATTGGATCAGAGGACTTTGGATTCTTCTTGCAGGAGGCGCAGGAGTTCCGGCACGGCGTCGGCACCCTGGCCAACAACTTGACCTGCGGGGCGTTGCGGTGGTGGGGTCATGGCCAAAATGTTGACCTTGGCTTCTTTGGCCTCGGTTTCAAGGATGTCCAGCGATTTCTTTTTCGCGGCCATGATGCCCTTGAGGCTGGCGTAGCGCGGTTCGTTCAAACCCTTTTGGCAGGTGAGGGCGCAGGGAAGCGAGGCCTCGATCGTTTCGGTGGCACCCTCGGCCTCCCGTTGGCAGCTCACTTTGGAATCAGCGAGATCCAGGTGCTCAATTTCGGTGATGCAAGGAATTCCCAACAGGGTGGCTACCGCGGGCCCGACCCCGTGTTGATCGCGATCTACCGCTTGTTTGCCAAAGAGCACCAGATCGTATTCCATGTCCCGGATGGCGTCGGCCAAAACTTGGGCCGTGGCGATGGCATCTGCATGCGGGGCACGTTCGTTTTGCAAGAGAATCGCGGCATCGGCGCCCATGGCCAACCAAGTACGCAGTTCCTTTTGGCTCTCGGCGGCGCCAAAAGTGAGGACGGTGACGCTGCCCTCACCAGCGGCATCGCGCTGCTTTAGGGCCTCTTCGACCGCGAACTCGTCGTAGGGATTGAGCACAAACTCGATCCCGGCCGGATCCAAGGCGAGGCCACCTTGGGCAATGTTGATGCGGGCCGTGGTGGCGGGCACGCGTTTTACGCAGACAATGATTTCCATGGGGATGCCTTGGGCAAATGGCGCAACATTCTACCCCTTCCCCTGGCCTCAGGAGAGCTCGAAGCGACGGCCCAGATAAACCTCGCGAACCTGTTCGTTGGCAACCAATTGCTCCGGGGTACCATCCGCCAACACCTTGCCATCCGCCAGAATGTAGGCCCGGTCGGTGATTTGGAGGGTTTCTCGGACGTTGTGGTCCGTCAATAGGATGGCAATGCCACGCTCCTTCAAGCTGCGTAGGATTTCCTGAATTTCCTCCACGGCAATGGGGTCAATGCCAGAGAAGGGCTCGTCCAGGAGGAGCAAGGAAGGATGATTGGCCAAGGCACGGGCAATTTCCAATCGCCGCCGCTCGCCGCCGGAAAGGATCTCGCCGCGGCTGTTCTTGAGATGGGAAAGCCCAAATTCCTCCAATAGGGAGTCGGTTCGCTGGCGGCGATCCGGAGCGGAGACTCCGGCCACTTCCAGGATTCCCAACAGATTTTGTTCCACCGTGAGGTTTCGAAAAACGGAAGGTTCCTGGGCGAGGTAGCCCATGCCCAACCGAGCACGCTTGTGAATGGGCAGTTTGGTCAGGTCGTGTCCGCGCAGGTGGACTCGACCTCGATCCGGGCGGATCATGCCCATGCACATGCCGAAAGTGGTCGTTTTGCCGGCCCCGTTGGGACCCAAGAGTCCAACAAATTCATTTTCGCTTACATGGAGGCTGACCTGATCCACAACCTTGCGGCCGGAAAAAGATTTTTCCAAATCCTCAACTTGGAGAAGAGCGTTTTCGGTCATCGCACCATTCCTACGCGGATGGTGGGCCACAAGGGTAGGAATACCGAAACGGCTCGACCCATGAGGCAATTGCGGGGTACGAATGGGCCGGCCTCACGCAGATCAATGTCGATGGAGTCTGCCGGGATGACATGGAGTTCGCCGAATTGATCGCGGAAAGTCATATGGGATCGTGCAGCATTCCAACGCGGGTTGTCAAAATCTGGATTGCTTGAGCTGCGGAAGTTGTCGCCACGCAATTGATGCACCCCTTGAACGGGCGG
>CAYXFZ010000073.1:12813-13166 GCA_964464385.1 uncultured Planctomycetales bacterium
AATTCCATCGTGCGAGCCTCCCAGTCGCGGCTATCGTGGGAGTTTTGGGTGTTGTCTCCCATCATGAAGTAGTGCCCCGCGGGTATTTGAAAGATGGGGGCAGAACCTTGGCGCGGAGGAAGGTAGTAAATGTCGCGCTCCAGGGTGGGTGGGGCGAGGCTCCATGGTCCACCCGTTGTTGTGAATTTCACGCCATTGCGCATCGTTGGAATGGGCTCCAAATCTAGACTCCTATGAAAGACGAATTCGCCTGTACTCGACTCCAGCTGGAGACGCAGTTCGTGATCCCAGAAGGCCAAGTCCACGGCAAGGCTCTCGCCAGTTTGAAAGGGGAAGTCCTGCTGCACGAGAAT
>CAYXFZ010000074.1:0-13003 GCA_964464385.1 uncultured Planctomycetales bacterium
ACCATCACTGGTCCTGTGTTCTGATCGGCGCCGGCCCGGGTTTGCAGGAAGGAGGGGTGTATCCATCCACAATTCCCATTGCCCATTTTCCTTCTTTCATTCTCAGCCGATTTGGGCTGCAAGAAGGATCCGATCGTCTGACGGACGGTGAGAGGGCCCTCTTCTCCATAGCAATTTCCGGAGAAAACCCTTGAAGCGCTTTGTGCTGACTTTGGCAGGAGTTTTCATGAGTTGCGGATGCAACTACCCTCCGGATCCCGGGCCCCACGTCCTCTTGGTCGTCATTGACACCTTGCGGGCGGATCACCTCGCCAGTTATGGGTATTCCCGAAACACCGATCCTGCCCTCGGCTCCTTTTTGGACGAGTCGGTGCTCTTCGAAAATGCTTACAGCCCCTCGTCCTGGACCACTCCGGCGACTGCCTCCATCCTCACCGGTCTCTTTCCGGCTCGCCACCGAAGCAGTTTTCGCGGCGCCGCCCTTTCGGAGGAGGCCCTGACCCTAGCCGAACTTCTGACCGCAGCCGGCTGGAACAGTGCCGGATTCAGCCACAACCACAACGTCTCGCACAAAACCAGTTTCCATCAAGGCTTCGCTCATTTCGCAAGTTTCGAAGGCAAAGCAACCGGTTATCCCGACGTCTCACGAATGGTGGATGAGGTGGAGGATTGGCTGGACGACCAAAGACCCGGGCGTAAATTTCTATTTCTCCAACCCATGAATGTCCATGGGCCTTACAAGGTGCCGCCTTCCCACCAAAAGGACTTGTTGGGGCGAAATCCGGACCCCACATTCGTTTATTACAAACAACCCATGCGAGGGATTCTCAAGCAAGGTGATTTGGCTGCTAGAGAATTGGTGGGTCCAGCCTATCTGGGCAGCTTGGTGGACCAATACGACACCGCCATTCGCTATCTCACGGATCAATTGACCCAAGTGTTTGCCCTCTTGCAGGAACGTGGCATTTGGGAAGACACTCTGGTCATTGTGACTTCGGATCATGGAGAGGAATTCTTCGAGCACGGGGGATTCAGCCACGGCTACTCCCTCCACCAGGAACTTCTTCATGTGCCGATGATTATTAAATTGCCCGGCGGGTCCGAACCCAGGAGAGTGCAAGAGTGGGTGTCCAACATGGATCTCTTGCCTACCGTCCTGGATGTCCTTCGCCTGCCGCTCCCCGAGGTGCTGGATGGCAGAAGTCTTTTGCCCTTGCTGAAACAGGAACGGCCGGAAGAGCCGCCGCAATCCCGCCCCCGTTATTTCGACATCCGCTGGGACAAGCGATGCATCGCTTCCGCTATTCTTGAGTGGCCCTGGAAATTGATCCGAGTGCAGTCCAACTACGAAGGACTGTCCAATCAGGATCTTCTCTTCCATTTAGAAAAGGATCCGGGGGAAACCCGGAATCTTGCCACCGACCATAAGGATCTAGTCCAAGAAATGGGCAGAAGACTTTCCCAAGCCATGGCCCGATTCGACCTTGAGGGCCTTCCGGAACCGGAGAACGTCGAACATCTGATGGATCCTGCCGTGTTGCAGGCACTCGGGTATGCCGACGAAAACTGATCTCTTTCAAGATCCGGAATGGCCGCCTGGCTTTCCCTTGGAGTCGTCCCCTCGATCTCCGTTGGGCACAGGTGCTGGCGGACGGCGGTACCAACGGCTGGAAACTCCTGGCCCCTGGGGGGCCAGTCTTTTCGTCAAAGATTTTGGTCCAAAAGGGAAACAAGCGGCAGAACGAGAATTCCATTGGCACCAAAGGCTCCAGGAGAAAAATTTTCGGGTTCCTCGACCTTGGCTCGTCAACCAACTTCAGGGAAGTTGGCAATTCCTCATGGAGGACTGCGGTGGTGGCAAGGAATTGACTCGGAATGAAATCCTGACGGATCGGTCCTTACAAACTGCTCTAGCCAAATCCATCCGCGCCTTGCACGGTGCCGGATTCGAACACGGAGATCTCCACATCGGGAATATTTTGCGGGACGAATCGGGATCTCTGCTTTGGACGGATTTTCGCCGAACTCAAGGATTCGATTCTCTCCCCCAAGCGGCACAAATGCGAGACTGGGGACATTTTCTGGCCGCCATTTTTCCCACCCCCCTTTCAAACTTGACCAATCTATTGGATTCCTTCAGCGAAAAACAACGGCAGTCCGCCCTGCAAGCAGGATGGCATCGGTTTCGGACTCATCATCGCAACCTGGATCGGCGTTCGAGGCGGTTGATCCGTGGCATTCATCCGACTGTAATCCGAAATTCCATCCCTACGGGAACTCTCCATTTGAGCGGCCAACCCCTCAAGGTGGGAACTCATTCCACGGTGACTCGGTTAACGGATGCTGACCTCCCCTCCTGGATCCGGAAGGAGTGGCAACCAACTCGACGCTTGGAAATCCGCGACGCCCTCGGACGTAGCAAAGCTATGCGAAGTCTCTTGGCGGCAGAAGCACTCCTGCGCCGAAACTTTCGCGCGGCGAGACCGTTTGCTGCAGGATCTCGACCTGGCCAAGGTTCTTGGCTACTGATGGAGGACAGGGGGAATCTCTTGCGACTCCAGGACGCCCTACGAAGCGTGGGCCCAGGGGAACAAAGCCACCTTCTGCGCTCCTTGAGCCACCTTTGCCACTGTCTCCACCAAGCCGGAGTCTGGTATCGGGACCTGAAGCCGAGCAATCTATTGGTGGATCCCGAAGCATCGGATATCAACCGTTTTGTCTTGATCGATCACGATCGCAATCGCTTCCTGGCAAGAGTCGTCCCACCGAAATGCGTCATCAAGGATCTGGCTGCGCTCCTAGCTGGCTTTCCTGACCAAATCACCAACGAGCAGCGGGGATCCTTTTTGCAGGATTACGACGCTTCCCTTTTTTCGGCAATGAAGGGCCGTTGGCGGATCGCCCTGGATCGGGAAATCGGGCGTCGTCGGAGGGCAAGAAAACGACCTCCTTTGCCTCCCCTTCAATAACCCAAAGAAGAGTTGCGATTTCCTTCAAACTCCGCGTAGGCAACCGAAAAGGAGGGAGCCTGCCAAAATTGACCTTCGCTACACTTCCGACCCTGCTAATCTCCCCGCCATGATTCAACGGCTCACCTTCCTCTGTCTTCCCTTTCTTGCTTCTTGTGCTCTACCCGGCGACTCCGCCTGGAGCGGGGCCCATGTCAACGCCTTTGGCGGCATGGTGTTGATGTCGGCGGAGGGTTCCGCCGACGAAATCTCTGTTCCCGATTCCACCCTCGGAAATCTGGAGGGCAGCCTGGAATTCGAAAAAGCTGAGGAATCCTCCCTCTACTACGGGGCACGCATTGGTTTCGCCCCCTTTGAACTCATCTTCAGTGATTTTGGGTTTTCCGCCGAACACCCTTCCTCTCTTACGGGGCTTTTCGAGGGCGCACCTGTCATTGATCTGGATACCACTACCGACCTGGATCTCAGCGTTCGCAAGGCCATGATCGGCATCGACATCCTGAATACCGGAGTCTTTCGCCTTGGATTGCTCGGTGGGGTTGACGAACTGGCCTTCTCCTCCTTCGGAATCACGGATATCAACACGGGAAGACGCCAAGCTTTGCTGGATGACGAACAGGCGCTCGTCCCCATGGTGGGCGTGCGTGCCGACTTGGATCTCCCCTTGGACATTCGCCTTGGAGGAGAACTCACTGGCATCCAAGTGGATGTGGATGAAATTAGCGTCTCCTACTTTGACTTGGACGCCAACTTGAACTACGCCATCACCAACAGCATCGAATTGTTGGTTGGATATCGCGCCATCGAATTGGATGTGGATGGTTCCTTTGATGAAGCCTCCCTCAACACGGCGATTGAATTCGGCGGGCCGTACGCGGCCCTCGGCATCAAGTTCTGAATCCCGGCCTCCGCTTCCGCACCTTGTTGGTGATCGGCGGGTTACTCGCCCTGCTCTTGCATGGGCTCGTGCTGGAACATTCCTGGACTGAAAATCCATTCACGCGCATGCCGGTGGATGATGCGCGGGCCAACTGGGATTTGGCAAGTTCCAAAGATCTCGTTCTGGGCGACGAGGAACCCTTCGTGACGGCTCCCCTCAATCTCTTGCTCTTGATGGCCGCGCGGGCGACGGGTTTGGAATATTGGGGCATCTTGGCTCTGCAATCCTTGCTCTGGGCGGCCACGGGCATTCTTTTGGCGGGCTTGGTGCGCCGGCTCTTCGGCAACTTTTTGTCGCCTCAGGCCGCGGGTCATTGGGGACTGGCAGCTTTACTGGCCTGGACATTCCTAACCCCCGATGCAGGCTTTGCCAGCGGGCGGGTCCTGGGCGGAAGCGTGCAACTTTTCTTGGTGGTTTTGCTCTGGCGGCGCCATCTTGCTTGGCAAACTCACGCCTCCGGGAAAAACGCGGCCCTGAGCGGTTGCGTCTTGGGTCTCTTGTGTTTGGCCTCTCCTCCTTTCGTGTTGGCCATCCCGATTCTCGTGGGTCTCGTTTGGCGGCAATGCAAGGCCAAACAAGGCTTGGCCTCCCTGGCCGCTTGCCTGCTGATGATTGCCCCAATCACCGCCAGCAATGTTCAAAAAAGTGGCGAGTTTATTTTGATCAGTGCTCAAGCAGGCGTCACCTTCCACCATGGCAATGCCCCCGGTGCGGATGGCACCTACCAATCCATCCCGGGAATTTCCGCCTCCCGCCACTTCCAAAACTACGATGCCCTGCGTTTGGCCCAAGAAGCAGGCTATCCCGGCTGGAAGAAGGCCTCTCGCTATTGGTTCCTGCAGGGCTTGGCTTGGTGGAGAGACGAACCAATCGCCGCCGCGTCCACGGCCTGCCGCAAGGCTCTTTTGTTCTTTGGCGAGGCGGAATACGGCGACACGAACCATCCCGGGTTGGAGCGAAAACTTTTGGCCGCCCCGGGCCTAGGATGGGGAGGAATGGCCGCTGCTTTTTTCTTGCCTGGACTGGTCGGGGTTTTCTTTCTGATCCGACGCAAGGCTGCAGATCCGTTGGCCGCTGTTCTTTTTCTAGTCCCCCTGATCACCGTCCTCCTCTTTTTCTACAGTCCGCGCTACCGACTCCCGGCCCTACCCGTCGCCTTGGTCGGCACAATGGCCTTGGTCGCCCTGCCAACCGCCCGCCGCTGGGCCGGTGCCCTGATCCCCACGGGATTGATCCTGAGTCTCGTGTCCTGGACCGATTCGGCCCAACTCGAGCCGGCTTTTTTGCACAAACTCGGCGCCTTGCATGAACAAGATGAAAACCTCAAGGGTGCCGAGCAACGATGGCGACAAGCTCACGAAGCGGGCCTCCCAGAGGCCGGAGTAAGTTTGGGTCACCTTCTGCGCCGCACCGGTCGAGGGGAAGAAGGGTTTTCCCTGTTGCGGAGCGCGGTGCACAACCGTCCCGACGACCCCTTCGCCCGCCGCGCTTTGGGCGTGGCCTTTGCCGAATCTGGACAACCCCAAGAGGCCGAGCGGGAATTTCGTGCCGCGTTGATCCTGGCTCCTGAAGACTGGGAGACCTTGTCCGCTTTGGGTGGGGCATGTTTGGCTCAAAATCGCTTGCAAGAGGCGCAATCCTTCTTCACTCAAGCCATTGACCTCCGCCCGGGTTTCGCAGCAGCTTGGTTCAATCTTGGATTGGTCCATTCCTTGCAGGGGAATCCGGAGGGCGCCGCAAGATGCTGGCGGGAGGCCTTGGACCTCGCTCCGGGAATGAAGGCCGCCCAACGCGAATTGGACGCCCTCGGTTTGGAAGAAGAAGTGGACAGGTCGCCCTAGCATGTCGGCCATGGCTGTCCGCCGTCCCTCCTCTCGCCGCCTGCCGCGCAAACTCCGCCCTCAGGAATTGCGCTGGACTTGCCCCTCTGCCTGGATTCCGGCCGCCAAAAGGAAAAAACAGAGCCGCTCGCCGATGCCACCGCTGATTGGCCGCGATCGCGCCATCCAAGCGCTAGAAATGGGGTTGTCGGTGGATGGTCCTGGCTATCACGTGTTTGTGAGCGGCATCGGCGGTCAAGACAAGTTCGAGGCCTTCCGGCCCCTTTTGGATCGAATCCGATTCTCCTGCCCTCTGCCACGAGATCACGCCCTAGTCCACAATTTCGCCGACCCGATCCACCCCCACCACTTGGTTCTCTCTGCCGGAGGTGGCCAGAAACTAGCCGAGTCCATGGGCCGCTGGTGGCGTGCCCTCCAGCGAGAGATCCCGCAACTTTTGGACGGCGAGGAACACGGTGCCCGCCGCCAACGCCTTTTGCGGCACTACCGCAATGCTGAACAACAATTGTTCCGCCGTTTGTCCCGCCGCGCCAAGGCCACGGGCCTGGACCTCGTGGAGGTCGAGGACGAAACTGGGGTGCGCCAAGATTTCCACCTCCGAGTGGGCGATGAATTGGTTGCCCTGGAGGACAGTGAGAGTCTGCCCGAAGATTTGCGCCCCAGCGAGGCGGTTCTGCATCGGCTGGAATTGGCGCGAAAAAGTTTGCACGAACAATTGGGCGCGGCGCGACGGAAAGCTCGTGCTCTGGGTCTGCGTTTGGTTCGCGAGGTCGAGTCCTTGGACGAAAATTTGGTCCGCGAATTGGTCGAAAACACGACCATGGCCGTCGCTGAGGAAGTGGATGCCGACGAAGAATTGGCGGGATGGCTGGGGGATTGCGCGGGATTTGCCCTGAACTCTTTGCATCTTTTTTCGAGCCCTGGAGGCGACGGAGACGAGGACCAAGATTCCGGCGAAACCGAGAGCAGTGGCCGTGGCCAACTTGGGCCAGAGGTCTTCGAGATCAATGTCGTGCGTTCCGCCAACCCGAAAGGCTGTCCGGTCGTCTTCGAAATCCACCCCAACTACGCCAATCTTTTTGGTTCGGTAGAACGTCAAAGACTGAAAAGTGGCACGGGATTTTTTCACCTTGCTGTGCGACCGGGATCCTTGTTGGCCGCAGACGGCGGCATCCTGGTTCTGGATGCCCGTGATGTCTTCCGGGAAGCGGAAGTCTGGCGCGCACTCAAGCGGACTTTGCAGCACCATCGCTTGGAATTGCACGCCTTGGAGAGCTTGTCTCCGTTGGGCGCCACCGGTGTGCGCCCCGAACCTGTCCCCGTGGACTTGAAGGTGATCTTGGTTGGTAGCAATGACCTGTACGAAACCCTGATTGACAGTGACCCGGAATTTTCCCAGGTCTTCAAGGTCAAGGCGGAGTTCGACGAAATATTGCCCCTGGAAACCAAAGCAGTTGCCCGATTAGTCCGGGCCTTGCGCGAGGGCGCCGCCGAAGAAGAATTGCTTCCCTTTGCTCAATCCGGCCTGCAGGCCTTGGTCGAACGGGCCGTGACCGAAGCAGGACGCCGCACTCGTTTGGCGGTGGATGTTCCCCGAGTTTTGGATTTTGCCCGCGAGGCATCCTACTGGGCAACAGACGCCGGCAAACGACGCGTGGATCGGGCCGCCGTGGAAGTGGCCCGCTTGCGGTTTCGTGAACAACACGCCCTGAATGTCGAGTGGCACCAGCGCGATGTTCTGGAAGGAATTTACCACCAGAAAACTTCCGGCAAGGCCGTGGCCACGCTGAATGCCCTTACCGTCATCAGCTTGGGCCCCATGGCCTTCGGCCGAGTTGCGCGACTTTCGGCCAGCGTTGCCGCTGGCGAAGATGCCAACATCAACATAGACCGGGAAGTGGAGTTGGCCGGCCCCATCCACAACAAGGGGGTCCTCATCCTGGAGGCCTTTTTGCGGGCACGATTTGCCTCTTTGCGCGCTCTGCCATTCAAGAGCGCGATTACCTTTGACCAAAGTTATGGCCCCATAGACGGCGACTCGGCAAGTTCAACCGAGGTCTATGCCCTCCTGTCGGCCATTTCCAGACTACCTCTGCGGCAAGATGTGGCCGTGACTGGGGCCGTGGACATGACTGGAAACATTCTGGCTGTCGGCGGCCTCAACGAAAAGGTGCTGGGTTTTTTCGAACTCTGCAATGCTCGCCGCCTCACCGGGAGCCAAGGGGTCATGCTCCCTTCCAGCAACGTCGAAGACCTGATGCTGGATCCGCAAATCGTGCAAGCGGTGCGCAAGAAAAAGTTTCACCTGTGGGCCGTGGACACGATTGACCAAGGCTTCGCCCTGCTGACGGGTCTGCCTGCGGGCACCCTCCGCAAGGACGGGAGTTGGACGCCGGGTTCGGCCATGGCCGCCGTAAAATCTTCCCTCGATGTCCTGGAAGCAGTACGCAAGGAAGATAAATCCAGTTGAGGACATGGCCCGCAAGGGCAGCAAAACGAGATAGAATGAGGGTTCGCCCCTGCCATGAAAATTCTCGATCCCCACATTCACTGCTTTTCTCGGGTAACCGACGACTACGAGCGAATGTATCTCTCCGGAGTGCGCGCCGTCATCGAGCCCTCGTTTTGGCTGGGCCAACCCCGCACCACCGCCGGTGCCTTCCGCGATTATTTTTCCGGGATTCTGGAGTTTGAACGCTCCCGCGCTGCCGATTTCGGCATCACCCACCGTTGCACCATTGGCCTCAACCCCAAGGAAGCCAACGACGAAAAACTGGCAGACGAAGTCCTGGAAATGTTGCCCGAATTCGCCACCCGGCACGGTGTGGTCGCCATAGGTGAATTGGGTTATGACGGCATCACCGAAGCGGAAGAACGCGCCTACATTCGGCAAGTCGAGTTGGGGGTGCAGTTGGGTTTGCCAATCCTGGTCCACACCCCACACCGCGACAAGCACCGTGGCACTGTCCGCTCTATGGATGTCCTGAAAGACATGGGTGTAGATCCCAGCACGGTCATCATCGACCATTCCACCGAAGAGACCACGCGAACGATTTTGGATCGTGGCTACTGGGCCGGCCACACCGTGTATCCCGAAACGAAGCTCACGCCGGAACGCTTCGTCAATCTCTACTTCGACTTTGGCTCCGAGCGCATGTTGCTCAATTCCAGCGCCGACTGGGGCAAAGCCGACCCGCTCTCCGTAGCCAAGACCGCAGCTCTTTTGGAACGGCGTGGTGCCAATCCGGCCGACATCCAAAAACTGGTGTGGGACAACCCCATTTCCTTTTTCGGAGCCGAGCGCTTGGATCTACCTCAGGACGGAGAGGGCTGGAACGCAGAGGCTCAGACCACTACACATAGCGCGATTCGGCCCGAACTTTCCCGATCTTGAGCGCTCATCCCCCGTCGTAGGAAAGCGTTACCGCAAGGTTGATGGGTTTCCCATTTCGCCAAAGGTGGATTTGCAGAGTTGCATCGGCAGGAGTCATGCCAACGCGAGCGCGCAAATGATCGCGACCGACCAGCTCCACGCCCCCGGCGGAAAGAATGACATCTCCTTTTTGAATTCCCGCGTGATCTGCGGGGGAATCTTTTTGGATCTTGGTGACTAAAGCCCCGCGAATAGCATCCAAACGCAAAGACTTCGCGTCTCCGGGTTGCAAATCCCGAACTGCGACACCCAAGCTAGGGTGGCGCGCTTCGCCGTGCGCAATCAGATCGGCAATCACACGACGGGCCAATTCTGCCGGAACCGCCCAGGAAACTCCTTGCCAACCGGAATATCCGCTGGGATTTGAGGCAATGGCGGTATTGATACCGACCACATCCCCATCCATGTTCACCAAGGGACCGCCCGAAGATCCCATATCAATGAAGGCGTCGTGTTGAATGAAATCCTCGATGGATCCTTCTTGATTCAAACCGATTACCCGATGCAGACCGCTGACTACGCCCAAGGTCGCGGTTTGCTTTAAGCCTAACGGATGCCCAACTGCCAGAACCCAAGATCCGTGCGCCAATGCGTCACTATCCCCCCAAGGAAGTTGCCGCCGAGCGAAGCCCTCGGGAAGTCGCACCACGGCCAAGTCCGTTTGCGGATCACTCCCGAGCACATCTCCAAAACTTGTCCGGCCGTCATGCAAGACCGCTCGCACGCGAGCGCCCTTCTCCCCGACAACGTGGTGATTGGTGACAACGATACCCCGGATTGCGTCCACAACGAAACCCGTTCCAGCGCCGGAGAGCTCAGAATCGCCATCCGGTTTGTGATCCACCCGGAGGTAGACGGTGGCCGCTAACGCCGAGCGAGCCAAGGCTTGGCTGGCCACCGAAAGCCCAGTCAGGTCCCCTGGGATTGGGGCAAGGTTGGCGCGGCCCGCAGAAGGCCAAAGGAGGGCAATGAGGGCCAGCACGGAGCAAAAAAGCAGGGGAAGTTTCCGATTCATCGTTTCGTCCTCCGTATGGAGGGATACATTGTGAACCCTCGTCCCCATCCATGAAACTCCTGCACGTTCTCCTGCTTCTCGGCGTTCTTCTGGCCATTCTGTTGGCCCTACTCCTAGGATCCGGGCCCGACGGGGCCGGCGCAAGCCACGTTTCCTTGGAAACAGGCTCCCTTTCTCCCCAGGACGAGTCCTTGGGGACGGATGCGGATGCGGACTCCAACCGGCCAGAATCCGTTCGCCAAGGCGTGGATTTTTCCTCTTCGGCTAAGAGCACCCTGGCCTCGCTCTCCACGGCCTCCGTCGTGGTCCGAATTTTGGACGGGCTGGGCAATCCAATCCTAAATACCACTGCCTTGGCTCGCTTGGGAATGGCCCCCAAGTTCCCCAGCTTGGTAGGTCTTGGCTATCTGGACTTTTTCCACGAAGAACCGGACTGGATCGGGGCCCAAGAGGCCGCCGCCAACATGGAGGTCATTGGAATCTTGGCCGCCGACGGTCTTTTCTCCTTTTCCAACTTGCCCCCTGGGGATTGGTGGATCGATTTGGGTTCCACCCCTTGGCTAACCCGCGCCCTCAAAGTGAAAAGCCTTCGCCCCCAGGAAAAACGGGACTTGGGCACAGTGTATTTGACCCCGGCCGCAAGCCTGCGCGGGCGGGTCGTGAACGCTGCCGGCCAGGGCATTGCCAAGGTCCGCGTGAGCGCCTTACCTCATGACCCCAGCCCGATGCGGGACATGGGCTGGCCGGGCAACAGCGCTGCCGTGGATTCCGATGCAACGGGCTCCTTTGTGATTCCAAATTTGGAAAGCGGCCCTTACCAATTGACCGCCGATTTCCCCGCCCATCTCCAGGGGAAGGCATTTGCCATGGCGACTCCTGTTCCGGAACACTCTCTCATCCAACTAGAATCCGGCGCCCGGGTTCGGGGACAAGTATTGGATCTCGAGGGCCGCCCCGTAGCGGACGCCCTTGTTCTCCCCGTCCGCTCCAGCGAACAGGCGTTTTTTAGAGATGGTGCAGAATCCGAATGGCAAGGATGGCAAAAGTTGGACGAGGCCGGCATCCCCACGGATGAGCAGGGGATTTTTGTGGTACAGGGCTTGGTCGGAGATGGGAAAGACGGTCTGGTCGCCCAACTTCCAGACAGCACGACCCGCACTTGGTTGCCGAACGTCCTCCCCGGCGACACGGTGGAACTTCGCTTTCTTCCGCAAACCGTCCTCGTCGTGAAACTGCTGGACCAAAACGAACAACCGGTCCCCAACCAGTCCATCTCGGTTTTTTCGAATAGCAACCCCTACCCGAACACCCAATTCAACACGGATGAACAAGGTCTGCACCGCTGGGTAGAGGCCGAGCCTGGAACCGTTCGCTTGACTGCCATCACTCCACAAGGTGTGGCCGAGACCGAATTGGAAGTCAAGGAGGGGACGGAAACCCAAGCCGTAATGAAACTGGAAGGCCAGGCCAAGTTACGCGTCCTCGTCACGGCTCCGGACGGTCTTCCCATAGCAAACTCCAAGGTGCGCGTTTCCTTTCATCATGCCACCTTTGAGGTCCGCCAAAGCCCCATGCAAGATTTCGGAAAGCGCAATGTCACGACGAGAACCGACGCGGAAGGGATCGCCCTCCTCCAGGGGTTGACCGGCGAATTGAAACTCCAAGTGAGCGCCGAAGGCTTCGGGACCACGAATCGAGTGGTGCAGTTGGCAGAGGGGGAAACTCAAGATTTCCCCGTAGCCCTTTTGGATGCTTCCGGAGCTCCCCAACCTCGAGTGGCCTTGCGCTTGTTGGCCCAGGACTCCGATCCTACTGACCAGCCTGGGCAAAGTTTGCGGGGCAACACAGACTCCAGCGGTGTAGCCTCCTGGAAGAACCTCCAAGCCGGCCCTTGGAATCTCTCCCTTTCGTCCTCGAGTTCGGGTCCGCAAACCATGGTCTTCGAGGGGCACGGCGACTTCTCGCGCGTAATCGACCCGATGGTCTTCGACGCGAAGATCCTCGAGACGTTTGTGTTCAATGACGCCCAGCCGGCGCGATCCGGGGATGAAACGCATACAGCCGTTATCCTCGCTAGCATCGTCCAGCGCCATCCAACAAATCACCAGATTGGGCGGGTCGATATTGGTCCAGTAGGCCGAGTCCTGGTGCGGCGCTTTGGCCGACCCTACTTTGGGGGGTTTGCACAGAGTCTGATCCACGTAAATTTTCAGGTCCGGCCCCAGCAGGCTGGTGACCACATCCAGAATGGCGGGATGCCGGGCGTATTCCTTGAACAAAGCATCGTGTTGGGTTAGCCTCCAGATCTTGCGGACGTTGTTGAAACGCACCGGATCTTCCGGCAGTTCGCCGCTGAGGACCTGCGGCTCTATCTGGACGTATTGGGATGGAAAATCGACCACCTGGTTGCCGATGTCTTCCAGCCGCAGGTGCAGGGCGCTGACCTCCAGGGGCGTCAGCATATTTTCGCAGGGCAAAAATCCGTCGCGTTCGAACTGGTCGATCTGTTGCCGAGTCAGGGGCATGATCTATCTCCTCGTAGAAGCAGTTGATTTATTCTTCTGCAAAAATAAAATAGAACACTTCGTTTCTGCCAGCGCAATCCGGCTGCGCCCAAAGTGGGACAAGCGGCCCATCAAGCGGAAAAATCCGCCTGCCAATTCGACACGGAATCCAGCGGATAAATCGGCCGCGGCAGGTGGACCCAGTCGAACTGCTCCAGGTGGGACATGGTGCCGCCCGGGGTGTCGACGCGGACGACTTCGGATATCCACTCCTGGTAGTACTGCCCGTTGCTCGCCGCTT
>CAYXFZ010000075.1:0-12261 GCA_964464385.1 uncultured Planctomycetales bacterium
CCCGCCATGTCATCAAAAGCAAGCTGCAAAGCTTCCACCTCGGCGGAACGGCCACCTGCCGGCAATTGCAAAGATGTGGGCTCCGGGCGATCGCGGGCCAAATCCTCACCCAAGCGGCGGGCCGCCGAGGCTAAAGACTCAATGGGCAAAAGTACGGTGCGGCCGACGGCAAAGTAGAGCAAGATGGCGGCAACCAAGGTCGCGGCAGCAGCGGTCAATAGGACCCGCAGAGAAAGGGGCCAAGCAGGGGCGCGCAAGCGAGGGCGAACCCAAGCCGAACCCCAAGTCTCGCCGACATTGCCAGGAGAGGAGCGCAAGGGAAAGGCCAAGCCGGAAGCCAAGGCAACGGTTTCTCCAAGTTTGGCTACTTCCGAGGTGCGACGCAAGATCTCATTCATGGGAAAGTCGGCATCACGGAAGCGACGGCCTACCGGATTGAGAAAGGCCCCTACCGGAACGGTTTCACCATCCAGCGTCAAGGAGCGACGGTCAATGACCACGGCATCTTCAAATTCGGCCCAAAGAGGCCACGCCAAAATATCGGCCAAATCTTCAGTACGCTCCGGTTCAAAGCGCTGCAAATGTTCTCTGGCCCAAGCCAGCAACTCCGTTTCGCGGGCCAACTCCTGACTCTTGCTGTCCTGTTCAGCCCACAGGGCCAAGCCACCCAGGACGGCAGCGTTGACCAACAAAAGGACCAGAGTCAGACGCAGGCGGAGCGGAAGAGGATGGGCCATTCCCAGCATGGATCAAGCCTGCTGGCCAAATTCGGCCAACAACTTGAACAAGGGCAGGAAGAGGGAAATGGCGATCATGCCAACTACGGCCGCCATCAACACCAAAAGCAAGGGTTCCAGCATCTTCAAGGTGATGTCCAACACTCGGTTGTAATTTTCTTCATAGGATTCTCCGACGCGAAGGCACATTCGATCGATTTCACCCGTTTCTTCTCCAACTTCAACCATGGAAACAACCACGTCATCGAAACAACGGGTGGCCTCCATCGCCGTGGCAATGGACTCACCCTCCCGCACTTCATCCGCAACCTCATCAATGGCATCTCGATAAACCTCATTGGTCAAAGCGCCACGCACGATCTCGAAGGCTTGCAAATGAGGTACGCCACTGGTCACTAAGGTGCCAAACGTCGTGGAGAATCGAGAAATTTGCCCGGTCCTGATAAGACCGCCAATCATGGGAAGGCGCAACCAGACGCGATGATTCCAGTGACGGAAGCCAAAAGAGCGAAGGTAGCTGAATTGCCAGACCCCGAAGGCAACAAAGGGCAAAAAGAGCACATACCAATGGGTGGACAGAAAACCGCTGATTCCAATCAAAATTTTCGTAGGGGTCGGCAGGGTCAAATCCATCTCGCGAAACAATTCGTCGAACTTGGGAATGACGGCGGTCATAAGGACGCCAACTACGATCACGGCAACAACTAAAATTACGACAGGATAAGCAACCGCCGATCGAGTGCGATCCCGGAGACCCTGAGCTCGCTCCATGAATCCCGCCAATCGTTCCAAGACCTGATCCAGAACACCGCCCGCTTCTCCCGCCCGAGCCATGTTGACGAAAAGATCATCGAACACTTCCGGATGCTGGGCCAAAGCATCCGAGAGGGGCTGGCCCTCCTCAACGAGGGCCGCCGTGTCCTCGATGGTGTCCCGAAACTTGCCCTCCGGCCATTGGCCAGCAAGAACATGGAGATTGCGCAAGACCGGCAGGCCGGCCTGGGTCAGGGTGGCCAACAAACGGGAAAACCGCACCAAGTGTTTGAGCTGAACCTTTCGTTTGGCCTGACGCCTTGGGACGGGCCCGCCCCTGGCCTTGGAACTGCGGGTAGCACGCCGAGCGGCGGGAATCTTTCGTTGGATGCGGACCATAAGAGGTCAGTCCTCGGCGTCCTGAGTTTCGCGCAGGATTTCCTCCAGAGTGGTGCCACCAGCCAGAGCAAGCTGAATGCCTCGCTCACGCAAAGTGGTCATGTTTCGTTTTTGGGCCAACTTGCGTAGGGCCAAGGTACTCGGGTCCGACAAAAATTGGACTCGGACAGCATCGTCCACCGCCATCGTTTCAAAGATGGCCACGCGCCCGGAGTAGCCAGTGAAGCGGCAGAGTTCACAACCCCGCCCGCGACTCAAATCCTGAACCTCGATTCCAGCGCGAGCGCAGAGTTCTGCATCCGCAGGAACCGTTTCCGAACACTCTTGGCAGATGCGACGCACCAATCGTTGGGCAATGACACCTTCAAGGGTGGCTGCCAATAGAAAAGGTTCAACGCCAAGATCCACCATCCGGGTGATCGTGGAGGGTGCGTCATTGGTGTGCAAGGTAGATAGAACCAAGTGCCCCGTCAGGGCCGCTTCCACGGCAATTTGGGCGGTTTCTGGGTCGCGAATCTCGCCCACAAGGATGACATCCGGATCCTGCCGAAGCATGGTGCGCAAGACACTTGCGTAGGTCACCCCAATCGCATCGTTGACAGGAACTTGCACAATGCCGTCCAAATCGTATTCCACGGGATCTTCTACCGTCAGGATTTTACGGTCCTCGGTATTGAGTCCCTGCAAAACGGAATACAAGGTTGTGGTCTTACCGGAACCCGTCGGACCGGTCACCAGGACGATGCCATGCGGTCGAGAAGCGAGTTCTTCCACGGCCTTCCGTTCCTCGCCGGAAAGCCCCAACTCGTCCAGGTCCAGGCGCAAATTGCGGCGATCCAGGATCAGCAACACCACACTTTCTCCGCCCTGAGTCGGCACGGTGGAGACCCGAAGATCCACCCGACGTCCGTCCACTTGCAGTTCGATACGACCATCTTGGGGCATGCGGGTTTCCGAAATATCCAAGTTGGCCATCACCTTGATGCGGGAGACGACGGCAGCAGCCAAGTGGGCAGGGGGCGGATCAATTTCAAAGAGAACACCGTCCACCCGCATTCGAATTCTAAATTCACCGAGATAGGGCTCAAAGTGAACGTCGGCAGCACCCAAACGCACGGAACGGTGCAATATGGATTCCAACAGTCGCACAATCGGGGCCGAATCACCGACTTCGACGACCTGGGTCGCGGCCACCGCCGAGGCCTCAGCCCGACTGCGGTAGGCCTCTTCGACGGCATCGGCCAATGCGGTTGGGTCGGACAAAACCACTTCGATGGGAAGGCCGGCCATGGCCTCCAAATCTCCCAACAAGGGCAAGATGTCTGGGTCTGCGGTCGCCACCCGCAACTTGCCGTTCTGTTCGCCCAGGGGAAGGACACCAAAGGCACGGGCAGTAACCGCATCCAAGGCCGAAAGAGCGGCCTCGTCAGCGCGGAGATCTTCAGGGTTCAGCCACTCCAATCCCTTTTGGGTAGCCATGGCCTGGGCAAGATCCCCGGGAGTGAGGTCACCGCGCTCGACCAAAACAGCTCCGAGGCGGCCCCCACTGCGGCGCTGCTCGGCCAAGGCGGCCTGCAACTGCCCCATGCGCAAAACCCCCATATCCACAAGGATTCGCCCCAGTCGGCGGCTTTCCTGGACGGGCATGATCAGCCGCCGAGCCTCTTGCGGAGTTCGCTCGGAACTTGGGCGTGGGTCAGCCCCGTTTCTTGACTGATGACTCCGCTTCGCACCAAATCGAAGAGGTGCTCATCCAGCAATTGCATGCCCACACGACGCTGGGTTTGCAGAACGGAAGGAATTTTGAAACTCTCGCCCTTGCGAATGTGGTTCTCAATGGCTGAGTTGCGAATCATGACTTCGAAGGCGGCGATCCGACCTGCACCATCCAATCGCGGCAACAAAACTTGGGAAACCACCGCCTGCAAGGAAACGGCCAGTTGCGAACGGACTTGTTCTTGCTGCTCCTGGGGATATTGATCAATGATGCGATCCACAGTCCGGGAAGCGCCGGTGGTGTGCATGGTCGCCAGGACAAGGTGGCCGGTTTCGGCGGCAGAAATTGCGGCGGATGTGGTCTCCAAGTCGCGCATTTCGCCGAGCAGAATGACATCAGGATCCTGGCGTAAAACGCGTCGCAAAGCTTCACCGAAGGAGGTCACGTCCTCACCGACCTCACGTTGGGTCACGACCGAGCGCTCGGATTCATGATAAAACTCGATCGGATCCTCAATGGTGACCAAGTGGCAAGACCGGGTCTTGTTGATTTCATGCACCATGGTGGCCAAGGTGGTGGTCTTGCCGGAACCGGTTGGGCCGGTCACCAGCACCAAACCTCGAGGCAACTGGGCAAGGGCCTTCAACACCTCGGGAGCACCAATCTCCTCGAAACTCATGAGCTCATGGGGAATACGACGGGCAACCAAAGCGGAGGATCCCCGCTGGCGAAAGACGCTCACCCGAAAGCGATCGCCATTGTGGGCCAGAGCAAAATCCGCAGTACCAAGGTCGGCCAAGTCGGCACGCCGATGCTCGGGCAAAATAGACTGACAAATAACGTCCAATTTCTCGGCATCGAGAGGACCCTCCTCCAAAATCACCAATTCGCCGGAGACCCGCATCGTGGGGGATCGTCCCGCGCCCAAATGGAGATCCGAGGCGGAGTGTTCCGCCAGGGCACATAGCCAACGGTCGAGTTCGGAGCCGGATTCAATGGTGGTCATTCTTGTTCCTCGGGTTGAGGGGATTCGGGGCTCCGCGTGACGCGGAGCATTTCCTGGACAGTCGTTAGGCCGTCTCGAACTTTAGCGGCCACATCCGGTGCCATCGGAGACCAAGATCCGGATTCTCTGGCCAATCGGGCAAATTCATTGGGATTGACGCCACGGAAGAGGGCATCGCGCAGAGAGGCGCCCATGTCCAGCCATTCAAACACCCCCAGTCGGCCGCGGAAGCCCGTCCGGCCGCATTCCTTGCAACCCTTGGGATGGGCGAGCGTGGCTCCCGGATCCAAATCGAGAAGTTGAATTTCCAAATCTGTGGCGGGGCCCTCGGTGCGGCAACTGGGACAAAGGCGTCGAACCAGACGTTGCGACAACACTCCTTGCAAGGATGTGGCGATCAAAAAAGGAGGCACGCCCATGTCCAAGAGGCGCGTGACCGCTCCCGGGGCATCGTTGGTGTGCACCGTACTGAAGACCAAGTGACCCGTAAGCGAAGCTTGTATGGCGACCTCGGCCGTTTCTCGGTCGCGGATCTCCCCCACCAACACCACGTTGGGGGCCTGCCGCAAAAAGGCACGCAGAGCACGGGCGAAGGTGAGACCAATGTCCGGCTTGACCTGCACTTGATTGATGCCCTGGATGCGATACTCCACGGGATCTTCGACGGTCAATATCTTGCGGTCGGCATTGTTGAGAGTTTGCAAGGCGGCATAAAGCGTGGTGGTTTTCCCCGATCCCGTCGGACCCGTGACCAGAAAAATACCGTTGGGGCGGTCAATGACTCGACTAAACCACGCCAAGGCCTCAGGCCCCAGGCCCAAATCGGCAAGCGGAATCAAATTGGCCTCGCGATCCAAAATCCGCATGACGCAAGACTCGCCATGATTGGTCGGCAAGATGGAGGTCCGCACGTCCAGGTCGCGATCCCCGACCTGGATGGAAATGCGACCATCCTGCGGTTTTCTTTTTTCGGCGATGTCCAGACTGGCGCCCACTTTGATATGACTCAGCAAGGGCGGATGCAGGTCCGCTGGATGCTCGGCCGAGACCTTGAGTTGCCCATCCACGCGAAAACGAATGCGCACCAGATCGTCGAATGGCTCCAGGTGGATGTCCGAAGCTCGATCGGCAACAGCATCCTGAAACATGCGCTTCACCAAACGCACAATCGGGGCCTCGTCCTCATCCTCGCTCCCTGAGGAGATGACCTGCTTGCTTGGGCCGCTACCGCTCTCCTCGGAACCATAGGTTGCGGCCAAGGATGCCGTCAGTGAACCCGCAGGCGCCACGGCCAAAAGGATTTCACGATCCAAGAGAAACCGCAGGGTGTCCAAAGCGACCGAACCGGCTGGATCCTCCACCGCCACCACGAGAGCATCTCCCTTTTCGGAAACGGGCAGACAACGATGTTCCCAAGCGACCCGGGCATCCAGGAGGGAAGTCAGGCGCTCGGGAGGACGTCGACCTGCCGGATCCACGAAGGGGAGGCGGGCTTGGCGAGCCTTGGCACGGGCCAATGCCACATCATCCACGGCCCCCATGGCAAGAAGAAGCTGACCCAAGGGAAGGGAACGATTGCGTTGCTGCGCGAGTGCCTCGCGCAGTTGTTCCTCGCTGATGGCCCCCTGAGCAAGGAGGATTTCACCGAGGTCTTGACTCAAGAGATCGCCTTCAAGTGGAGCCTCAAAACGGAACGTGGGCCCAAGCCGTGTTCCAGCCTCTATTCTTAGCAGACTCGGGCGGTCAGGTCACGCCTAGCGAGGTCAAGGACTGGCGGCCCGCACCAGGGCGGAAATTGGAAAGGTCCTGGATTGGATTCCCGACTCTTCCGGCCAAGAGACCAAAACATTGCCTGCTTGTCGGCCCAAGGGCGCTTCCGGAGTCAACTGAACGATGATTTCCCAGCGTTTTCCGGCTTCTCGTTCATCAAAAATGACATCGAAGGACAGATCGCCGTGCTCGGTTGTGGGCTCGAAACTTACCTTGGGAGAGGGCACTTCCAACCAATCCACCGATGCGGCGATGCGCATCATGCGACGCGGATCCTTGCCCTGCTCCACCAAGTTGAAGCCAACCAGACGATTGGGAAAATAGCGGACTTTGCCATACAGCTCAGCATACACCTGGAAAGTGACCTGATGGCCAAGCGAAGTTTCGCCGATGGCAATGGTGCTATATCGGCCCTCCGGTGTCTCCGGATCCAAGAGAATTTCGAGCGTGTGCGTTTCTCCGCCATCCGGATTGGCCACGGTTTCGCCAAGATCTTCAATGCGCACCCAGTCCGGCAAATCCACCCAGCGGAGAATTTCGAAGGGTTGAAAACCAGTCACTTGCAGCTTGCGGGAGGGATTGGGGTTGCGGCGCAACTTCCCGGACAAGATGCCGGCAAACTTGGCCTGGCGAGGCAAAACGGAAAAGACCGGCTGCACCATGGCATGCAAGGACATGCGTAAGGGAAAATTGGTGGCGTTTCCCTCCAGGGTAATCGAAGAAGTCTTTCGATCCACATAATCTCGGGAGTTGAAGGTTCCAACCACGGCACCCTGAGCCCCGCCAGGAATCGGTTTGGCAAGATCCCAAGATTCACCTCCCACCTCGAGGTAGACATCCGTGCAACCGCAAGAGGCCAACAAGTTGGTCACCTTCACCGAATCATCCCCTTGCACCTCAAATGGAAAGCGGAGTTCGGTGGTCTGATGTTGGAACATGGAGCCCAAATCCAAATCCAGAATCTCCGGCACCAAAGCACTACGGGATTGTTCTTTCTCGAAGCGAATCGTAGGTGGCGGACCCGAAGTGCGCGGGCGATCTGACCGAGGAACATCGGCTTGGCTAGGGTCGGTTCCCCCACTGCATGCCATGGGGAGAAAAAGGAAGATCAAGAGGTAGGAGAATTTCATCGTGGACGGACTATGGCGTGGACGGACCATTCCTCATCGGAGATCCCAGACCCTTCAGGCCAGACACATCGCAAGCTGGCATTGTGACGCCCGATGGGCACATCCGTTTCGATATGGACGCGAATGACCAGGAGAGTGCCTTTTTCCTTTTCTTCGATTTCCGTGCGGAACACTCCATCTTCGACCCCGGACAGTTCCAGGCGCGGAATGGACAAAGAAAACCCGGCGATGGCAGAACGGGCATTGATCCGGCGGGTGCGTCTTTGGCCCTGCTCCAGCATGCCGAAAGTAATCCGTCGCTCGGGTTCATAACGAACAGGACCAAACACATTTGCTTGAATTACAAAATCCAAGGTGCGGTCCAGAGATGTTTTAGCAACTGCAGACTGATAAAGCCGACCGCGACCACAATCCGGCAAAAGGGTAAAAAGGAACCGGCGAATTTGGCGGACACCATCCTCGTGCATGCGGGGCTCACCCAATGCTTCGATGGCGACGCCAGGAGGCGTGGCAACCCAACGCTGAATTTCAAAGGGCTGGCCAGAAATCACTTCGACCTCGATGGAAGGAGGTTTGTCCCCGGACAAAGCAGTTTCCGCGACATTGCCGAACCGCACCTCATTGGGAGTCAGGTCAAACATGGGATGGACGACCGCCAACACGCGCAAATGTCGTGGCATGCCAAGCCCATTGCCACGCAAAGTGATTTTGGAATCCTTGCGATCTTGAAAGCCAGCAGAAGAGAATGTCCCGCGCAGGACTCCCTCGGTGCCTGGATGAAGAGGATCACTCAGGACATAGGGTTGTCCATTCACTTCCAGGCTGGCGTCCGTGCAACCACAAGAAGTTTCAATTCCTGTGACGATCAGGGACTCATTTCCACGCACGACAAATGGGAAGGAAAGTGGACTTTCCGTCCCTTGCATGACATCACCAAGATCCACGACATCCTGAGAAAACTCCAAATGAGCGCCGGAGGCGCCGGCCGCAATGGCGTCCAAGGATGCTTGAGGATGAGCAGGGTCATAGCCCGCCATTAAGGAAGTTTTCTCGTCCTGCCCGCAGGACAAGGACAACAAAACGAAGGACAGCAGCAACGATCTCATGGTCGGGAAACGATTGGTTTGGAGATTCCTACCACCCGGAGCCGATGCTGGGTGGATTGTGCGGAATCTTGGCCCTCGGGAGCCAAGAGGAGGTCAATGAACCCATGCACCGGTCCGGGAGGAAGATCGGCAGGCAAAACGAGGGACAGGCGGTAGGACCGCTCCGCTTCCAAGGTTACGGTCTCCAAGCGGGCCCCGGGCAGGCCATCCAGGGTGGCTTGGGGTTGCGGCAGAGTCCCGGTGGTCACCCCCACCTCCAAAGTAGCTGAGGGTGATTGGGCCGGATCAAAGACACCCAAGGCCAAGAGGTTCGAAGGTTTCAACCAGAGTTGCCCTAAGGGTTCGAAGCGAACAGGGATCACCAAGTCCATGTCCAAAGAACTTTCAACTCGCAAATATTCCGTGCGCGAGCCAGGCTCCAAACCGGGCGGCACGCGCACCCGGAGATGGTGCTCTTGCCCCTCGGAGGGAGTCGGCAGGCCATCCAGTTGCAAATGGCGGAGTCCTGTTACCTTCAACAAACGAAAGGGCTTCGGCCCCCGGATGACGACTTCGGCAACAGCGCCCTGGGTCGCCGGGAAGGAACCCATCAGCAAACGAATCGGAGTGACTTCAAACCAAGGCTCTAGGTTGCTGGTGATGTTCAGCTGAGTCGGCAGGCCAACTCCTTGCCCCAAGATCTCCACTGTGGTGTCCTTGCGGCCACGAAACCCGGCAGTGGCAAAGCCAACTTGAATCTCGCCCTCATCGCCTTCCAGCAGGGCACAAGGGAGATCCATGAAACGACCCCGCACGGTCAGACGAGGCGAGAGACAGCCACAACCGGGCTTCAGTTCCTCCACCCGGGCGCCACCCTCACCAACAGAAAAAGCGAAGACAACTTCCTCGACTCCGCCTCCTCGAATTGGACCGAGATCCACCTGCGAGGTGGAAAGGGCCAATCCCGGTGTCGCCGGCGAGCAGCCGCAGGTGAAAACCAGGAAAACGAGCCCCGCGAGGCTCTGGAGGATCGTTTGCCCCTTCATCGTCGGCCGCTCATGATACGGGCCGTGCCGTTCCGCTTCCTGCTGACCGTTCTTCTGCTGTCCTTGGCCTCGTGTGCCGCCTGCCCGGCCGAGGCCCGCGCCCGTGTCCTGCGACCCGACTTTCAAACTCCGGAAGAATCCGGGCTCTCCTTTTTGGCCGCATTGGGTTGTGACGACGCCATGGCCGAATACCTTTGTTTGGCAGAGTCTTTGAAGGAAGAAACCGGGGCGACCTTGGACGGCTGGCTTCTGGCCCGCCAAGACATTCGCCAAGAAGTTGGTGTTTTGCTGCAAGCCGCCGCCCGCATGCTCCCCTTGGCCACGGAACCCTGGGAAGAAGGCGTCGTCGTTTGGTGGAGCGAGGGCCAAACCCGCCGCTTCGGACTGAAAATGGTGGAGCAACACTACTTTGACCTCTACGCGCAGGATGGCAGAACGATCGGCGGTTTCCTGCGCCATCCTCCCGGCCAACTGATGGAACGCAAGGGCGCAGTTTTGAAATTCGTGCTCCAAGATCCCGTACTGCGTAGCCTGAATTCTACCGAGATTCGCCGGCTGGAAGTGGCCACGGAATGGAAAGTAGCCGGTTTTATACCGGCCAACACCAGCCCCTGAGTCAGATCTTCTGAGCGGCCAGTAAGTCACTGGCAAGAACGGATTCCAGCAAAGAGCCCGTAGCTTCCGAAGCAACCTCACGCAGGTCCTTCAGGCCCTTGCCCCGATTGCCGGAAATCCAAATCGTGTGCAAGGCCTGGATCCGTTCCTTGTCCCAAGCGCGAAGTTTTTTGATGTTCCGGTCCTTTTTCCACTGCCGCTCCTTGTCCCGGAAAAGATCGCCCATGGGAGTGCCTGCCCACAGCTTGAGTTGGGGAATCAACTCCCTCCACGCCAACTCGTAACAACCCAGGGCGGCATGCGTATCAAGATGTGCTAATCGAAATGCAGCTTCTTTTTCAAAATCCGCCTGGAATTCGATCACCAAGGCCCGCCGCTCATCTCCTTCATCCAGAGACCGCAAAAGTTTTTCCGTTTCCTTCCAGCCCTTCTTGAGTTGTTTTCTGCGACACAAATCTGCCGCCTTGGTCAAAACCACATCCCGGGGACCGGAATCCCAACGCAAGAGGTCCAGCTTGGCCCGAGCCACCACGGGCCTGAGTTGGGTGGACCATTCTGATGAGGAAGTGGCATTCCCAACCCAAACAATGGTGCCCTTCGCATCCAGGACATACAAATATCCGTCCGAATAGCCTTTGTTCCAGGCATCGGCCACCCCGGAAGAGGACACGACCTCAATCCCATCTGGAACTTCTGCCATCCAAACTTCCATTTCGCTTCGATCCTCCTTGGTGCACCAAATAAAATGGACTTCCTGCAGCCGCCAGAATTGAAACTGTCGGCGGAACAGACGCAAGATTTCTTCGATGTCCCTTTGATCGGGCTCCAATAAAAGAACAACCACAGGCCAGCGTCGACAATCGGTCAAAGGTTCGTGGCCAACAGATTGCACCAAGACACCGCGGGAGGGAATGCGAGTGGCATCGCCCACATCCAGCTGGGCAAGGGCCAAGGAAGAAAAAGAAGAAAAAGAAAAAAGAAGGAGCAGCAGAAAACGTGCCATCAAACCGGTTGTTCTTCCGGATTGGGGAGAACAAGAGACAAGAAGGCGGAAGATGTGGGCACGGAGGGATCGGGAGACAGGGCAACTGCAGACTGCCATTCCAGGGGTTCATCCAATAAATCACGGAGGGAGCGTTTGCCCAGAGCTTGATGTACACGCTCGGCAAATAAGCGCGTTCCCGCAGGCCCGGTATGCGGCAAAAGAGCCACAAACGTGCGCGGGTCAAACTGCGCAACGATGTCCACATCCCGCGTGTCCAACAAGATCACACCGGCAATTTCCATCAAGGTCTCGCCATCCACTTCGCCATCGAAAGAGAGGGAGACCAGCCCCAGAGGAAAACGAAAACGGTTGCTTCGTTTGAACTCTTCGTCCAACCGATGGCGCCAGTAATCGGGGGCATAAAGGCCTGTGTCGGAAACCGTGATGCCAGCGAGGAAGGACTCCCGCTCGCTGGGTTCCCGGCCACTCAAAATGGCGTCAAGACCCCGGGCGAGCCCGGAGTCATCGGGTTGCAATGGTTCCGGGCGAATGGACGGCACGCCGAAAGGAGAGGCCAAGCGATCGGCCAAATCTTGGGCCACTGGAGGAGCGGCGAGAGCACCCTGGGCACCAACAAAACGGGCGAGACCATCGGCATCGTCAACATCACCGCGCGTCAACACCCAGACCAAGGCCCGGGCTTGGCGGAGGAAGGACAAGGTCCACTCGTGCACGCTCTCCGGGGCCAAGAGGGCGGGATCCAGCACCAACTGACCCTCAAAATCCCGAGCCAACTCCAGCTCCTCGCGGGTCGTGAATTCCCGAACTTCCGTCACGGCATCTGCCGCAACCTTGGCAGCTTCCCGAACGGCGGCCAGGATTTCAGGATCGGAGGAAGCTACAGCGAGTGGGCGGGCGGGTGAGGTCATGACAGGATTTCAGCGTTGTGGTGAACGGCCTGGACATCATCGTTGTCCTCCAAGGCATCCACCAACTCCTCGAGCTTGCGGCCTTCTTC
>CAYXFZ010000076.1:0-11951 GCA_964464385.1 uncultured Planctomycetales bacterium
TGCACAAGGTGGAACTTCAATCCGGCTCCCAAACGAAAATCTTGGAACTCCCGGATGGCCGGGTTCGGGGCTCTGCCAGCGGAATTGCATCGCCCGTAAGAGACGCGATGGTCTCTCTCGTCCCCCATCAAGAAGCTTCCCCAAACTCCAGCATCCGATCCTCCATTGTGATGATCTCCAGTTCCCTCGGGGGGGAAACCACCCAAATGTCTTGGCAACCGGGGCAAGGCTCAACACGCACGGACGCCCAAGGGAAATGGGAATTTGAAGATGTTCCGGCTGGCACCTGGAAAGTCGAAATTCAGGCCAAGGGCTACGTCCGCTGGGAATCCGACCCCTTTGGGCACAATGGCCGAGAAACGCGTGATTTGGGCTTAGCTCAACTTCAAGAGGGTGGCAGTTTGAGTGGGCAGATCTACGGCCTACCGGTCGCAAAGACCAACCTTTGGAACGCTGGGCAGTGGATCTACCTTCGCCACATTGCAGAGAAAGGGGAAACCAACCGAGAATCCCGCTACGGACAAATCCAACCGAATGGAACGTACTTTTTCCGGGATCTGCCACCTGGTCGTTACAAGGTGACGGTTAACGGACCGGACATCACCAGTTTTTCCAGCAAGGTCGTCACGGTCGGGGAAGGACCCAAGGTTTTGGACATCAGCATGCCTCAATAAGGCCCGAAAGTCGTAGAATCCCCCCCTCGACGGCCAATCGATCCCCTTCGGAATCCGGTCCATGTCCGCCCATAACATCCGCCGAGGCTTCGATATTCCGCTCGGCGAACGCGCCGAGGGAACGGCCATCCCGTCCCCTCCCGTGAAGCATGTGGCCCTCTTGCCGCAAGAGG
The DNA here is from genome assembly GCA_964464385.1 of uncultured Planctomycetales bacterium. GTDB lineage: Bacteria > Planctomycetota > UBA1135 > UBA1135 > UBA1135 > CAYXFZ01. The sequence goes on from CAYXFZ010000076.1 coordinate 848, forward strand.
TCCCCGGCATCAAGGTTCGGCTCTTGGTGAAGGAAGGAGAGGACGTGAAGTTGGGCCAAGCCCTGTTCCTGGACAAGCGCGACGAAGGCGCCCCCTTTGGTTCCCCGGCAGGCGGCACCGTGGTGGCCATCCACCGCGGCGAGAGAAGGGCCGTGCTTGCCATCGTCATTGCCATTGGCGATACGGAAGAGCAGGCCGACATTGGCGAATTGCGTTGGAACACTCGCGAGGACGTGGCTCAGTCCTTGCGCCGCGCCGGACTTTGGACCCTTCTGCGCGAACGCCCCTTTGACAGGATTCCCATGGCGGACTCGCAACCTGCCGCCTTGTTCATTACCGGCACGGACACGCATCCCTTGGCGGCATCCCCAAGGGCCTTGATCGCTGGGCGAGAAGATTTCTTTCGTGCTGGCTTGACGGCCTTGGGGAAACTCGCGCCGCGCACGGTCCTCTGCACCTCCCCGGAAGACGATTGGTCTGTAGCGACCGTCGAAGGGGTTGCCCTGGAATCCTTCTCTGGCCCACACCCTGCCGGAAATGTGGGGACTCACTTGCACTTCTTGGAACCGGTGGGCGCCGGCAAATGCGCTTGGCATCTTTCCGCCCAAGATGTTGCCGCCGTAGGCGAACTGGTTTCCTCAGACAAACTCCCCAAGGATCAAGTCATTGCGATCGGCGGTCCGGCCCTCAGCTTGGGCAAACCGGGCCTGATGCGCACGCGTCGCGGAGCCGCCACATCGGAGTTTTTGGCCGGCTTGCTACCGCACGCCCCCACCCGCGTGGTCTCCGGTTCAGTTCTCACGGGCGCTACCGCCAATGCCGATACCCCAACTGGATACCTCGGCTCGCGGGCCCAACAAGTGGTCCTTTTGGACGACCATCCGCCCCGGGATTTCCTGGGTTGGACCAATCCTTTCTTTCGTCGGCATACCTACGCCAACGTGGCCATTGGCAAATTTTATCGCAAGAGGCACGACTTCGACACGGACCTGAACGGCGGCTATCGTGCCATCGTGCCGATCGGCTCCTGGGAAGAAATCATGCCGCTGGACATTTTGCCCACTCCCTTGATTCGTTCCCTCGCCGCCTGCGACCTGGAAGCTGCCGAGCAATTGGGGACGCTGGAACTCGCCGAGGAAGATCTCGCCCTTTGCGAATACGTGGACCCCTCCAAAACCCCGATCTGTTCCCTGCTTCGGAACATGCTCGAACGGATTCAAAAGGAAGGCTGACCCATGGCCCTGCGCGACCAACTGGCCAAGATTGCCCCGCACTTTGAAAAGGGTGGGCGTCTCGAAAAGTTTTACCCGGTCTGGGAAGCTCTCGATAGTTTTCTCATGACGACGGGGGAACGAACTTCGAGTGGCCCTCACATTCGCGACGGCAATGATTTGAAGCGCACCATGATGACCGTGGTGGTCGCCTTGGTTCCCTGCACCTTGTTTGGCATCGTCAACATCGGCGTGCAATCCCAGCTGGCCGGCGGTGCCAGCATGGCGACAGTGGACTGGCTGGCCGCCGCCCTGCAAGGCCTCGGCATTTTCTTGCCAATTTATGTCGTCACCTTGGCGGTCGGGGGCACCATCGAAACGATTTTCGCCGTGGTGCGCAAACACGAAATCAACGAGGGATTTCTGGTCACCAGTTTGCTTTTCCCACTGATCATGCCTCCCACGATTCCGCTGTGGCAAGTGGGTTTGGGCATCGCTTTCGGGACATTGATTGGTAAAGAGGTCTTTGGCGGCACGGGCATGAACATCCTCAACCCCGCCCTCACCGGAAGGGCGTTCTTGTTTTTCGCTTATCCCGCCCAAATTTCAGGCGATGAGGTTTGGGTCGCACAACCGGAGGTCCTGGCAGACGGCTTCTCCGGAGCAACCACCTTGGCGCGCTTCTATGTGGATGGTGCCGGCGCCCTTTCTGATGTTGTCGGTGTCAGCGTGGGACTGGATTGGTGGACTGTCTTTCTGGGATTCATCCCAGGATCCATTGGCGAAACCTCCACCCTTCTTTGCATGGTCGGTGCCCTCATCCTGGTTGTTTCTAAAGTGGGATCCTGGCGCATTATGGTGGGCGTCCTCCTGGGTATGATTGGCATGAGCACCCTGCTGAACGGCCTCAGTCCAACCGACGGGCACTATCTCTCGGTGCCTGCCCCATGGCACTTTGTCTCCGGCTCCTTTGCCTTCGCCATGGTCTTCATGGCTACAGATCCGGTTTCGGCCGCCCAGACCGACACCGGTCGCTGGATCTACGGCGTGCTCATCGGTGTCTTTGGGGTTCTGGTCCGAGTCTTGAACCCGGCCTATCCCGAAGGATGGATGCTCTCCATTCTCTTCATGAATATTTTTGCTCCCCTGATTGACCACTACGTGGTGCGCGCCAACATTTGCCGCCGGGAGGCCCGTCTTGGACTTTAGCAACCGCTACATCCTGGGCTTCACCCTCACCATTTGCCTAGTTTGCTCCTTGATCGTATCCACAGTTGCCGTTGGCCTCAAGGATCAACAAATCTTCAACCGCAACCTGGACAAACAAAAAAACATCCTGTTCGTGTCCGGCTTGGCAGCGGCCGATGAAGTCCTCAGTTCCGACCGCATCACCGAGTTGTTTGGAAATATTGAGACTCTGCAAGTGGATCGAGTTTCCGGAAAAATACTCCGGACCGTGGAGTTTGGCTCCTACGATGTCGTCAAGGCCGCCAAGGGAGAAGGATCCGAAAAGGTCAAGAACAAGGCTCATGTTTCCAGCCTGCCAAAGTTCTTGGAAGTCTATCGCATTCGAGCTGAGGGAAAGGAGTGCTGGGTGCTTCCCATTTGGGGCAATGGCCTTTGGTCAACCCTTTGGGGATACTTGGCGCTGGAGCCTAACGGAATACTCGTGCGTGGCATCACCTTCTATTCGCATGGGGAAACGGCCGGCTTGGGTGGTGAGGTGGACAATCCTCGCTGGAAGGAGCTGTGGCCCGGCATGACTGTGTTCGACCCGCAAGGCAATCTCGTTCTCGAGGTAGTCAAAAATGGGAAAGTGCAGGATCCCAGTCGCCAAGTGGATGGCTTGGCCGGGGCCACTATTACCAGTGTTGCCGTGACCTACATGTTGGAGGTTTGGCTCGGGGAGAAGGGCTATGGTCCGTTCTTGGCTGGCATTAAGGGGGCCATCCAATGAGGAAGACACGACAACTCCTGGTGGATCCCCTCCACATTGACAATCCCATCACCCTGCAGGTGTTGGGCATTTGCTCCGCCTTGGCCGTCACCACTAAACTGGAGACTTCCTTGATATTGTCGGTAGCCACGACCTTCGTCTTGATTGGATCCAATGTCATCATTTCGCTGCTACGTAACAATATTCCGGGCAATGTCCGCATTATTACGCAGTTGGCAATCATTGCGACTTTGGTAGTCCTGGCTGATGAGATTCTCAAGGCCTTTGTTTACGATATCAGCAAACAGTTGACGGTGTTTGTTGGCCTAATTATCACCAACTGCATCGTGATGGGCCGGGCTGAAGCTTTTGCCATGGCCAACCCGCCCTGGAAATCCGCTCTGGATGGCTTAGGCAACGCCATGGGCTATAGCCTGGTTTTGATTTTCGTCGGTTTCTTCCGGGAGTTGTTGGGGTCGGGCACTTTACTGGACATCACCGTTCTGGAAAAAGCCACGGATGGGGGTTGGTATATCCCCAATGGACTCATGGTCTTGTCCCCGGGCGCGTTCTTCCTGATCGGCATCTTTATTTGGATCCAACGTTCCATCACCCCTTCTCTCAACGAGGACGAATAAGGAGATACCCAGTTGGAGTTCGTAAACCTTTTCCTTAAAGCTGCCTTCCTCGAAAACATGGCATTGGCGTTTTTCCTGGGAATGTGCTCCTTTCTTGCCGTTTCCAAAAAAGTGGAAACCGCAATGGGTCTAGGCGCCGCCGTCATGGCGGTGTTGTTGGTCACTGTTCCTATCAACAACCTGATTTTTCGCTACCTCTTGAACGAAGGAGCCTTGCAGTGGATTTCCTCTGACTTTGCCGATGTGGACCTCAGATTTCTCGGCTTCATTGCCTACATCGGCACCATCGCGGCTTCGGTCCAGATTGTGGAAATGGCCATTGATCGCTTTTCTCCCAAACTCTACAACGCCTTGGGTGTCTTCCTGCCCTTGATTGCAGTCAACTGCGCCATCTTGGGCGCCTCGTTGTTCATGGTGCAACGGGAATACAATCTCACCCAAAGTTTCGTCTTTAGTTTCGGCTCGGCATTCGGCTGGTGGTTGGCCGTGCTAGCCCTGGCCGCCGCTCGCGAACGCCTGAAATATTCCAATGTCCCTGCCCCGCTTCGCGGTCTCGGCATCACCTTCATCGTCACCGGCCTAATGGCTATGGGCTTCATGCTCTTTGGAGGCATACAACTCTAAGCAATGGACTGGACCACCATCGGATTGGCAGTGGCCTTGCTCAGTGGCACCTTGCTGGCCATGGTCGGCGTTCTTCTTTTTGCCAAGAGCAGACTGGTCCGAAGTGGCAACGTGAATCTGCTCATCAACGGCGACTCCGACAATGTCGTCTCTGTTCAGGCGGGCGGCACCTTGCTTTCTACATTGGCAAATCAAAAACTGTTCATTCCTTCCGCTTGCGGTGGCGGCGGCACCTGCGCTGAGTGCATCGTCAAAATCACGGAGGGCGGTGGCGACCTCCTGCCCACAGAAACGGGCCATATCAATCGTGGCCAGGCCCGCGATGGATGGCGTCTTTCCTGCCAGGTCAAGGTCAAGGACGACATGAAAATCGAGGTACCGGCCTCCGTCTTTTCCGTCAAAAAGTGGGAGTGTGAGGTGGTTTCCAATCACAACGTCGCCACGTTCATTAAAGAAATGAATGTGCGCCTCCCCGAAGGCGCAAAGATTGATTTCGTTTCCGGCGACTATATTCAAATGGAAGTCCCCAAACACGACGTGGACTTCAAGGATTTCGACATCGAAGAAGAATATCGAGAAGACTGGGATCATTTTGACATCTGGCGCTACCGATCCAAGACCACGGAGGTAGTGGAACGGGCCTACTCCATGGCCAATTATCCGGCTGAGGGCGACGACTTGGTCATGCTCAATGTCCGCATTGCCACGCCCCCACCGCGCGGCCCCGAGGGCATTCCTCCGGGCAAGGGATCCAGCTACATCTTCAACTGCAAACCCGGCGACAAGGTCATCCTTTCTGGGCCTTTTGGGGATTTCCACCTCAAGTCCACCGACCGCGAGTGTTGCTTCATTGGTGGCGGCGCCGGGATGGCGCCCTTGCGTTCGCACATCATGCGGATGCTGAAGACGGATAACTCCAAACGCAAAATTACGTTTTGGTACGGGGCCCGTTCCGTGCGTGAAATCTTCTACAAGGAGGATTTCGATGCCCTCGCCGCCCAGCACGACAACTTCGAATGGCATATCGCGCTCTCGGAACCTCAGGCCCAAGACCACTGGGACGGACCGACGGGCTTCATTCACCAAATCGTGCAAGACCAATACCTCTTGAAACACGAGGCGCCCGAAGAGATCGAGTATTACTTGTGCGGTCCGCCCATGATGAACCAAGCGGTCTTGAAGATGCTGGATGAGCTCGGGGTGGATCCCGAGATGATTGATCTGGACGATTTCGGCGGATGATTCGCCCCGCCGCCCTCCTGCTCGTGGCCTTGGCTGCTTGTGGGGAGGAGCGTCGCGACGCTGTTCCCAACCACACTCTGCGCTTAGCAGGGGCCACGATGGGCACCTTTTGGAACGCCGCTGTGGTGGCTGGCCCGGAGCGGGAAGAACAGGCCCTAGCTCTCATTGCCAATGCCTTGGCCAAGACTGACCGCTTGATGTCCACCTGGAAGGAGGAGTCGGATGTGTCCCGGTTTTCCAGGGCACTGGTGGACGAAAAAATAACCCTAGATTCTTGGACCGGGCAGTGCCTTCAACTTGCCTTGGAAATTGCCGCCGCTTCCCAGGGGGCCTTCGATCCCACGGTCGCGCCTCTGGTCCGAGCCTGGGGTTTCGGGGCCGGGGCTGCTGCTGCCCCTAATCCTCCGACTGCCACGGAGCTGGCCCTTTTGCGGAAGCGTACGGGGTGGCAGCATCTGCTCCTGGAACAAGCTGAGGAGGGCGTGTTCCTGCTGGCCAAGAGGGTGCCGGGCCTGGAGTTGGATCTTTCGGCCATTGCCAAAGGTTTTGGCACGGATCGGGCCGCGGATGCACTGACGGCAGCGGGATTCGCAGACTTCCTCCTGGAAGTCGGTGGCGAAATTGTCGTGCGTGGAAAACGAGCTGATGGCCAAGCCTGGGTTTTGGGTCTGGAACAACCCCAGGATGCCTTGGGTTTTGGCAGCCAGCTCCACCGCCGCATTTCCTTGCCCGCCGACGGGGCTCTGGCCACTTCCGGAGACTATCGACAATTTCGCATGGAAAACGGGCGCCGCATCTCGCACGAATTGGATCCCCGCACGGGTCAGCCCGTCAACAACGGGGTGGCGGTGGTTACTGCCACTGCCCTGGACTGCGCCACAGCGGATGCCTGGGCCACCGCCCTGATGGTGCTGGGAGGCCCGGCGGGACTCGCCCTCGCCCAAAGCACGCCAACATTGGAGGTTCAATTCTTGATCCGAGAAGAGTCTGGTGATTTCAGCGCCTTGGCTTCGGCCAGTTTCCCTCCTCCGCTTCCCCAAGATTCGGTCAGCAAGCGGTAGAATGCAGGGCTCAGGTGCCGCCCGTCCCTCCATTTCCGCGGCCTGAAGAATTCAAGAGAACATGACTCGCGGCTACCTCGTCCCCATCGGCGGAGCTGAAAAAAAGCTCCGGGATCGCGCTATTTTGCGGCGGTTTTTGCAAGTCTGCGGCGGCGATGCCAGCCGCATTGCCGTCATCCCAACGGCCTCCCAACTTGCCGAGACCGGCCCCCGCTATGTGGAGCTGTTCCTGGAGCTCGGAGCCAAGGAAGCCCAGTCCCTCCCCTTCGAGGACCGGGTGGACTGCACGCGGGCAGACTGGCTGGAGGTCCTGCAGAAAGCTACCGGCGTGTTCATCACCGGGGGAAATCAGCTCCGCCTCTCGACCACCATTGGCGGCACGGCCGTCGCCGATCTCCTGCGCATCCGCCACAACACCGAAGGACTGACCGTGGGGGGCACCTCGGCCGGCGCCTCCATTCTCTCTGAGCACATGATTGCTTACGGGGACGAGGGCAGCACTCCGCGCAGTGACATGGTGTCGCTGGCCCCTGGGTTTGGCTTGACTCACGAATTCATTGTGGATCAACACTTTCAGGAAAGAGATCGCCTCGGACGCCTCCTCACGGCACTGGCCTTCAACCCTCGCCCCATTGGTATCGGCCTGGACGAGGACACCGCCGCCTTCATTTCCCCCGAGGACCAACTGGAGGTCGTCGGCAGTGGTGCCATCACCGTCATTGACCCTTCCGACATGGCGTATTCCTCGCTGGACTCAGCCCGGCGCCACGACCCCGTGAGCATCCTGGGAATTCGCCTGCACATGCTGACTCATGGATGCCTGTTCGATATTCGAAGTCGCGAGGCACAGCACGCCGTCGCTCCCTCTCCAACCACAACGGAGCATTGATGCTATGAAAATTCTCGACCGCTCCATTTACTTGGGCCCGAGCCTCTACGCTCACTTTCCCGTCATTCGGCTCACGCTGGATCTCGGCGACCTGGAAGATTGGCCCACCGCTCGTTTGGGAAAAGGTTTTCAAGACGCTTTGTTGGAGGCCCTACCTGGTCTCAAAAAACACGGTTGCTCCTACAGGGAAGAGGGTGGATTTTTACGCCGCATGGCCGAAGACGACGGAACCTGGCTCGGCCACGTGTTCGAACACGTCGCCATCGAATTGCAACAGATGGCAGGTATCCATGTTACCTTTGGTCGCACGCGCGGCAATGGCGAGCATGGCCAGTACGATGTCGTCTTTCAATACGAACAAGAAGATGTCGGTGTCGAAGCCGCTCGGCTTGGGCTAAGGCTCTTGCATCATTTTCTTCCCAAAGAAATCCAACCGCCGCACACGGATCAAGACTTTGATTGGGAAGAGGAACGGGATGCCTTTATCCGTTCGGCCCAACGACGGGCCCTAGGACCATCCACAGCATCTTTGGTGCAAGCTGCCGAAGAACGCAACATTCCCTGGATTCGCCTCAACCAGTACAGCCTCGTTCAATTTGGCCACGGTTGCCACGCCCGCCGCATTCAGGCCACCATCACTTCGGAGACCCGACAAATCGGCGTTGAAATCGCCTCGGACAAGGAAGAGACCAACAAAATGCTGGGTGACCTGGGCCTCCCCGTCGCCCGCCAAAGAATGGTGTATCAGGAGGACCACGCCGTGCGAGCTGCGCACAGAATTGGCCTCCCCGTGGTCATCAAACCGCTGAATGCCAATCATGGGCGCGGGGTTTCCATCAATCTGGACGATGAGGAATCCATCCGCCTTGCTTTCAACAATGCCCAACTGCACAGCCGGGCCGTTTTGGTGGAAAGTTTTCTCTCCGGCTTCGACCATCGGCTTTTGGTGGTCAACGGGACTCTGGTCGCTGCCTCCAAACGCGTTCCCGGCCACATCATTGGCGACGGGAAATCCACGGTGGAACAACTGATTGAGGTCGTCAATCAAGACCCTCGCCGAGGCATTGGCCATGAAAAAGTCCTCACTCAATTGGAGTTGGATTATCAAGCCAATCGGCTCTTGGAGTTGCGGGGAATGACCAAAGACAGCGTTCCCGAAAAGGACAAAGTGGTCTATCTTCGCAGCACGGGCAACCTTTCCACGGGCGGGACCGCCGTGGATGTCACGGACTCCCTCCACCCCGACAACCGAATGATGGCGGAGCGGGCAGCCCGGGCCATTGGCCTGGATGTCTGCGGAGTGGATTTCCTGACCGAGGACATCTCCGTTTCTTACAAGGTGGGTGGAGGTGGAATTTGTGAGGTGAATGCAGCGCCTGGCTTTCGCATGCATGTCGCCCCCAGCGAGGGGGAACCCCGAGATGTAGCCGGCCCGGTCATGGACATGCTCTTTCCAGAGGGTTCCCAATCCCGAATCCCCATTGCCTCAATCACCGGCACCAACGGTAAGACCACTACCTCCCGGATGATTTCCCACATCTTCAAAATGTCGGGGAAAACCACCGGGCTGGCAACTACGGACGGAGTTTACATTGATGGTCAGGCCACGGTCAGTGGGGACATGACCGGCCCAACTTCCGCTCGCATCGTGTTGCGAGACCCCAAGGTAGAAGTCGCGGTATTGGAAACGGCCCGCGGTGGGATTTTACGCCGAGGCTTAGCCTACCGGCAGTGTGATGTAGGTGCGGTCCTGAATGTGCAATCCGATCACTTGGGTTTGCGAGGCGTGGAGACTTTGGAAGGCTTGGCCAAGGTCAAACGCATCGTCGTCGAAATTGCCAAGGACACGGCCGTGCTCAATGCCGACGATACTCTTTGTTTGAAAATGGCCGACCACACGCAGGCCAAGCACATTTGTTACGTCACGATGAACTCCGACCACCCGCTGGTCCGAGATCACATTCGCGCCGAGGGCCGGGCCGTGGTGCTGGAAAAGGGCATGGGTGGTCACATGATCGCCATCTACGACAAGGGGCAGCACATTCCCCTGTTGTGGTCGCACCTCATCCCGGCCACATTGGATGGCAGGGCTCTGCACAATGTCCAAAATGCCATGTTCGCGGCCGCCGTTGCCTTCAGCATGGGCGTGGATTTGGAGGACATTCGCCATGGGCTTCGGACCTTTGACACCACCTTCTTCCAAGCGCCCGGCAGGATGAACATTTTCCACGATCATCCTTTCAAGGTCATCATGGATTATGGTCACAATCCCGCCGCCGTGCGTGCCATGGTGAAGTTGGTGGAGCAACTTCCGGCCAAGGGCAAGAAGCGAGTCGTTTTGGCTGCCCCCGGTGACCGACGGGACGTGGATGTCCAAGAAATTGCTGCCATCTGTGCAAAACATTTTGACCATTTCCTCTGCCGGCGCGACGACAACCTCCGAGGGCGCCAAGCCGAAGAAATTCCAAACTTGCTTCGCGACTCCCTTTTGCAGTCCGGAGTTTCGGCGGACGCCATCGAAATCATCCCCGATGAACAAGAGGCCGTTGCTCGCGCTCTCCAAGCCTCGGCCAAGGACGATCTCCTCTTGGTCTTCGCCGACGCCATTGCACGCACCTGGAACCAAATTCAAGAATTCCAATCCAGCGAGAGCGACGTGGAAGAAAATGAAGTCATCTCGGTGCCCTTGGTAGATCCTTCTTCCTTTGGTGGCTTTGAAGCCCTGGGATTGGACGAGGGCGTGGAGTTGATTCGCGACGACCGGGGTGTCCGCATCGCCGCTAGCGAGGAAACGGATTGACCCGAGAACTGCGCGAATCCCGTCGTTTGACGGGACCCAATGTCATATTCGGCCACGCGGGGCCAGCTCTGGACTTGGCCCTCCCGGATGAGGAAGCCGAAGTTTGCCGAACAATCTGGGAAAAGCATGTGCGATCCCTGCTGAATGCCGTGGATTGGGGTCAGGAAACAACCGCTTGGCGCAAGTTTCCCGGCGGTCTTAGCTTGGCCTTCTCTGCCCCCATGGATGCGCTTTACACCGCCTGCGAAATGAACGAGTGGGCTTGGGAGGCCACCGACGCGGAAATGGCTGGACGACCCGTTCCCGACCTCCAGGAGGCCGCTGCTCGCTTCTGCACGGAAATCCGTGCCGAGAGCAATCCTCCCCTCCTCCGTCTGCAAAGAGCAGCACAAAAGCGGGGCACCATGTTCCTTGCCTGCGATGATTTTCTTTCATTGGGCGCAGGTCGTGGTGCCAAGACCTGGTCCGTCAAGGAACTCCCGGAAGTGGGCGAAGTGCACTGGGAAGCAAGAGTTCGAATCCCCATTGCCATGATCACGGGCACGAATGGCAAAACCACGACCGTGCGCTTGCTTCGCTGCATGGTGCAGGCCCAGGGCAAGATTGCCGGCCTTTCGTCCACCGACTGGCTCATGGTGGGCAATGAAATTCTGGATCGCGACGACTGGTCCGGGCCCGGTGGTGCCCGCCGCATCCTGCGCGA
>CAYXFZ010000077.1:0-2855 GCA_964464385.1 uncultured Planctomycetales bacterium
ACCCTGTTCGCTGACCACGAGCTCTATACCCTGCAGCCGGCCGCTCCGGTCTTGCCCCATTATGACGGTAAACTGACCTTCGATAAATTGACCGACGTGTACCACTCGGATACTCGTCACGAAGAGGATCAACCCTGTCATCTGGTCGTGCTCGATTCCTCCATCTGCGTGGATCGTTGCACTTCGGAATACGGCAATCCCTGCCAACACTTTTGTCCGGCTTCGGTGTACGAATGGTCGCCCGACTCCGGCCTTGCCATCAACTTCAGCAACTGCGTTCACTGCAAAACTTGTGACGTGGCCGATCCCTACCAAATCATCCAATGGGTGGTTCCCGAAGGTGGCGGTCCCGTTTACTCCGGAATGTAATCCATGCGAACTCTCCTCCGTCCTTCCTCCACCGCCAGCCGCTCCGAATGGGTCGCCATTCTTCTCCCCGAGGGTTCTTCTCCTCCCGTCCTGCCGGGTGCACCGGATCCTGCCACTTGGCGGGCGGATTTGAAAAAGGAAGGTGCTTCCCTCGTCCTCAGGGGTAAGGCTGGCCGCCGCTGGTGGTTGTTTTGCCTTCCCCGCAAGCCCGACCACGAAGACCTTCGGGTGGCCGCTGGTGAGGCCCGTCTGGCCGCCGAGGCCGCCGAGCGAGCGGGCTTGACGGTGGACCTTTCGTCGCTGAAGAACGACCCGGCGCTGGTCCAGGCCGTGGCGGAAGGGGCCGGAATGGCTAGTTATGACCCCGGTGTCCTGCAGGCCAAGAGGGAAAAGTCCAAAGTAAAGCGAATCACAATTTGCGGTGCCGGTGCTTCCCGTGGTGTGCGCCTCGCAGTCAAGGTAGGTTCCCTGGCTGCGGCAGCTTCCTTGGCCGCTCGGGACATTTCCAACCTTCCGTCCAATATCTTGTCGCCCAAAGAATTTGCCCGGCGGACGCGACGTATGGTTGCCGGTTCGCCCCGGATTCGTTGCCGGGTGCACGGCGAAAAGAAAATGAGGGAATGGAAAATGGAATCCCTTCTCGGGGTTTCTCGTGGCTCCCGCAAAGAAGCCCAACTGATTCACTTGGTTTACAAACCCAAGGGAAAGGCCACTGGCAAAGTTGCCGTGGTTGGCAAAGGCCTCTGTTTTGACTCCGGCGGCATCAGCTTAAAGCCCAGCGGCAATATGTGGGACATGAAGTTCGACATGTGCGGAGCGGCCGCAGTCTTTGGTCTTTTTCATGCTCTTGCCGGCGGCTTGCCCTGCAAGACCGAAATTCACGGCATTCTGGCTTGTGTGGAGAACATGCCGGGGGGCAATGCGCAAAACCCTGGCGACATTGTGCGAGCCATGAATGGCACGACCATTGAGGTCCTGAACACCGATGCCGAGGGCCGATTGGTGTTGGCCGATGCTCTCACCTGGACGGCGCGCAAGATCAAACCGGATTCCATGATTGATCTCGCGACATTGACTGGGGCTGCCATCATTGCTCTGGGGCATACGGCCTCTGCGGTCTTGGGCAATGATGACGCCCTCCTGGAACGCGCTCGCCAGGCTGGCGATGCCTGTGGCGAACGTGTTTGGCCCCTGCCGCTCTGGGATGTACACAAAAAACTATGCAAGGGCACCTACGCCGATCTGCAAAACATCTACGACGCGGGCCAGGGCGCTGGCACGGTTGCGGCCGCTGCCTTCCTGTCCCATTTCGTTGAGGATGTGCCCTGGTTGCACGTGGATATTGCAGCGACCGCATGGGAAGGTCCCTCCAAGCCGTATTACCGCAAGGGTGCGCGCGCCTCGGGTGTCCGCCTCCTTGTAGAGATGTTGCGGAGCTGAGCGCTTGTTCTCCCCCCTCCTTTTCCTGGCACTTTCGGCGCAAGGCCCGCCCTTGGATCCTTGGTTGGACCAGGAAATGCCGCAGTTGCTTTCTTTCTACCAGGACTTGCACCAAAACCCGGAACTTTCTTGGCAAGAAAAACGCACTTCTGCGGTGTTGGCCTCACGGCTCCTTGCTCTGGGTTTTTCCTTGGAGCGGAATGTTGGTGGGCATGGCCTCGTGGGGACCCTCCGCAATGGGGATGGACCCACCTTGCTCCTGCGCACGGACATGGATGCTTTGCCCATTGCGGAACAAACGGGATTGGCTTATGCAAGCAAAGCAACGGCCTCCATTGGGGATGCCGAAGTTGGGGTGATGCATGCCTGCGGGCATGACGTGCATATGACTTCTTGGGCGGGCGCGGCCGCTTGGCTTGCTGACCACCTTTCTGCTTGGTCGGGAACTTTGCTGATGTTGGCCCAGCCTGCGGAAGAAGTGGGTGGGGGAGCCAAGGCCATGCTCGCGGATGACCTTTGGCAAAGGGTTGGAACTCCGGATGCCGCCTTGGCCCTGCACACCACGGGGATGGCCCCGGCGGGAATGTTTGGGGCTTGCCCCGGTTATGCCCTTGCCAACGTGGATTCGGTGGACATCCTGGTGCGGGGTCGGGGTGGCCATGGGTCCACCCCGGAACGGACCCACGATCCAGTGGTATTGGCGGCCAAGATCGTGGTTGCCCTGCAGACCATCGTCAGTCGGGAGGTGGATCCGCAAGCGCCGGCGGTCGTGACCGTGGGGTCCATCCACGGGGGCACCAAGCACAATATTATTCCGGACGAGGTTCGCCTCCAATTGACGGTGCGAACCTATGCCCCGGATGTTCGGAAACAAGTCTTAGCGGCGATTGCTCGCACCGCCGAGGGCGAGGCGCGAGCCGCCGGTTTTGGCGAGGAAATTTTTCCTCTGGTGCAAGTCCGCGAAGAGGAGTCCATTCCCTCCACCTGGAATGACCCGGAGCTTTTGGAGCTTTGGTCCGCCTCTTTGCAAGCTCGATTTGGGGAAG
>CAYXFZ010000077.1:2865-11938 GCA_964464385.1 uncultured Planctomycetales bacterium
GTTGACGACGAGGCCGGTCATGGGCGGTGAAGATTTCTCCCTTTATGGCCCTTCCGCTTCCTGTCCCACGGCCATGCTCTGGTTGGGTGTTTCGAACCCTGAATCTTGGCAGGCCTCTTTGGAGGGCGGGCCGCCGCTCCCCAACATTCACATGGCAGAATATGCTCCGGATGCCGAGGCCAGCCTTCGCGCCGGAGTATCCGCCTTGATTTTGGGCGCTTTGGCAGTTTATTCCGGGGTGGATCCCGAATAGATTTGTTGGGGGCTGATCAACTTCCGATCGGGGTCAGCCGTCATTTCCATGAGATGGGCGGTCCAGCCGGCGGTCCTGGCCGCAGCAAAAAGGAGCGGTTCTAGGCTAGGGCTTAGGCCAAGAGCGCGCCAACAAAGACCGGACCAATAATCCACATTGGGAAAAAGTCCTCGCTCCGTGAAGAAAGGATCGTTTTGGGTCTGCAGACAGATTTCCTCGGCCACTTGGAAGAGAGGGTCGTTGGCTAAAAGGCTTTTGGCCAGTGGGCCCAGTACCAGAGCCCGAGGATCCGTTCGGCGGAGCACTGGGTGGCCGAAGCCGACAGCCCGGCGTTGGCGGGAGCGTACCTCCGTCAAAAAAGCGGGAACACCCTCGGGATTCCCGATTTCCTGCCATTGTTGGAGGACGGCCTGGGATGCACCTCCGTGCAAGGGGCCGTGCAGGGCCAAGCACGCCGAGGCCATCGCTGCCCAGGATCCAGCTCCGGAGGAGAATGTGGTGCGCAGGGCTGTCGTGGAACAGTTCATTTCAAGGTCGGCGTGGCAAATCAAGAGCAACTGCAGAGCATGAGGGTGCAAACTGGAACGCAGGCCCAATGCTTGGCCCAGCATGATTGCAGGGTCCGATCCTGGATTCTTTGGAGCTGTGCCCTCTCCGGCCAGAATTGCCAATCCTAGGGCACCGCCGAGGAGTTGCGAGGATGGGGGTTCTTCCAGGGCACGAGCCTGGCGGTCAGCCAAAAGCGCAGCCAAGCGGGGCAGTGCCCTGCCCGAAGTGAGTGCCGAAGCTAGTTTTTGATCCTCCGCTTCTGGAATCATGGCCTCTGCGCATTCCGCAACAAATTTAGGATTCGAGCTTGCCGAGCCGGTAATCAGCCCTACCGCCAATTGAATCCAAGAGGGATCCGGCACGTCCACAAAATCTTGCAAGGAACGTCCTCGATAAAACAGAAGCCCAGCGTCCGCATCCAGTAGGCTGATTGCGCTTCGCCAAGGGGCCGTCTGCCGCAAGCCAGGGTCGTAGCGAGGTTCGTTTTGCACCAGGGCATGGTAGGGGAGGTGGGATTCGAACCCACGCTGGAGGGATTTTAAGTCCCTTGCCTCTGCCATTGGGCTACTCCCCCGAGAAGAGGACCGAAAAGAATCGGGCCTCGTGCGCAAGGATGGGAGCCGGCACCCGGATTCGAACCGGGGGTGATGGATTTGCAATCCATTGCCTTACCACTTGGCGATGCCGGCATGCCATGCGGGCGAGTACTCTAGATTCCTGCCAGATGGCTGTCCAGGATGAAGATGGAACTCCTCGCGCTCGCCTTACTTTTTCTCGCCCCAGGATTGGCCTGGGTTCCTCGCCCTTTGCTGTGGTTTCTTGGCTTGGCTCCCTTCACCCTGGTGATCTTTGTGGGTTTGCCCCTGATTTCCTGGTTGGTGATGGGCGCCTTCTCCGTTATGGGCTGGAGTCTAGGTCGGATTGCTCGTGCTCTTGGCCGCCCAGGATTGGCCTGGTCTCTTTGGTGGGCATTCTCTCTCCTTCCCCTTTGGCTGGCACCTTTGACCGAGAAATACCCCGGGCTGGGAGGTGGCTGGTTCCTCTGGCCTGGTGCCTTTCTGGTTGGGGAGAAATGGGATCCGGCCCGCTCCCACGCTCTCTATTCTCTTTGGGATTCGGTGCCCTTGATGGGTGTTCCTGGATGGGCTCCGGCTGGACTGATCCTGGGTGTGGCCGCTGGGTTATTCTGGGTGGCTCGGCGGTGCTCAGTCCCCGCCAAAATCATCCCATGAAACGCCGCCTCTACTGCACCGTTCCCCAACTTTTGATTCGGGAACCTCTGTTGTTTACCTTGGGCACGAAGTTTGATGTCGTTCCCAATCTTCGCGGGGCCAGCGTCACCGAAGAGATTGCCGTCCTTACTTTGGAACTCGAGGGAGATGAAGTGGCAATCGAAAAGGCAGTGGCGTATCTGCTCGAATCCGGCGTCCAGATCGAAGATCTGAAGGACGACTGACCGTTCGCCTAGTCGTCGAATTCGTCGTCGAAACTGGGAGGAGGGGGCCGCTCTTCCGTCTTTGGTTTGGGCTTGGTCTTCTTTTCCGTAAAGCCCCGCCACTGCTCGTCATCTTCGCTGAATTTGCTGATCCAGCTGTTGTGCCAGATTGCAACCACTTTCTTGTCCCACAAAAGAGCGGTGTCGTATTCGATGCTCCCGGGTTCTTTTTGGGCCAAAGTTTCCCAGCCAAAGTTCTTGCCGGCTTGACTCATGCCGACGATGAGTTTGTTGAGGGCGCCACACGTGCGTACCGAATCCGGGTCGGACCAGTCCGTATTGAGCATGGCATTGACCAGAGCAGGGAAGGCATGGCGGCCACTTTCTACGAGGCGATTGCCGGCGCGGTTGGAGCGGGCGCCCGCATCATCCAAGTAGAGTTCCAAATCGTCTTGAATTTCTTGCCAAGTGGTTTCATCGGACTGAGACCAGCGAGGAAGTTGGGAAACGAGGGTCAAATCCAGGATCAAGGGGTCGGTAATTCCCGTGTAATCAATGGCATCCCCAGCGACGGGTGGATTGAATTCTCGTGAGGGTGGGAGGGGTTGGGCGGTAACATCCGCCGGGCTTGGAGAGGGCGCAGTTTCTTCCTCTATTTCCTCGGGGGGAGGGGGGGCGGCCACGATTTCCAAAACAGGGGCAGGCTCGGCGGAATTGGCAGAGGTGGCGGATCCTGCAGACGGAACGGCGTTGGTTTCCGGGGTAGATTCGGAAGTGTCCTTGGCCTGGACGGTGGAATCTGTCGCGGATTCGTCCCCCTGATTGAGCAGGAAAATGGCCGTGATACCGAGGACCAGGAGGACCCCGATGGAAATCAGCCCTGCTTTTGGGAGCCGCTTCTTCTTCGGTGTTTCCTTGGCCTCGCGCCGTCGAGATTTACGGCCTGAGGACTTGGACTTTTTGGAGCGACGGGAGCGGCTGGGCACCTTCCGGGTTGGTGAGTGCGCCCTCTTCGGGCCTTCTTTTGGGGATTCCGTGGGGGCGGTTCCCTCCTGGGGCCGTTCCTTGAGCTCAGTCTCTGGGGTTGGTGGGCTGATGGCCTCACGGCGGGCCTGGAGGCGGGCCAGGATTTCGGCGCCGCTTTTCTTCTCGACTTTGGGTTCTTCTTGGCCAGCGGGATCTTTCCGGACGACGGATCGATCCACAGGAATTGCAGTTCTCGGCCGGCCGCTTCTCCTCCGCACGGGGACCACGGGAGCTGGTTCGGGCTTCTCAACCACGGGCTCCGGCTCAGACTCTTCGGCAACAGGACCCGCTTCGGCCTCTACAACTTCAGGCACGACCTCTTCTTGCGGTTCCTCCAAAGGGGGAACTTCGACCACTCCTTCGCATTTCCGACAACGGATTCGGCGGGCAGTCAGGGTATCGGGGATGTTCCCGTATCGGGCCCCGCAAGTGGTGCAAGTGGCGATGCGTTCGCTCATGATGGGTAAGGATTCAAGTCGAGGGGTGGATTCTAACCTCTACGGCCGCGACGGCGACGGGGATCTGGAGTTGGTATACCTGCCTTCTTCTCCCATTCTCCCCATCGGCGGCGCCATTGTTTCCACCAAGGAAACCAAGCGGCTATGGAAAGTTTCTGGCGCAGTGCCAAGTTGTCCGGATTCCCGTCGAGCGCCCGGGAGGGAAAAGAAGAGCGGCGAAAAGTGACACGTTGCAAAAGTCCGTCCAGGGCCGCAACCTCTTCTTCGCGTTCTCGGCTTCCGTCTAAGGGGAGATCGACCAGGCGGTTCAGGAGTTCGGGTACGGCAAGTTGCACTTTTACTTGCAACTCTTCTCTTGCCAAGCGAGATTCCAGACCTTGCTCAGCCAATGCCAAAACAATCCAGGCGTGGATTTGGGAGCGCAACTCGGGAGTCAAACCAGGGGCTGATTCCACGGGCTCTACTGTTCCAGCCAAGAGTTTCCCACCATCTCCGGTCGAGACAAAGACCCCGTCGGTCGCCCCAGCGGCCTGTTCTTCCAGAGGAACGGAGGCATCATCCGAATTTTTCTCGGTCTCGACTTCCTTCGGGCCCTCGACATATTGAATGGAAGAGAGCCACCAAGTTCCCTCCCTTTCATGGCAAGCGATTTGCCAGTGCCCCGTCTGGCCCGAAAAGCGAATGAGGAGAAGTTCGCCTTCCTCGGGGAACCCCATTTCCACCGAAACATTTTCGCGCAGCAATGGAATCAAACCAGCTATGCGCTGATGGACTTGGGCTTGAAATTCGGATTGCTCTTGTGCCGGGAGAAGTTCCCAAATGCGAGTGTCTTCCACGTGCTCTGATTTCCACCAATGGGGATAGTCCAAGGTGGCAGCGGCCGTACGTTCATTGCCATTGTCGAAGGCTCGAAGAAGAATGCGCAGGCGACGAAGGGCGGGATGAGATTGAGGATCTCTGCTTCGAGAAGAAGGGGCCAGAGTCTTTTCTTGGGGATGGGCGGCTTGGGCAATCGCCATTCCACCGACGGGTTTTTTCTGGGGAGGAGAACTCATGGCCCACCACAGGAGACCCCCGGTGAGTCCAATCCCCAATGGGATCCAGAGGGCCCAAGGGATTGGCTTGGGTCGAGTTGGCTTCTTCCGGGGTCGAAATTGGGGGGATGGGGTAACCACGCTGTTGCAACGGGGGCACCGAAACCGCGCCGTTGGGTGGTCAGAGGGCAGCTTGAGGCGGGCTCCGCAGGAAGGGCAGGGGGTTGCAGTCATCCGGAACATGGCAGGATAGTGGGCCGGTGTGGCCCGGATACCGATGTCAAAGTTTTGCTTGCAAAGCCCTTTCACCCCTCAGGGGGACCAACCCCAGGCGATTGAAGCCTTGGTGGAGGGGCTATCCGATCCGCTTGGGCGCCTTGTTTTGCGCGGCGTGACCGGATCGGGAAAGACCTACACCGTGGCCAAAGTTGCCGAACAATTGCAGGTTCCCCTCTTGGTCATTGCACCCAACAAGACCCTGGCTGGCCAATTGCATTCTGAATTTCGAGATTTTTTTCCGGACAACGCGGTTGAGTATTTCGTTTCTTACTATGACTACTATCAGCCAGAGGCTTATTTGGCCTCCTCGGACACCTACATTGAAAAGGACGCGCGGATCAATGAACAGATTGACCGCATGCGCAATCGGGCCACGGCCAGTTTGCTGGAGCGTCGCGATGTCATCGTGGTTGCAAGCGTCTCCTGCATTTATGGTCTTGGAGATCCCGCAACTTATCGAGGGTTGGCTTTGGATCTTGAGGTTGGCCAAACCCTTTCTCGCCTGGACTTGATGCGCGGGTTGGTGCGCACCCAATACGGCCGTGCGGAGACCAATTTCCGACCCGGTAGTTTTCGGTCACGTGGGCCAGCCGTGGAGATTTGGCCGGTTCATGAAGAAAGCAAACTGGTTTCCGTGGAACTGGACGGTGACCACATTGCTCATCTTCTGGAATGCGATTCCTTGACTGGTGAAATCCTGACGGAACCCTCGGCCGTACGCATTTGGCCTGTGGGACATTATGTCCAGCCCGGGGAACGGTTGCAGCGGGCCTTGGTCAGCATTGCCTCTGAATTGGAGGACCGAACCCGCCAATTGTTGGCCCAGGGTCGAGAGTTGGAGGCGGAGCGCCTGCAACGCCGGGTCTTGGCCGACCTGGAGGAAATGAAAGAATCAGGACATTGCCCGGGAGTGGAAAATTATTCTCGACACTTGGAAGGAAGGTCTCCGGGGCAAGCTCCTTTTACACTCTTGCACTATTTTCCCAAGGATTTTCTCTGTGTGATTGATGAGAGTCATGTGTCCTTGCCGCAAGTGGGGGGCATGTTGCGTGGTGACCAATCTCGCAAGAAAAACTTGGTCGAACATGGGTTTCGGTTGCCCTCTGCCGTGGACAACCGGCCCCTCTCTGGGTCGGAGTTCGAATCCTTACTGGGTCGTATTCTTTGCTTGAGTGCAACTCCTGGCCCGCGGGAACTCGAGTTGGCGGATGGCGCCGTGGTGGAACAGGTCGTGCGTCCGACGGGGCTTCTGGATCCGGAATGCGAGGTCAAGCCAGCGCGCGCACAGGTGGAAGATGCCCTGGCGGAAGCTCGATCCGTGGTCCAGAAGGGAGGGCGAGTTCTGGTGACTGCTTTGACCAAGCGTGGGGCTGAAGATCTCACCGAGTTCTTTCAGGAACAAGGTCTTGCGGCACGTTATCTCCACGCGGACATTGACACCCTGCAACGGGCTGTGCACCTGCGCGATTTGCGCTTGGGAGTTTTCGACGTTTTGGTGGGAATCAACCTTTTGCGGGAGGGATTGGATTTGCCGGAGGTTTCCTTGGTCTTGGTCCTGGATGCGGATCGTGAGGGGTTTTTACGCTCGGGCACTTCCTTGATCCAGATTTGCGGTCGTGCGTCCCGCAACGTAGCTGGACGGGTCATTTTCTATGCAGACAAACGAACTGCGGCTTTGCAACAGGCTCTGGATGAAGCCGATCGTCGGCGGAAAATTCAAAGTGCTTTTAATAAAAAGCATGGCATCCTTCCTCAAACGGTTTGCAAGGCGATTGCCGGCCCCTTGCATGAGGGGGAAGGCTCTGCCGATGTGGGAGAGATTCTCGGAACGAACGAAATCATGGCTTCTATGGAAGATTTGCGGCTACAGATGTTGGCGGCTGCCCAGGACCTCAAGTTTGAGGAGGCCATTGCCTTCCGAGATCAGATTCGGCGGCTCGAAACTTTGCACCTGGAGGTCGGGTGAGCGGCGATCGACGTTCCTTTGACGAGCAGTTGCGAACCGCCCCTCCGCGGCCCGGCTGCTATCTGTTTCGAGATCGCCAGGACCGCGTTCTTTATGTCGGTAAAGCGCGAGATCTTCATCATCGAGTGCAGGTGTATCGGCGTCATGGCGCCGACGGTCGCTCTCGGCTGGCGGTGCTCTTGGAACAAGCTCGCCATGCGGAATGGTGCGTCACTAGCAATGAACGAGAGGCCATCTTACTGGAGGATCGCTTGGTGAAGGAGTTTCAACCCCCTTTGAATGTCCTGCTCAAGGATGACAAATCCTTTTTGCTGCTCCGCATTCAGGAAGGGGCACCTTGGCCTCGGCTGAGCTTGTCACGCCATCGCCGGGGTGGGGGACGTTTCTTTGGCCCTTACCCGTCCAGTGGTGCTGCGCGTCGCGCCAAGCGATTGTTGCAACGCGCGTTTGGACTGCGGGATTGTTCGGATCACACCTTGAATCACCGCAGTCGTCCCTGTCTCAAGCACGCTGTGGGGCTCTGCTCCGCTCCGTGCACAGGAGAAATTAACACCGCCGACTACCAAGATGCAGTTGCCGGGGCAACCCGAGTTCTGGAGGGCCAAATTGCCCCTCTCTTGGCCCAGGAAAAAGCACGGATGGAGCAGGCGAGTGCAGCACAGGAATACGAGGCCGCTCTTCGTTCCCGAGATCGGATTCATGCTCTGGAATCTTTGGCGGTTCCGCAAATCGTTCGCCTTCATCAGAAACGGGATTTTGATGTCCTGGGCTTGGATGAACGAGGCTGCTTTGCCCTTCTCCAGTATCGAGAGGGAGATTGGGTGCATACCCGTCGCGGCAAATTGCCTCTTGTGGCCGATCGAGAATCTGCGGTAGCGGAGTTGATGACGGCGCTTTATCGAGATCCTCTCACCGAATTGCCGCCCCTTCTCTTGGTGCCCGAGATCCCCGCCGAGGTCCTCGCCTTGAGCGCGGAGTGGAGCCATCGCTGTGGACATCCAGTTCGGGTATTGCGACCGCAACGCGGAAAAGGACGGGCACTTTTGCGGCTAGCGGAAAGCAATGCCCGGGCGGTCCGACACGAGGGCTCCCATCTCTCTTGGGAGAAATTGTCGCCTTTGTTGGGAAAAGCAGCGGCTTGCCCCGCTCCTGCCATCGTTGACTGCATTGATGTCAGCCACTTGCAGGGCCAACATCGGGTGGCAGCCAAGGTGCGATTTGTGGAAGGCAAACCGGAACGCCGCCAGTACCGTCGTTACTTAGTGGGGGGTGGAACTGGCAACGATGATTTCGCGGCCATGCGAGAAGTCTTGGGTCGAGTCTTTGCCCGCGCCAAGGAAGAGGGTCTTGCGGATCTCGTCGTCCTGGACGGGGGAGCTGGCCAATTGAGTTCGGGTTTGGCGGCCATGCGCGAGGCGGATCAAGAATTGCCGTTGGTGGCCTTGGCCAAGGCCAGGACTGGACGCGGGCCTGTGGCCGCTGAGGAGCGGCTCTTTTTGCCGAACCGGAAAACCCCTTTTCTTCTGGAACCGGGGAGTGCCGAACGACTCTTTTTGGAGCGGATTCGGGACGAAGCGCACCGTTTTGCCTTGGCTTACCATCGCAACCGCCGCGAAAATGTCCGCCTCGTGCTGGAGGAGGTTCCCGGGGTGGGTCCGGCCCGGCGCAAGACCTTGTTGGATTTTGTGCAGGGCAAATTGGATCGCCTACGCGATACCGAAACGCAAGAGTTGGCGGCGCTACCCGGCATGAATTTGTTGTTGGCGGAACGGGTTCAAAACCATCTTCGCCAAGTCCTTCCCTAAGGTCTGTTCAGCCGCGAGGATGGTGGAGGCGATGGTGAGCTTGCAATTCGTCCACCTCGACGTGGGTGTACCGTTCGGTGGTGCGCAAATCCGCATGACCCAGGAATTCTTGGACCGAGCGGAGATCACCGCCGCCGGCCAGCAGGTGCGTGGCGCAAGAGTGGCGCAACATGTGGGGGTGTACCGGCCGGGACAATTGAGCAGCTCGCCCGGCCTCGGCCACCAGCCGCCCGGCCCTCTGCCGGTCCAAGCGGCGGCCACCGCGGGT
>CAYXFZ010000078.1:0-11887 GCA_964464385.1 uncultured Planctomycetales bacterium
CAGGCCCGTGGGGGAGCGGGGCGCATGCACAACGAGGATCATTACCACGCCATCTTCCGAGATTCCTTCCATGGAGGGAAGGGCCTTCAGGGACCCGGCGATGATTGTGCCCGGATCACTCCTCCCAGAGGGGGGCGCTTGGTCTGGACTACCGATCAATTGGTCGAAGGAATTCACGTGGCCGAGGGAACTCCTGCCCCCAAAATGGCGCGCAAACTCTTGCGCCGCACGCTTTCGGACCTGGCCGCTGCCGGGGCTCGACCCTGGGCCGCAACTTGGACCGTGGCCGCTCCGGGGGATCGGGGAGATCGTTGGATGACCGGCCTGATTCGGGCATTCCTGGAAGAAGCCGGTCAATTTGGCTGTTCGGTTGTGGGCGGGGATCTTTCTCAGGCCGAAACCGTGGTCCTGAGCTGTTCCGCTTTGGGTCGGATGGGAACCCTGCGCGCGCCTGGACGGGCCGGGGCCAAGCCCGGCGATTGGTTGCTGGTGACGGGGCGCTTGGGGGGGGCTGTCAAGAGCGGTCGACACTTTCTGCCGGAACCGCGCTTGGCCGAGGGACGCCTGCTGGCCGCTCGCTACCGGGCCCATGCCATGATGGATCTGTCCGACGGTTTGGCTGCGGATCTTCCCCGCCTCTTGGCTGCCAGTGAGGTGGGAGCCGTCGTCGAATTGGACGCCTTGCCCTTGGCTTCTCCGCTGCAACATAATGTGCAAGGCTGGCGAGCCGGGGTTTCCGAAGGCGAGGATTACGAGTTGTTGGCAACTCTTTCCAAACGCCAGGCTCGGCGGGCGCTGGAGGATCCTCTCTTGCGGCGGAGCGGCCTGCATGTCATTGGCGAATGCGTGGCCAGCAAGAAAGGATTGATTTGGCAGGCCTTCGGTAAGGCTATTGCCGCGCCCGGCAAGGGTTGGCATCACCACTGGGGAAAGGCATGAAGGCTCATTGCTCTTGCCGCCTTACTGAGGACACCGAGGCCCTTGGTCTTCGCCTTGGCCGGGCACTGCAAGTTGGGGATTGTTTGGCGTTGAACGGGGAGTTGGGTAGCGGCAAGACCACCCTCAGTCGAGGCTTGGCCCTGGGTTGTGAAGTGAGTGATCCTGTGACCTCTCCCAGCTATTTGCTTTGCCAGGAGTATTCTGGCCGGGTCCCGTTTTTGCACTTGGACGCTTACTTCTCTGCCCGCCTGGAGGAGCTGTTTGCCGAGGGGATGGCAGAGCGCTTTCATGAAGCGGTGGTTGTCCTGGAATGGGCCGATCAGGTTCGGCGCTGGCTCCCGGAGGATCATCTCCAAATTGCTTTGGTCGACACGGGCAAGGGTCGGGAGCTTGTCTTCGAGAGCTTTGGGCCACGCTCCTTGGCTCTGTTGGCCCCTTTTCTGGAAGGAGAGCCCGTTTTTCGACAACTTTCATGAACCCAGCTTCCCTCCTTCCGTTTGCCCTTTGGAGAGGATGAGCGGCCCCACGGACCCTCTGGCTCGGTACAAGGCTGGCGATGAAAGCGCCTTGTTGGAATTGGCCGAGAGCATGGGACCGCGCCTCCTTGGATTCTTTCGTCGCATGGGTGCCCAATCCGCAACAGCCGAGGATCTGACGCAGGACGTGTTCGTGCGTGCTTTGCGGGGGGTCTCGCGATATCAGCCCAGCGGCCGCATGGATTCCTGGTTTCTCCGGATTGCACGAAACCTTTGGATCGACCATTGTCGCCGCCATCGGGCCGTGACTGGCCGTGAGGACTGGGAGCGCCAAGTGGGGGACCAAGTGGATCCCAGCGAACAAGCTGCGCAAACGGATCGGGCGGCGCAGATTCGAGCCATCGTCCACGCAACCGATCCGGCGACCCGGGAACTCTTGGAATTGGCGGTTCTGCAGAAATTGCCCTACGCGGAAGTCTCCTCCTTGTTGGATATCCCCGTGGGCACCGTCAAGTCGCGGGTCCACTACGCACTGCGTCGCTTGCGGGATCAATTGGCTGGCCATCCCTTGGGGGACGCATGAATTCCTCTCCGTTGCCACCCGACCTGGAAGAGTTTGCGGATGAATTGCGGTCGGCTCTGGAGGATCCAGCTTTGCCCTCCGATCTTCGAACCCGGCTTTCTTCTCCACGCCTCTGGCCGTGGACGTTTCGGGGTGCGGTGCAGAACAATCGAGTCTTGCGGACGGCTGCTTCCGTGTTGATCCTGCTCTGCGTTTCGGTTCCCGTGATGGCCGTGATCGCCTTGATGGAATCCCGTTCTTCGGACTTGCCGATCCTGCAGTTTGAGCCGGTGCCCCAAAATCTGCCGAGCGATTCTGTTCGGGAACTTCCCTTGGTGCCGATCGTTCCGCCTGATCCCGTGTTGGTGGATCCTCTGGATGATGCCTGGGCGGCCGCCGTGCGGGTCGAAAACACCCGCCTCCGTTGGTTGCAGTCTTGGACTCCTGCGGCTCGGGCCGTGGCGCCTTGGTGCCCGCTTCCTGCGGCCGCAGCCATCTTGTTGGAGCAAGGTGGTTCCTGAGACCCGGCCACGCCGTTATCCTCCGTTCCATGTTTGTCCTCCTGGCTGCGTTCTGCTTGGTGTATCCCCAATCTTCGGACTTTGCGGAAGTACCTCGCCCTCTGACCCTTGAGGAAACTCTGCAACTTGCCGTTCTGCACGCTCCGGAGTTGCAACAGGCGCGTTTTGCCACCCAGTCCGCCAGCGCGGCATGGATGCAAGCGGGAGGCCTCTTTGATCCGGTGTTGTTTGGCGACCTCACCTATTCCATCCTGGAGCAGCCCACTTCCGGCGGAATCTTCAGCGGATCCTTGGATGCCCAGCACATCCGTTCCTGGA
Source organism: uncultured Planctomycetales bacterium (assembly GCA_964464385.1). Taxonomy (GTDB): domain Bacteria; phylum Planctomycetota; class UBA1135; order UBA1135; family UBA1135; genus CAYXFZ01. Next base: position 2,817 of record CAYXFZ010000078.1, read on the forward strand.
CGGCCAGTCAGGGGATCCGGCGGACCCTGACCACGGGTGGTGTCTTTGAGGTTTCGCTTAGCGAGACCTATCGCGAGGACAATTTGCCCCAAGGGTTTTTTGGTTTCAATCCGGAATCCAATGTCGGGCTCAATTTTTCTATGACCCAACCGCTCTTGCGCGGGGCTTGGCGGATGTCCACCACCCAGCCGCTGGAAGATGCCCGCCTTAACCAAGAGGGCACCCAGGCCCTGGAAGGGCAAGCACTTCTGAATGTGATTCAAGCCTCGGCGGACGCCTATTGGGGCCTAGCCTTTGCCTTGGATGATCTGGAGGTCAAAGAACTGTCCTTACGGTTGGCGCAGGAATTGCGCACCTTGACCGTTGCAAAATACGAGGCCGGTACAGCCGCCGAGGTGGAAGTGGTGCAAACGGATGCCGATGTTGCGGCTCGCACGGAAGTCGTCTTGACGGCACGCAATGCCGTGGCGACTGCCCAGGATGCTCTCAAGGTTCTTCTTTTCCCACTTGCCAATCGCCGGGATTGGGAGACCGACGTTGTGCCCACTTCTTCTCCGCCGGTGGTGGAAAAGGGTGATCTGCGATGGCCTGTTGCGGTGCAGGAGGCCTTAGCTAAACGGCCCGATTTGGCTCAATTGCGATCCCAAGTGCAACGCGCCAAGCTGGCTCTGGACGTAGCCCGTCGCAACTTGTTGCCTAGCTTGGATTTGATTGCTAGCGGTTCGAGTGCGGGCGTGGCCCGCCAAATCCCAGATGCTTTTGAATTCACGCGCGGCTTTTATTACACCGGCTATTCGGTGGGAGTGAGCGTGGAAATTCCGGTTGGCAATCGGGAGTCCCGTGGTGCAGAATTGGTGGCTCGGCGGAATTGGGAGTTGGCCAATCGCCAACTCCGCGATCAGGAACGCGCGGTTGCGAATGAAGTCCGGGAGGCCGTTCGGAATTTGCATTATTTGGTCCAGCGTGTCTCCGCAACAGAAATTGCCAGTCAGGCCGCGCGTCGCCAGTTAGAAGCGGAGCAGCGGCGTTTGGCCGAAGGGGCCTCCACCAACTTTCAGGTCTTGCAGTTTCAAGAGGATCTAGCGGAGGCCCTGTCCGGCGAAAAAAATGCCCGCATGGAATTTGCCAAGGCCTGGATGCGAACCAAGACCGTTCGCGGGCTGACTCCTCCTCAGGACGATTAGGACGCGGTGACGGCCTCGGCCGGTGCAGCCAATTGGCGGAGATCATCCAGGGTTGATAATTGCGTGCACCGACGTCGATACTCGGCGGCACCATGGAATTCTCGGAAAAAATCGGCGGCCAAGCGGCGCATGATGCGCATCCCAACCCGTTCGCTATGGATTTTCACCACACCCACGGCTAATTCCAAAAGAAGTTCCATGCGTTCGGCCGGGCTGGGTGGAGGTGGGGGATCTAGCCCGCGAAGATCGGCCTGCAACTCGGCAAAGAGCCAAGGCCGGCCTAGGGCGCCACGGCCAATGGCCAGGCCGGCAACTCCGGTCGCCCACATGGCCCGGGCCGAATCCAGATCCACGATGTCGCCGTTCCCCAGAACAGGGATGTTGACCGCTGCCACAATGCTGCGGATCAATTCGACGTCACTTTTCCCGGAGTACTTTTGTTCCCGGGTGCGGCCATGGACCGTCAGAACCTGAGCGCCCGACGCTTCCAGTTTTTGGGCTAAGCGGGGGGTGTGTTCCTTGGATGCTTCGTCCCAACCGGCGCGGATTTTGACCGTCACAGGCAGAGAACAACCGGCGACCAGAGCATCCACACAGCGAGCTGCCAAAACGGGATCTCTAAGGAGAGAAGAACCACCACCACCACCGGTGATCTTGGGTACTGGACAACCGAGATTCAAATCGAGGGCATGGAAACCGCGTTGCTCCACTTGCTCGGCGGCGCGATGCAGAATTTCGGGTTGGCAACCAAACACTTGGGCAGCGATCGGCACCTCGTCTTCGCCTCGGGTGAGCAAAGTCAGAGATTTTTCGTCGCCGTGAGCGAGAGCTTTGGCGCTCACCATTTCGGTGGTCGTCCACTCGGCGCCAAATCGGCGACAAAGGCGACGGTAAGGTAAGTTTGTGTTTCCTGCCATGGGTGCCAATGCAAGACCGTGCTCGACCCTGTGCGGGCCGAGTCGGAAACCGGTGGATTTGCGGGTTGGCATCATGCGACTCGCATTCTATCTTCCCATTTGTCCTCTTCTGTTGGGTTGTTCTGGAGGCGCACCTCAGCCTGCCCCTGCCGTTGAGGATCCTTTTCCTGTTGTCCCAGGTGGAGTCCTCTGGATCGAGCCAGAGCCGGGCACTTTGCCTTCCCGTTGGGCGCGCCATCTGGAAGGAAACTCGCGGGCTGGATTGCGCTTTGCCTTGACCCGATTTACCGACATGGGGCCGGACGCCACAGTTCTTTTGGAGGATCGGATTCGTGAATTGCTGATCCAGCCCAGCCTTTTCCCTGCCTTGCACAACATGGTGGAGGCTCTAGGGCGAGCGCGGGCCGTGGATGCCGAGGAATTGCTCTTGGATGTGCTTTCCCTCTCCACGGTGCCCATCATTCGAAGCGTCAGCATCCAATCATTGGTGCAAATTGGTGCGGGCGGTGCTGCCCTTCCCATTCTTCTGCACTTGCAGCATGAGCAGGAGGCAGGGCCCTTGTTTGCGGGTTGGGGGGCAGTTGGGCAATTGGGTGGACCCGAGGCTGCTGCTCAGTTGGAAGAAAAGTTTCAGTTGTGGTTGCTTGGAGATCCCGCTTGGACCAAATTGGGCAGCTTGGTTTGGCAAGGATTGCTGCAATTGCAGGACGAGGGCGCGGCGGATCGGTTGGCGCGGCTCACCGTGGGCATTGCTCCCATTTTCCAGGCGCAGGCTCTGCGCCGCCGTGCTGAGTTGGGAGATTCGCGCGCTGTTGCCGAAATCGGCTTCTTGTTGGCCAATCCTGTCCATGGTGAGCTTGTGCGGGAAGAGGCCATTCGCGGTCTGGTTGCAGCAGGGGCCTATGACGTCCTCTTGGGCTTCCCGGCGCACGGACCCTTCCCTGAAACTTCGGCTGTTCTCCAAGGGTTGAGGCAGGCATTTGCGAACGGCCAAGAGTTGGGCGCAGATTGGTTGCAGGAGGCCACCCGTCACCCGGATCCTACCCTTGCGCTACAGGCGCTCCAGGCCCTTTGCGAGCGGGGAGATCGCCGATTGCTGGATCCTTGGATTCGGCTGGCCCGCAGTTTTCCCTTGGCCGAGGGTTCGGCCCAAGCCTTGCACGTTTTACGCTACCCCAATGTCGGGGATCATCTGTTGCCGGCTATTTTGGAGAAGCGTTGGTCTTTTTGTGATCCCGTTCAGCAAGAGGATGTGTTGCGACTCCTTGGGGAATTGCCGAAGGCGAGAGGCTTTCCCTTGATTCGTAAAATCTTGACGGATGAAAATCTTGAACCGCAAGTGCGCCACCAAGCCCATGTTCAATTGGGCAATGTTGGGCCTATCTCCCTCTCGGTGCTCAAATCATTGTTGAGGGCCAAGCCTCATGGACAGGAGGCCGACACTTTGGTGGGAGCTTTGAGTCGGTTGGCGTTGGAGGATGATGCTTCTCGTGAATTCCTCGTCGCCATTGCCGTGACACCTCTTGCCGGGGAAACTTGCCAACGCTTTGCTCTGGACTCGATCCCCTCCATTCTGGGCGCGGACTCCATGGCACCCCTGATGCAAGCGCGCGACCAAGCCCAGCGGGGGAGGGTTCGCGCTTACGTGGAGTGGCTGTTGCGCACTTACTTCTAACGGAGTTCTTTACTTTCACTCCGGCGGCAAGGAGCGCGCCAATGCGGAAGTGAACAAGCAGGCGAGGAGACCCAAAGAGGCCAACGTGAGTTGCCCTTGTGCCAGCAGAGCCATGCTGGGGAGCAACGGGGCGGTTTGCAGGAGGCGACGGACTGCCGCTTGCACGCGATGGGGCGACCAAGGCAAGTGCCGATCCCGCCAGACGGGCCGCATATGGTGAAAGAAAAAGAGGGGCCATGCCCAAGCCAAGTGCAGGGGATGATCGGCGAGGGAAAGAAGAAGAACGGGAGAGAAACAAGCGCTGCAAACGAGGACGACCGCGTTCCTGCCCGGTAAACCGTGTTCTTCGCGTGTGGCCAAACGGGAGAGGAACAAAAAGTAAAAGGCGGTGCTCAGGGCCGCCATCAAAAGAATCAGTGGCGGATTGGCTACCCAAACGAGGCCCCCAAGAAGAAGGACCAAACAGCGAGCGGTGGCCAGCAGCGGTGGTCCGATAAATCCCCGCAGGCCAGAACCGCCAAAATTATAAATCAAGGTTAGGACGGCCAGGAGGAGGAATGCCGTGTGTGTTCCTCTTGGGGAAGCGAAAGCACAAGCGGCAGCCAGACCGAGGAGTGCCAGCAAGAGAAGGGATGCTCCAAGGACGGAGATCTCGCCCTTGGGAAGGGGACGATTGGGACGGTGGATTCGATCTGCGTGGCGGTCGGCCAAGTCGTTGCCGACCATTCCCGCGTGGTAGAGGGCCAACACCCCAGCCAAGGGCAAGAGCATGGAGGACAGGGATGCTGCCTTGCCCAGGATCAAACCCGCTGCCAGAAAGTCCCAGGCCAAGGCGGGGAGGAGGGCAATGCGGAGAAGGCGGAGCCAGGGCCGCATTCAGCCGAAATAGCGTTGGACGTCCAACCAAGTGACGAACACGATCAAAAAGAGGACGGCGAGGAGTCCGACCATTTGCACGAGGCCCTGGATGCGAAGAGAGAGGGGCCGACCCCGCACCATTTCGATGAGAACAAAGAGGATATGGCCACCGTCCAGTCCGGGAATGGGCAGGAGGTTCAGGATACCCAGGTTGATGGAGATGAGTGCCAGGAAAAGAAGGAGTGGGATGAGGCCCTGGCTGGCGAAGGACTGCGCGACATCCCCAATCATGATGATTCCGCCCAGGTTCTTTTTGGCGACACTGCCGTCGAACATGCCGCGCATGGTGAGCAAGACTTCCCGTCCCATGCCGACGGCCTCTCGCAGACCCAAGGCGATGGCATCGGGGATGTTGTCGCAACGCACAATTTCTTGAGGGCCTTGCAGGCCAAATCCGTAATCCGCATTGGAGGAGGCTTCGGCGGTCAAGGACACGGTGTAGGGATCCTCGGTTCCCGGGCGCAGGAGCACCAAGTCCAATTCCTGAGGCTGGGTTTGCACTGCTAAGGCCAGATCTTGAAGGTCCGAAATGGGTTCGCCGTTGGCGCGGAGGAGAAGGTCGCCCGCTTGCATGGCGCTACGTCCTGCCGGGCTGTCCGAAATCGGAGCGACTTCAAAACTATCACCGCCATCGAGCCAGACCCGGGCAAGAAGTTCCGGATATTTGAGATCGGGTTGGGCGGGAAGAGAAAGAACCGCACCATCGCGCCGCACCTCCAGGACCGGTAGGCCGTTGCGTAAACTGGAAGCCGCGAGATCCACCAAGGAATTGCAGGAGCGACCCCCAGCACGGAGGAGGTCGTCTCCCTCACGAAGGCCGAGGGGGATTTTTCCAGACAGAATCTCTCGCACATGCGCCGAGCGGCGCCGAATACCAATTTGATCTCGGTCGGTGGATCGAGGATTGGGGTGCAAGACCACTTGCACTTGTTGAGGCCCTTCGCCATTGTTCTGGCGCAGCAAATCCAAGGCCACGGATCCGCCGCGTAAAAGGGCGCGTTGCAGAAGAATGCGAGCCTTGGTGGGATCCCCCTGAATGGGGATGCGATCCAAGGATTGCAAAACGTCGCCGTCCAGGATCCCGGCCTGAGCAGCGGCACCCTCTTCGGTCACTTTTACAACCAGTTCCGAGGCAAACAAGGCGGGCGAAATTCCTACACGTGGGAAGCCAACGCTGGCATCAAACTCAGGAACCAGAACCAACTCACGAGGAGGAAGGCCAAGCTTGTCGCCAGGAAGGAGGCGGATGACGAGGGGTTCGGCACCGCCTAGGGCAACGGCGGCGGCGAAGTGTCGGAATGCATGGGTAGTACGCCCGCCTGTCTCGAGGATTCGATCTCCCTCCAGCACTCCGGCATGCCAAGCCACACTGCCCGGTTTGACCTCTCCGACTAGGGGCGCCTCGAAGGGAACCCCAAAGCGGAAAAGAATGGGCAGGACGAGCGCGGCAAACACGAAATTCATGAGAATGCCACCCGCAAAGATAAGCAGTCGCTGGCCCTTACCAGCGGCACCAAGTTCTCCTGGTTTGGGTTCCTGGTTGGTCTCTTCACCGGCGAGGCGGACGTATCCGCCAAGGGGTAGGAGGGAGAGACGGTAGTCCGTCCCGCCTCGTTGAAAACCCCACACCCGAGGGCCGAAGCCCAAGGAAAAAACTTCCACCCGGACACCACAGAAACGAGCCGCCAAATAATGACCCCCCTCGTGTACGAAGAGGATCAGACCAATCCCGAAAATAGCGAAAACAAGGGCCATGATCAGGAAGCGGTGGAATGCAAGGAGGAGGCGAAATCGCGGGCAGTGGCGTCCGCCTCGAGCACTGCGGCCAGATCCGGGGCCGACTGATTGCCGAACTCCTCCAGGGTGGCCGCGCAAGTGGCGACGATTTCCGGAAAGGGGAGGCGCTCTTCTAGGAAGGCCTGCACGGCCACTTCATCGGCTGCATTCAGGATGGCCCCGGCGGCGGAGCCCATTTCGGTGGCTTTCCATCCCAATTCCAGAGCGGGCCAACGTTGAGGATCCGGTACCTCCAAATCCAAGCGAGCAAAAAGAGTGGCATCGAATCCGGTCATGGGAGCGGGTACGGAGTGCGGAGCATGCAAAGCAAAATGCAAGGGAAAGGCCATATCGGGCGGACCCATTTGGGATAGGACGGCGCCATCCTGGAATTCCACAAGAGCATGCAGGATGGACTGTCGATGCAGCAGGACCTGCACTTGGCGCCCAGGCAGGCCAAAGAGGTGATTGGCTTCCAAGATTTCGAAAGCCTTGTTCATCATGGTGGCGGAATCCACCGTAATGCGTGGACCCATGTCCCAGTTTGGATGGGCCAGCGCATCTTGGGGTGTTGCGGAGGCAAGATCGGACGGGTCTCGATCTCTTAGAGCACCCCCGGAAGCGGTCAGAAAAATCGTCCGGATCTCTTGCGGGTCACGGCCAGCCACGCATTGTTGTATGGCGGCGTGTTCGGAATCCACGGGCAAGAGGGCGGCGCCGGTTTGTTGCGCCAACGGGACCAAAAGATGTCCGGCCAGGACCAAGGATTCTTTGTTGGCCAGAGCGAGATCCCGGCCGGAGCGGAGGACGGCTTCGCTGTAAGGAAGACCGGCGGCACCCACGGCCGCGTTCAAGCACAAATCCCAGTTGTTTTCTTGACCAAGAAAGGCAAGCAGGTCCTGGACAGCATGCCGATCCTGAGTCAGCCAGGTCCTGGCTTGGGGATGGGACTTCGCAGCTAGGGCCAGAGCCTCGGCGGAACGATGGGCAGAGAGACCCACCACGTCCAATGGATTGCCAGACCGGGCCAACAGATCCAGGGCCTGGCGGCCCACAGAACCTGTGGCGCCCAGGATCAACAAACGGCGGCGGGGAAAACCCATGGGACCTCAGGATAAGGGATGCAAGAGGGGATGGAATGCGGCGCGCGTAGAATCTTGAAATGGCAGGAGACCCTTCCCGAGCCGCCCTTTCCTATCGGGATGCTGGCGTGGACATTGATGCTGCTGAGGATGCCCTGGATCGCGTCAAGCCGGCCATTCGTGCAACCTTCGGTCCCCGCGTCTTGGCTGATGTCGGTTCCTTCGGCGGCCTTTTTTCGGCCCAAGATTTGGGTGAAGAACCCGTGTTGGTTGCCACCGCCGATGGTGTGGGCACCAAAATACGGATTGCCACTGCGGCGTGTATTTTCGATAGCATTGGCCGGGATTTGGTGCAACATTGCATCAATGACGCCCTCGTCCAGGGTGCTGCTCCCCTCTTCTTTTTGGACTATGTTGGCGTCGGCCATTTGGATCCGGCGCGCGTTTCCTTGGTGATCGAGGGTGTGGCTGCAGCCTGTGGAGACCATGGGGTTGCCTTGTTGGGTGGCGAAACCGCGGAAATGCCCGGAGTGTATCCCGGCGATGAGTTCGATTTGGTCGGCACCCTGATTGGAGTGGTAGAAAAGAAACATATCTTGGACGGTTCCCGGGTTCGTCCCGGGGATCGTCTTCTTGGGCTTGCCTCCGTGGGCCTGCATACCAATGGTTATTCTCTCGCCCGCCGGATTGTGACCGAGCGCATGGAATTGCAGTGGTCTGATCCTTTTCCTGGCGATGAAGAGGGCCGTACCTGCGCCGAGGTGATGCTGGTTCCACACCGTTGCTATCTGCGGCCCTTGCAGCCCCTCCTGCAGAATCCCGATCTACATGCCTTGGCCCACATCACGGGTGGGGGCCTTCCTGGCAATTTACCGCGAGTCCTGTCAGGGCATGGTGCCCTCGTGAGTCGAGCGGCCGTGCCACCCCTGAACGTCTTTGAGCAGCTGGTCCGCGCAGGTGCCGTAGAGAGAGAGGAAGCTTGGCGTGCTTTCAACATGGGCGTAGGCTTGGTCGTAATCTGCTCACCTGAATCCCAGGAAGAATTCCAATCCTCATTGGAAAACTCCGGGGAGACGGTGTTTCCCATGGGCGAGGTCACGGAGTGCGGAGAATTTCTGTGGGCGGATTGATACAGTTTCTGCTCTTCGGCTCCTGTCTTTTTTCTCAGGTCTCCTCTGCGCCACCCCGTTGGGATTCTCTCGCCGAGGACACCTTGCGGCGGGCTCTGGATGCACCCTGGGACGACGACGATTCTCTTCTCCTCAAGCGGGTGTATCGGTCTTGTTTGCGCTTGGAACATGGCCCGGTGGGTCTGGTTGAGCGGGGATGGGAGACCTTGGCCCAGTCCGGACGCCCCGAGGACTTGGCCAACTTGGTCCTGTGGCGGCGCCGACACGGACTGCCGACTGGCATCTTGGATCCCATGGAACATTTGGAAGTTGCCCTGGAATGCGCCCTCGCCGCCTGGGGAAGGAGTGCCTTGGCGGAACGCGAAGCCTTGTCACGGCAGGGCCCTCTT
>CAYXFZ010000079.1:0-11347 GCA_964464385.1 uncultured Planctomycetales bacterium
ACCCGACGTTCCGCAACGGCTACATCGGCTTGCGCTTGCTCACAGTTCGTCCCTGAGCTCCAGCATCAGAACCAGCATGAGCGAAGGCCGAGTTGGAGGATTGCGTGGGGCGTGCGAAGCCGCCCCCGAGCGGAGCGAGAGCATCCTCAACGCGTGCCGTAGCGAAACCCAGCAATAGGAATGCAGTTCTACATCTTTTCCATCTCCGCCACGGGCGATCCTGAACGAGAAATGGAACTCAACCACTTTTTGCGTTCACACCGTGTTGTGGATGTTCGTAAAGAACTCGTCAACACAGCTACGAATCCCATGTGGACCTTTTGTGTGGAGTGCTTGGATCACACAACGCATACCGCTGCAACCCGATCTAAAACCGCACCTCAAGTTGACTACAAAGAAGTTTTATCCCCAGAGGATTTCTCCCTTTATCAAACATTGCGGGACAAACGAAAAGAACTCGCGAAAGAGGCTGGAACCCCAGTTTGGTCCGTTGCAAACAATGCCCATATTGCAGCCATGGCGCAAGAGCGTTCCAAGAGCAAGGCGGATCTTTCCAAAATAGATGGTTTTGGGGAGTCTAAGATTGAAAAATATGGCCAAGCCTTTTTGGATTTGATTCCCAGTGAAAAGAAACGGCAACCTGATTGAAGCGATTGGGGCCTATGACAATCTTCGCTTAGCTTTTCATTTAGCCTGTCGTGGGCGGCGCATGAAGCCCGAGGTACTTGGCTTCCGAAATTGCTTGGATCGCGAACTGCGCTCATTGTCCAACGAACTCCTTGCCGGGGAAGTGGATTGGGGAGAGTACTTCAGTTTTACCGTGAGAGATCCCAAAGTGCGAACGATCTACGCTGCTCCTTTTCGCTCTCATGTGGCGCACCATGCCATCATCAACATTTGTGGCCCGATTTTTGAGCGGTATCAAATTGAAGAAAGTTATGCTTGTCGCAAGGGGAAGGGATTGGATGGAGCCCTCAGGCGTGCAAGGAGGTTTTCGGGGAATTCCAAGTGGTTTTTGCAAATGGACATTCGGAAATATTTCAATAGCATGGATCACGCAATCCTGTTGGGTTTGCTTGAGCGGCGTTTCAAAGATCCAATTGTCCTGAAGATATTTACATCTATTTTGGGCACTTACCACCATTCTCCAGGCAAGGGTGTGCCGATTGGAAACTTAACCAGCCAGTATTTTGCAAATCATTACTTGGCCCCATTTGACCATTTCTTGAAAGAACACCTTCGGCGAAAAAAGGTGGTCCGTTATATGGATGACATCGTGGTATGGGGTGATGAGAATGAGGATTTGTTAGAAGTTCGAAATACCGTTGCCAAGTACTTATCCCAGGAATTGTCCCTTGAGTTGAAATACTCCCGTTTGAATCGTATGAAAAAGGGGCTCACCTTTCTGGGTTATCGATTGTTTCCTGGACGGATTGGCCTATCGCGTCGCACCCGGGACCGCTTTCGCCGAAAAAGTCGGAAATTGTTGGCCGAATTTCATGCTGGTGTTTGGTCGGAGCGGGCATTTGTCGCCCATATGGACCCTATGATCGACTTTGTCCAGCGTGGCGGTTCCTTTCAGTTTCGTCAGCGCTGTTTGCTAGAATCAGAACGGGCGCACTCGGAAGCTCGAACCGTGTGAAACGGGGCGGTAGCTGGAACAATTCAGCCATCAACCTGCGTTCGGCGAATCGGAACAACAACAACCCGACGAACCGCAACAACAACATCGGCTTGCGCTTGCTCACAGCTCAGGGTTGAGCCGGATAGCCAACCACGAACAGAGTGTTGTCCAGTCTCCTATGGAGCAAATCCGAAATAGGGAGGGTGGTGAGTAGAAAGAATCGAAAGGCGCCCTTCTTTCGAGCCTAGAAACTGCAAGTTCAAAATAAATTCTAAAATCCTGAGTCCTGAGTCCTGAGGGTGTCCACGCACGAGGCCGCTGTTTGCAAAAGAGCGGGGAGTTTCGGTTCGAGCGACTTGGCACCGGACCGAGCGAAGCGAGGGAGGAGCCACTGGAGCTCGGCCCGAAACTCCCCGTTCACAACGTGCTGGATTGACCCATCCGAGCCAAGAAATCAGGGTTAGAATAAAAGGAAGACCTTGGCTTCTACCATGCTGTGTCCCCTCACCCTTTGCCTTTCGCTTGTGCCCGCCTGCGCGCCTGCGGCACAGCAGGACGGAAGCGTGTTGTCTTGGGGTTGGGATCAGTTCGGCCAGATTTCGAACACGCCGACCTCGGCGGATTTTGTTGCCTTGGCCGGGGGTGGGTACCACTCCTTGGGCATGCGCACCGACGGCTCCTTGGCTTCCTGGGGCTGGGACAATTACGGCCAAGTGCGGAATACGCCCGCCGGCAATGACTTTGGTCAAGTGAGCGGCGGCGAGTGGCACTCCATGGCCCTGCGTGACGATGGCACGATTGCTTCTTGGGGACACGACGCCTCTCTGCAAGTCACGAACACGCCGCCTGGCAATGATTTCATGCAAGTTTCTTGCGGCGGCTTTCATTCCCTGGCCTTGCGGGCGGACGGTTCTATCGAGGCTTGGGGCAATGATCTCTACGGCCAAGTGTCGGGCACGCCGACGGGGGGCGGATTCATTCAAGTAGCGGGGGCCTACTACCACTCGCTGGCCCTGCGCGCCGATGGCACGATTGTTGCTTGGGGGCGGGACAACTGGGGGCAAGTTTCTTCGACCCCAACTGCGGGTGGGCACACCTGGATCGAAGGCGGCGATTGGCACAACGTAGCCCTGCGACCCGATGGTTCCATTGCTTCTTGGGGGCAGGACAACTACGGCCAACTCTCCCAGGCCCCGACTGATGCTGGCTATTTGCACGTCGAAGCTGGGTTTTTCCATTCCATTGCCGGGCGTGCCGATGGCAGTTGGGTAACTTGGGGCAATGATCAAAAGGGCCAGATCAGCAACGCTCCTACGGGCGTGAGTTTTGCCTTGGTTACCGCCGGTGGGGCGCATTCTTTGGGCATCCTTGGCATCCCGGATGGGGGCCCGCTCTCCATCGACCCCATCTTTGCCGGCGGTACGGCCACATTCCGCGTGACCGGGGCGGAGCCCTTGGCTCGCTTCCATCTGGCCTATTCTTTTTCCGGCTCCGGCCCAACAGCCTTCCCCAACATCGGCATCAGCTTGTCTCTTTCCGTGCCCATCAAGACCTTGGCGCCCTTCGATTTGGATGCCAACGGCGATGGCGTGTTGGGTCCGCTGAACGTGCCTCCCTCGGTGCAGGTCGGTAAGCAAGTTTGGTTTCAGGGGGTGGTGCAATCCACCTCGGGCAATCCGCTTGCCGTCACCAATATGGTGCCGGTCGTGATTCTGTAAGGAACCCGAACTAAAATAACAGACAGTTTCCCCCCGGTTCCTTTGCGCTGTTGGTTTAGCCCGGGTGCTTTTGCGCTGTTATTTTAGTTCGGGTGCTTTTTACGAGGAGGAGGGGGAGGAGGACAGCAGACACGGAAAAATCGTCACCCAAGCCTAGTCCAAAAAAGGCTTAGAGGACCGATTCTTGCCAGCGAATTTTGGCGTCTGAGGCCGAAAGAGGCTTAGAAAAGAGCCATCCTTGGCCATAATCACAACCATGCTCCAGCAAGAAGTCGCGCTGGTGCGTTTCCTCGATGCCCTCAGCCACGACCTTGAGCCCCAAATCTCGGGACATGGCCAAAATACTGCGCAATAAATTTTGCGCATCTTCGCCGCCATCATCGAGAGCAACCACAAAAGCACGGTCAATCTTGAGGGTTTCCACCGGCAGTTTGCGCAAGTAGGAAAGGGAGGAATAGCCCGTGCCAAAATCGTCCAAGGAGAGGCTGACCCCCAAGTCGCGCAATGCGTGCAGCGCGGCGAGACTGCCACTGTCGTTTTCGTTCATAACCGCGGTCTCGGTAATTTCCAACTTGAAACGGCTGGGCGCGACACCCGTTTCCTGAAAAATAGAGTCCACCTGTCGGCTGAGGTTGCGGTCGCGCAATTGCACCGGCGAAAGATTCACGGAAAGGAATGGGCCTGCCTCTCCTGAACCCGTTGCGGCCGCGAATTCGGCGGCTTCCCGCAAGGTCTTGAGACCAATGTCCAAAATTAAGGTCCCGGCATTTTCCGCTACGGGAATGAATTCGCCCGGAGAAACAGAGCCATGCTCAGGGTGATCCCAACGGCAGAGAGTTTCGAATCCTGCCAACCCCCCGCCATCTAGATAGACAATGGGTTGGAACACGGTGAAAACCGCATCCGAGAGCAAGGCCTCTTCCAACTCAGCGGCCATGCGCCACCGGGCGACGGAGGCGGATTGCATGGTCTGCGAGAAAAAGGCCTGGCCGCTGTCGGACTTGGTCTCGGCTTGACGAAGGGCGGCGCGGGCATCATTCAGCCAAGCACGGGCATCGGTGCAGGTGTCCACCCATGGGGCGATGCCGACGGTTGTCTCAAGTTGCAATCCTTGGGCATGCTTGCGAAATTCAGCCGTCATCTGTCCGGCTTGATCCGGATCCCTTAGACCGGGAATCAGGACGGCGAAAAGATCTTCTTCCAAGCGGGCGGCCGCGGCCCGAGCACCGAAACTCCGGCGCATTTTTTGGGCCAACCGCCGCAAGAGTTCCAAGTAGGAATCCCGACCCAAAGAAGTGTAATGCTTGGCGGCGTCCTGCAAACGGATCCCGATCAGTGCAGCCGTAGACCCCGCTGCCTTGGGGAGTCGCTTCAGTTCTTCTTCCAATGCTCCCAGGAGCCCAGTCGGGTTGAGCAGTCGAGTTTCAAGGTCGGAGTGACCAGCGGCAAATCGCGCATAAGGGTCATCGGGATCCTTTTGAACCATGACTTCCGCGAGAGCGGGGGCGGCCAGTCCCGCCAAAATTTTCAGCGAAGGGCGCAGGCTCTCGGGGAGGGCCCCGGTCGGTTGGAATACCAATTGTCCGACGTCCTCCCCGCCACAGGAGATTTTGACCGACCAGCCTTCGGTGTCCAAGGAGGCTGGCAGGAAAGCGGCAGCCTCAAGGTTTAAGAGCTCCCGAATGACTCTTAGGGTTTCTTCAAGAGCAACGCGAGGATCCGTTCCCTCGGCAATCCGCTGGGAAAACTGGAGAGAGAGATCTTGAATCCGAGGGGCTAGATCCGGGGCGGAGCGGGTAAAGAAACGGTTGAGGAAGGACATGAAAAGCGGAGTCAGAAGGAAACCGGTCCGGTGGAATCGGCGGCTGCCTGGAGGGTTCGGCGAACCAGAATCGGGACCATCCTTTGCCGCCAGTGCTCGTCCCCCGGAATGTTGGCCAAGGGTCGGCATTGTTTGCTGGCGAGTTGGGCCACCTCTTGGCAGGCCAAGGTGAAATCCTCTTGGCCCGGATGTGTTCCGAGGAGAACGTTTTCGGCCTTGTTCAGAAGGGAAGGTCGGGCCTGAAGGGCGACCGTGGCCAGATCGGCAGTAGCGATAGCACCCGCAGAATCCACTGTGAAGTTGGCTGCCAGACCGAGCAGAGGAAAGTCAATGGAACCTCGTTCGCGCAATTTTCCGTAGGCCATGTGGGCGTGGGGTGGCGATGGAGGGATATGAACCTCCGTCAGGATGGCCGTCGGGGAAACTTTTTTGTTCCAAATCCCGTCGGCTTTGTAGAGCTCTCGGATGGGAATTGTTTCTGCGCCGTTTTGGGTCAAGAAATTGAGTTGGGCGTTGAGCACCATCAGGGCAGGGGCGGTGTCGTTGCTGGCGGCAGCGACGCAACGGGACCCACCCTTGACCACGTGGCACTCCGTGCCATCCTTTTTCATGCAATAGCCCAAGGCCTGGCGCCAAAAGTAAGTTTGGTTGTACCACTTGCAACGCGTGTCGAGCATGATGTTGCCACCCAGGGTGCCTTGATTGCGCAACTGCGGACCAGACACGGTGCCGGCGGCCTGAGCGAGGACCGGTGCATGGGAACGAAGTTCCGGATGGGCGGCGACTGCGGAAAGGGAAGTCATAGCGCCGATGGAAATCCCCTCGGAATGCACTCCAATCTCCCCAAGATCCGAAATGTTCCCCAAGGCGACCACAACTTCGGGCTCGAAGAGACCGTGCTTCATGTTGGGGAGGAGGTCCGTGCCCCCGGCCAGCAAGAGAGCTTTTGAACCGTGCTCCTGCATCATGGCGCCAGCTTCTTCCAGGGTGCGCGGTTGGAGCAATTGAAATTTTGGCAACCTCAGCACGAGATTTCCTCCAGAGCGGCGAGGACTTTGCCCGGGGTAAACGGCAGGTGGCGGATGCGTATGCCGACTGCGTTGTGGATGGCATTGGCAAGGGCGGGAAGGGCCGGGTGCAAGGGCCCTTCGCCGGCCTCTTTGGCGCCATAGGGACCCTCGGGGTCCACGCTTTCGATGATTAGGGCCTCCAATTCAGGCGTGTCCACCGAAGTCGGAATGCGATAATCCAAGAGGGAAGGTCCGGTATGGAGTCCGCGTTCGTCCACATTGTGATCTTCCAGGAGGGCTTCGGCCAAGCCCATATACGCGGACCCCTCCATTTGGCCTTCTACCAAAGTGGGGTTCAGGGCACGGCCACAATCGTGGGCGATCCAAACTTTTTCGCAGAGGATGCGTCCAGTTTCGGTATCCACGCGCACTTCGGCCACGTGGGCAGTAAAGGAATACGCGGGGGCGGTACCGATGGTCCCGCCCCGGTAGTCACCCCCCAAAGTTGGGGTGTTGTAGGAGCCGGTGGCGCCCAAGGTGTCGTATTTTATTTCGGCAATTTGAAACGCTTCGCGGACGGGAATAGAACGCTTTGGATCTTCCAAGTCAAAGACTTTGCCGGCCATCATGCGGACCCGGGATTCCTTCACTTCCCAGGATTCCGCCACGGCTTGCACGATTTGCCTCCGGAGTTTGCGAGCGGCATCAATGCAAGCGTTGCCCACCATAAAGGTGACCCGGCTGGAGTAAGCGCCCAAATCCACCGGGCAGAGGTCGGTGTCGGCGGCGATGACCCGGATGGAACTCAATTCCAGCCCCAGTTCCTCGGCGACGACGGTGGCGGTCATGGTGTTGGAACCCTGACCAATGTCGTTGCCGCCGGTAAATACGGTGACCAAGCCGGAGCGGTCCACTTTGAGTTGAATGCCAGCCTGCGGCATGTCGTTGGGATACACGGGATAGTTGGTGCCGGAAATGTACATGGATCCGGCTACGCCCAAACCATGACCAAACTCCAATTGGCCGTAGCGATTTTTCCAATCGCTGGCCTTTTCTACCGCGTCCAAACATTCCATAAAACCATTGGATGTGATGCGTTGGCCGTTGACGGTCTCGGTTTGTTCCCCCTGAAAATTGCGCCGCCGAATTTCAATGGGGTCCAATTCCAATTTTTCTGCCAGTTCGTCCAATTGTACTTCGAAGGCAAAACGGGGTTGCACCGAACCATGGCCCCGCTTGGGCCCACAAGGGGGCTTATTGGTAAAGACGCGAGTCGAGTCGAAACGATAGGTGGGGAAATCGTAAGGGCCAGTCAGGAGCTGACCGGCATAGTAGGTCGTGACCAAACCAAAAGAGGAATAGGCCCCCCCGTCAATCAGGATCTTGGCATCCACACCAAGCAACTTGCCGTCGCGATCGGTGCCGCTACGGTAATGCATGCGCATCGGGTGGCGTCCTCGGTGGGCATAAAACACTTCTTCCCGTGTCCACAGCATTTTGACGGGACGCCCGGTCTTGCGGGACAAAGCGGCTACGCAAAACTCCAAGGAGAAAGGATCGGATTTGCCGCCGAAGGCGCCGCCCAAGAAGGGTTGAATCACACGAATGTGGGCTGGATCCAAAGCGAGCACTGCGGCCAATGCCCGATGCACATAGTGGGTAATTTGGGTGCTGGACCAAAGGGTCAGAAGGCCGTCGGCGGAACAAGAGGCCACGGCGCAATGCGGCTCGATGGCGGCATGCGTCGTGCCATGGAAGGAATAATCCTCTTCCACCACGCAGGCGGCATCGGCCAAGGCCTGATCTACGCTGCCGAATTCCAGCATGACATGCTTGGAAACATTGCCCTTGCCGCGATCGTTTTCATGAATCATGATCTCGGGGTTGGCCAAGGCCTCTTCCGGTTCCAAGAAGAAAGGAAGAATTTCGTACTCGACTTGGATGAGGGTGAGGGCTTCGTTGGCAGTGTCCTCATCCACGGCGGCGACTGCCGCAACTTCATCCCCGAGGAAGCGCACCTTTTCCAAGGCCAAGGCGTGTTCATCTGGGGTCCAAGGAATGACTCCGTAAGGGGTCGGGAGGTCTTTGCCAGTGAGCACCGCGTGGACCCCACTCAGGGCCTCGGCTGCACTCGTGTCTATCGACAGAATTTTGGCGTGGGGATGGGGGCTACGCAGGGTTTTGGCGTGCAACATCCCGGGCAGGAGGATGTCGTCCGCGTAAACTGCGGCGCCGGTCCCCATGGCCATCCCATCCACCTTGCGGTTGCGCTTGCCAACGACAACAAATTCCCCCCACGGTGCCTCTGGGCCATGAATGTCCCGAGCGCTCATGGCTTGGCCTCGGTCTCTGCGGCCAACTGGACCGCGTCATAAATTTGTTTGTAGCCCGTGCAGCGACAAAGATTGCCGGCCAAGGCCTGACGGATTTGTGCCTCGTCCGGATCGCCCTCTTGATCCAGGAGTGCGCGAGCAGAGAGCATCATCCCGGGCTGACAAAAGCCACATTGCAAGGCACCACATGCCACAAAGGCGTCTTGCACGGGATCCGCACCCTCGCCTCCGCGTGCCCGATGGGCGGGGGTGAGACCCTCGATGGTGCAGACCAGTTTGCCGACGGCGGTTGCGGCAAGCACGAGGCAGGAGTTGACCGGGACACCATCCATCAAGAGGGTGCAAGCGCCACAGTCGCCCTTGTCGCATCCTTGCTTGCTACCGGTCAGTCCAAGTCGGTAGCGCAGGACTTCCAATAAGGTCCAGTGGGCGGGAGCGTCCACTTCATGGTCGTCGCCGTTGATGCGCAGGCGCAAGCTGGTCACGAGACGGATTCTAGCCGCCCGAAGGCGTAGGATGGGCCCGTGCAAGATGTCGTTCTCAATCCCGTGGCTGACCCGGCCCACGATTTGGCGCTTTTGGGGTTCGCCGCCTTCCTCACGGCCGGCCTCCTTTTGTGGACTGCTGCTCGCCACGGCTGTACCGCAACCCGTGTAACCGCCCTTTTTGGGAAAACTGAAACCACCTTGGCTTCTCTTCGTGGCGCCATGGAGGCCCGTGGCCGGACCGAGATGGGCCTGTTGTTCTTCGTATTGGGCTCTGCCCTCCTGGCGGGGTCCCAGCTTTTGCAGGAAATGATCCCGGTTTGGGTCTTGCCGGGCGGTCTCTTTGCAATTTTTGTCTCGGCCGCTCTGTTTTTAGTCTTGCATCCCCTGGTTTCCCGTGCCCGTCTGCGCCGCCAGTTGCGGGCCTATCTTCGGGCAACTCCGTTTTCTTTCGAGGACAACATCGCCTTGGCTCGGGAAGTGGGCGCTCTTTTTGATGTCGAGCCCGTACCGGAAGAGACCTTGGAGTCCTATGTCAATAAGGTGCGTTTGGCCATGGGTATGCCCTCTCCTGGGAATCAGGCGTTCCGTCCGGAGAGAAGGATTTAGTCACCTTCGATCCTGCCTGCCGTCCTCTTGTTATGACGGTAGGCTTTCGTTGGGGTGTGGCATTTCGACACGGGTTCCTGTCGTGGATGGATCCACGCTGCCCCGTTTGCCGCACGCAAACCAATCGCTCGTTGCAGTGCTGTCCCTCGTGTTGGGACACCCGGATGGATTCTCCGGCTGTTCACCCCCCGTTCGGCTTGGCGGAAGTTCTGGTTTGGAGCGCTTATTCCGGTGTGGCACGTAAGTTGATCCTGCAGGCCAAGGAGCAGCCTATGGGTGCCGGGGCGGTTCTATTGCGCCAAGAGTTGTTGGCCATGTTTGCCCGAAGGAGATCCTGCACCGGGCCGATTCTGGCCATTCCAGCGGGATTGCATCGTTGGTGCGATGGATGGCACTTTCCTTCGTGGTTGGCTCGGGAACTTCGCCAGCAACAGGCCGGAAATTTTCCCCGGATCCCTCTGTGGCGTAAGCGGCTTTCTTGCCGACAAAGTGGTCTTTCGGGTGCCGCAAGGCGCGGCAACTTGAACGGTTGCTTTTTTGTTCCTCGTCGCTTGCCTCCCCTGCCTCGGGTCTGGTTGGTGGATGATGTGTGGACAACAGGGGCTACCTTGCAAGAGGCCGCCCGGGCCCTGCGCGAGGCCGGGGTCGCTAGCGTAGGTGCCGTGGTTTGCGCCCGTGCCCTAAGCCCGGATGCGTTTCTTCTGAATCTTCCCGCGCCTTAGACTTTCCTCGTGGCCTCCACCAGTCCATGGCGCGGACGATTGGCTCCCAGTCCCACTGGAGTTTTGCATCTCGGCAATGCGCGTAGTTTTTTGTTGGCTTGGTTGGATTTGCGCAACCGTTCGGGAGAGGTCCTACTCCGGATCGAGGACTTGGATGGGCCGCGCGTGCGCAGTGGAGCATCCGAGGCCGCGATCGAGGATTTGGAGTGGTTGGGCTTGGATTGGGATCGCGGCCCGGTTTATCAGTCCCCACGCTTTGATTTTTATCGCGCCGCCCTGGAACGCCTTGCCGTTTTGGGCTTGGCCTATCCGTGCATTTGTCGGCGTGGGGATGTGGCCCAAGCCGCCAGTGCCCCACACGAACCCCCCGATCTGGATGGGCCGGTCTATCCCGGCACCTGTCGCGGAAAGTGGAGTGAAGCTGCAGAAGCCATTTCGGAAACCGGGATCGAACCCTGTTGGCGGTTGGACGTGGGCCGTTCCCGTGAAGTTGAATTTCAGGATCGGGTGCTGGGTGCGCAACACGTGCACGTGGATCGAGATCTCGGTGATTTCGTGATTTGGCGCCGGGGGGACAGTCCGGCCTACCAACTGGCCGTAGTTCTGGACGATGCCGATCAGGGCATCAATCAAGTTCTCCGCGGCGACGATCTTTTGCCCAGCACGGCGCGTCAATGTCTTCTGCTGGAAAGCCTGAATTTACCCCGTCCCTCTTGGGCCCATGTTCCCTTGGTAGTTGGGGAGGATGGCCTGCGTTTGGCCAAGCGGCATGGCGACACCTCCTTGCGTAAATTGCGCCTCGAGGGCCGATCCGCCGAGGATGTCGTGGGCCTTCTTGCGTTTTGGTGCGGTCTGATACCTGATGTTCGTCCTGTTTCTGCCAAGGAACTGGTTGCAGGTTTTGACCTTGCCGAGCTTCCTCGGGAGGCCGTGGTTTGGACGGGATCTTGGCCGGAATAAAAGAGCCGACCGTGCGGGGTCAGGGCACGGTCGGCAGGAAGGGGCAGAGTGCCCCTTGGGAAAG
>CAYXFZ010000080.1:0-11257 GCA_964464385.1 uncultured Planctomycetales bacterium
ATCTAATTTTTCTAATGATATATATTTTGGTATTGATTTTATCCCATTTCTTTTCGACAATATGACGGCTTCGATTTCTCCTTCTACGGTCGCTGCCGGCATCAAAAATTGGGTGACGGTGAATGCCGGATCGTTCTCCGCCTTTGTGGACGTTCAGGACGAGGATTCGGCAATTAGCCGCATGTTGATTGTTTTGTCGCAGGGGAACACAGTCATTGATTCCTTGGATCCGACCATGTTTTCCACCGGCACCGGTACCGGCTTCACCACGGAAGTGCCCGAGTTGGTTTCGGGTTTGTACTCCATGGTGATTCTGAACCCAGGGGGTCAAATCGCAGTTGCGACTTTGCGCACTCAAACTTCCAATTCTGGAGGGAGTGCAACGGGGTGCTTTGTTGCGTCGGCCGTGCATGGGGACGCCGATGCCAAAGAAGTCCGCGTCTTGCGCCGTTTCCGGGATGACTATTTGCTGGCGACTTCCTTGGGGCAATCATTGGTTCGCAGTTACTACCTACGGGGCCCCGCTTGGGCCACTTGGCTGGAAACTCGTCCCAGCGTCCGCCGTGTGGTTCGGGCTGGATTGGCTCCGCCCGTTGTTCTTGCGGAAGCGCTTCTCCGCTGGACCGCTTTGATTCGGTTCGCGGCGGGGTTCCTGCTCCTGGGTCTGGCCTTCCGCCTCCTGCGCCACTCGAGTTCGGTCTCCTCGGATTCGAGTTGACCAGGGAGTTCCTAAGGGCCGCGGCCGTTTGTGGGTAAAAAAAGAGCGCGGGGCCGAGAACGGCCCCGCGCAAATCCTTTTCGCGGTGACGAAACTAGGCGTGAGCGTTTGCGGTCGCCCGAGCACTGTCCACCAAGCTCTTGAGCATGCCCACAGCTGCAACAAGAAGGACAATGTAAACCAAGTTGGAGAAGATGGGGCTGAGGTAGCCACCGATCCCCCAAGGCACATTGCTCACTTGCGCCGAGGCATTGCCCCAATTGGCGTGGTTCAGGAAGACGAGAGCGGCGGCGCCGATCGCGTAATCCTTGGCATGGCTGGCATTGACACACGTCCAGCCAATCCAAATGGCAGAGCCATACATGAGGAAGGCGGCAATGTTGGAGAATCCGCCGAGAGCATCACCAGCTGGAGCCCCGGTGGACGCGGCGAAACCCGCAGCCATTCCGTGAATGACGGCAAGAGCGAAAGCGATTGTGAACAGGTTTTTGGACATGAGAATTCCGTGGTTTGCGGTCGAGACCCCGACGCGGGGCAGGGCGAGTGCCCTTGGTAGGGCTGATGCCCTTGTTGGTGGTGGAATCGCCCCGAATTCATCCTCCTTGGCATGCTTTTCTTTCCCTCCCGAACAGAATTCACAGAACTTCCCAAAAAGAGTTGAAAACAAAGCGAAAATTAGGAATTCGGAAAAAGGGGGCTGGGTGCCCTCGAGCCTCCCGTGGGCGGTGAATCACGGTTCAGTTTTGGACCTGAATGAAGGGAGTTCGGCCTAAGCTGCTCCCTTGGTGCAATTGCACCAAAACCTGCGTGGGAGGCCCTCCAAGCAATTCCAGAACAGCACTGGGGCCTTGTTCTGAAACATCCCGGGGATGCTTCCGATAACTCAAAATCCAGATCCCAGGCTCCAAAAGGGGTGAGGCAAAGTAGCCCGTTGGGCCCCCAACAGGCAGGAGGAGGGGATGACCCGGAGAATCGGCCCGCTCGAGGGCCATGGTGCCGGAGGAGGCGCGTTGCCCCGGCCGGATCTCGACTTGCCCCTGGACTGAAGTTGCAGGTTTCAGCAGAAATGGGCAAATTTCGCCCGGGCGGGCCGGTTGCTCGAGCGGAAAGAACCCAACAGCCTGGACCTGGAGGGGTCGCGGGGCATCGCCCACCAAAGGTAGAGAAAAAATCCCCTCCTCATCGGCAATCAGGCCCCGAATCCGGGTTTTCCCACCCAAAAGAAAGGTAGGGGTGGAAATTGCTTGGCCCGTTGTGGCGTCCGCGACCCGCGCGAAGAAGGGGAGGGTGCGAGACCCAGAAGAGGGGGCGGATTGGCTCAGGAAAACCCTGCCAACTTTCTCGGCGGGACCCCGTTCTGGGATGGGATCTCCCAATTCCAGGCGCACCGGATCCAAGGGGGAATCCCGCTCCGAAAGCGGAGGACAGGCCACCGAACCCAAGAAGATCAAGCCAACCAGCCCCAAGCCGATCCCCAAGCCTTTGCGAACCCGACTCATTCTGGAATGGGTTGCTTCAAGGGGGTGGCGCGAACCGCGACATTGCTCCCAGGCGAAATCTCGACGAAGAGCTCTTCGGACAAGAATTTGCGGCGAACGATCCCCATTCCAAGGAGACCGCCCTCTCGGGGTGACTCCAAGCAGGAAGTGATGGCGCCCGCTTGGCCACCCGCGGTAGCCAGGATTGGAGTGCCTTGGAGAGATTTTGGAGTTTTCTCATCCTTGGGAAGGGCGTCGAACTGCAATTGGCAAAGTTGGCGAGGGGCCTCGCCGAAATTGTGAATCTTGGCAATGACCTCCTGTCCCGGATAGCACCCTTTGTTGAGTGAGGCCCGTTGCCACTCGCCACTTTCCGGCAAAGAGGATTCGGGACCAAAATCCGTGCCGAAGAGGGGGCGGAGCGCTTCGATGCGCAGGATTTCCAAGGCTTGTGGGTCCGCAGCGACCGCACCGGCATGGGTCAAGGCCTCGGTTAGGGCGGCAATGCGCTCCGGGGATCCACTGCATTCCCAACACTGGGCTCCCCGATCGGGTCGCGTGACCCGCCGCACCTCGTTGGGATCCTGGATCTCCGCGGTTTCCCCGAAAAGGGAAAATTCCGAGGTTGGCAGGGAGAGGCCCGTCGCTTCCACTAGGGCCTGGGCCTGGGGGCCCAATACCAGCAACCGCGTTTCTTGCGGAGCGTGCCATCGAACATCCTCGCCAAAGTGGCGGTTTTCCAAGGTCTCTTCCAAGGCCGGAAGTTGGGAAGTGGGGCAATCCAGGGCAACGCCGTTCTTCAAGCCAAAAAGCAGAAGATCCGTGATCCAGCGGGCTCTTCCGTCCACCAAGGCCGACCATTGGCCCCGTCCGACCTCGATGGAGGGCACTTTGCTGGTCAACAAACGCTGCAGAAAATCATGGGTGTCCGACCCCCTGACTTCCAGCCAGCGACGATCGTCACACTTTACCCAAGTGGCCCCTTGCAGAGCGGCATGATAGGAAGGGAGTGGATCGGTCATGGTCGGGTGAGTCCGGCTACGAGAACTTTGTCGGTGAGGAAGGGGAGAGGGCGAAGGGGAAACCAGTGATTTTGCGGGAATCCTGCTTGTCGCATTTCTTCGAGGAGGTGCGAAGGGGAGGGGTTCCCTGGGGCCTTGGCGCGGAAACCCAAACGATAGCGCAAGTGGCGCCCCCAGACTCGGAAGGAGGATCGATGGTGCCAGCCAAGAACGGCGCCGACCCGTGTCACTCGGGAAATTTCCCGCAAGTAGCGGCCACGAAGATCCGGATCTCGGACCAAATGGAGGAGGCGGATGCAAACCACCACATCAAAGGCCTGATCCGGAAAGGGGAGATGATCCAAGTCCGCCGCGAGGAGAGGGCCTCTTGTTTTTTGACGTGCCTGCCGCAGCATGGGAAGAGAAAGATCGGCCCCGACGGCCGCCCACCCTCGTTTTTGGTAAAGGGAGTGAAAGCGGCCCGTGCCAATGGGAATATCCAGCACGGTTTGCAGGGGTTGGCCGTGAAGGCTCGCCATTCGATCCAGGGCTTTCTCCAAAACGCGAACTTTGCGGGAATCTCGACGTTGACCGGCAGTTCCTTGCCAACGCGTGTCGTAATCTCGGGCGACTTGATCGTCGCGGTAGCTTTCCAATTTGCCGGGTCTCGGAGTCACGGTTTCTCCATCCTAGGATGGTTTCCATGTCCGCTGGGTTGCCACCCCTCCCGCACCGACGCCAGGATGTCCACAAGGGCGACCTGGGCCGGGTGGTTTTGGTCGCAGGATCGCGGGGCATGGCCGGTGCAACCGTGTTGGCCGCCGAGGCGGCATTTCGGGTCGGGGTGGGCTATGTGGTCATCGTTGCGCCCGGTGGCATGGCTCCGGAACTGACGGTTGCCTTACCCGCCGCCATTCTCGCCTTGCAAGGCGAGCCGGATCGAACCCATTTGCGAGGCTCGGATTTGTCCTGTATCCAGGAAACGTATCTCCCGGCCCAAGCACTGGCTGTCGGTCCTGGCCTCGGTCAACATGCGGATACGGTCGCTCTTGTGCAGGCCCTCTTCGACACTGCCCGTCCGGCCACGGTCCTGGATGCGGACGCTCTCAATGCCTTGGCCCAAACACCGCGCCCGCTTTCTGCCGAGACGGTGCTGACCCCGCACCCCGGCGAGGCGGCCCGCTTGCTTGGCTTGGAGTCTGCCGCCTCCATTCAGGAGGATCGTGCTGCCTCCTTGTCGCAATTGGTGAACCAATATGGCTCGGTGGTGGTGTTGAAGGGGGCCGATACCTTGGTCGGCGCTCCCGAAAAGGAAACTTGGCCGAATGAAACGGGCAACGCGGGCATGGCCACGGCAGGCTCTGGAGATGTCTTGACTGGCGTGATTGCTGGCCTGATGTGTCGCGGCCTCGCGCCCTGGGATGCCGCTCGTGTCGGCGCCCACTTGCATGGGGTGGCCGGGGATTTGGCTCGCGACGAGCTGGGAGAAGATGCTCTTCTTGCCTCGGATTTGTTGCGTTTCCTCCCTCAGGCCATGCAGAACCATCCGCAAGAAGATTCGTCGTGATTTTCGGACTTATTCTTGCGCTTGGGATCTGTCAGGACCTCCGCCAAGCCGCCGCCGATCTTGCCCCATCCTGGTCCTCCTATTCGTCGCCGGTTTCCTTGGATCAAAAGAATCTCTCGCGGGAAACTTTGTTGGGCGCCCTTTTGTCCGAGCAAGAGTTGAACGACGA
Source organism: uncultured Planctomycetales bacterium (assembly GCA_964464385.1). Lineage (GTDB taxonomy): Bacteria > Planctomycetota > UBA1135 > UBA1135 > UBA1135 > CAYXFZ01. The sequence goes on from CAYXFZ010000080.1 coordinate 4,934, forward strand.
GGCTCGTTGGATGGCACGCCTAGTTCCCCATTTGACGACGGAAGATGTGCAGGCCTGCGCCGCCCTTTTGCAAACGAATGCTTCTTCCTCGCTTGCCCTGCGTCGCGCTCGAGATTTGCTCTTGGCGGCCCGCGATTCCCTGGCTGGTGCTGCCATCGGTTCCTTGGCCTTGGATTCTGCGGTGGCGACCGAGGCCAGAGCCTTCTTTCTAATGCGCCGCATGCGAGTGGAGGGGGTGACTTGGCGACTCCGAGCAGCCAACGCCCTTCTTCCGGAAGACCTCAAGCTCCTCCGCGTTCTGGCGGAGGAAAGTGCTCGCCGTTTTGGATCCCAAGATCGCGAAATTCTTCGCACCATTGCCCAATCTTTCGACACTCGCACCTCCATGACTGCGTTGCTGGGATGGGCAGAAGGAGAGACCGATGCCGCTCAGCGTCTCGAGCTGTATGACCAGATTGCCCAGCAATCGCCCGCTCAAGGCCGGCGTCTTTTGGGTGCCTTGGCTCGTGGCGGCCCCCATGAGGAGATTCAAGCTCGTCTGGCCGCCGAGATTTCCTCGCCCGATCCGGAGCGTCGCGCTTTGGCGGAGGATTTTCTGCCCTCCTTCCTCGAGCCCGACGCCTTGGTGAAGGTGTATCGAAGGCAACTGGATTCTCAGTTGCACCCGCAACTGCGCGCCCAGCGGATGGTGCGCTTGGCACGTTTGCCCAGCCCCGCGGCACGTGCTCTGGCGAGTCATTGGCTGGCGGATGGCGGATGGGCACAGGGTCGCTTGGGGCGACAAGTGGCCATTCTTCTCTCCACTGGCCCCGACCCCGGCGACTCTTGGGAGCGGTTGTTTGAAACACCTCGAGTCCCGCAGGAAATTTTGCGACCTCTGGCCCTGGGCAGGGCCCCTCAGTCCGTTTTGGCCAGGGCTTGGTTGCGGAATCAAGTGGAAACCCAATCCGATGACGTCTCATCCTTGGTGCATGCTCTAGCCAAGTCGGAAGATGCCGTGGATATTCAATTCTTGGCAGATCTTTTGGCCGATCCCGGAATGGATGAAGATGCCCGAGTCAGTGCCTGTGAGGGCTTGGCCCGCTTTCCCAGTTTTCGCTCGGTTTTGCAAGCCAGGCTGGAAGACCCAGGCGAGGATTATCCGGTGGTTGAAGCGGTCCTCCGCGCTCTGATCGTGGGCGGTGACTGCGTGCAACGCCAAGACTTGGGCCCGCAGTTGGCGTCCATTCGATCCGAGCGCCCTGCGGACGAGGCCCTAGGACTCTTGCTTGCGGAGTTGGATGCGCGCGAACAAAAACCCCTTGCCTCCGAAGCGCTCCCATTGGCTACTCGCTTGGCTCTTTTGCTCGCTCAAGTGCCGGTGACAAGTTCGGGCCTTCCCCCGAACCCGCGGCAAGGTGCGGGTCGCTTCCCTCGAGTGCATGCTTGTGGCCGGGCCCTTGCTGCAGCCATCCGCGTTGGAGGGACGACAACGATTCCTCCGGTTGGGGAAGTTTCGTCGGACGCAATCCTCCACGTCTTGGCTGTCTTACCTGCCACGCACGGGGAGAGTCTGGTGGATTTCCTGTTGCAACAAGAAGCTCTGTCCGAATCCGGTCGCCTGCGGGCCCTTGCTGCCCGCTTCCGGATTCAGAGCAGGACGAACCCGGTCGCCGGAGCAAGGACCCTGGCCGACCTGTTGTCGGATCGATCCCTTCTCCTGGCGGATCCGAAAAGCTTAGCCTTCGGGTTGGGAGAGCCTGATGCCTTGGCCTGGATTTTGACGGAAGATCGGTTGGCGGAACGCATTCCTCTCCTGCGCACTTGGGAAAACCCCGAGCAAATGTTGGCCGCTTTTCGATCTTGGCAAGAGGGATCCCCTTCGCCCCAAGCCATTCTGCAAGCGCAAACCAAGATGCTGGCCGTTGGCGCCACCTCACCAGCCTTGCAAATCCTCCTTCGCGGCCTGGATTTTCATAGCGAACATACCGCCCTTCGCTTGGCTTTGGGCCGAATTTACCAAACCATGGACCGTCTTCCTGAAGCTGGGACGGCCTTTGCCACAGCCCACCGCCTGGCATTTCCCGGGAGTCGGCAACAGGAAGAAGCCGAGCTAGGGATGCGCGCCTGTGGCTACGATGGCGGTTGAACCCTCCGCCTAGGTGCCTCGTTGCACCTTGCACCATGCTGATTGCTCTTCCTCTTCTTCTTCTTCTCCCCCAAATACAGAGCCGCGAGGCCGTGGCCAAGGAGTTGTTGCCCCAAGGCGTTCACTTGAATTTCGAAAAATCCTTCATCGAAATTGAGGTCGAACTTTGCCAGACCCAGGAGCCCTTGGAATACCTACTCGTACTCGACCGGGGTAAAAAGCATGAGTCCTTGCTGAGCGCCAACAATGATTTTTCGCCTACGTCCCTGAACACAGCCATGCTGCTCCTCGGGGTGGAAGCGGGCCGCAATGGAGCTCTCGTTCCAAAGAGTCCTCGCCCCACTCGTGAGGAGTATGAAGCCGGCGTTTCTCTTTATGACGTGAAGGCTGCCGAAGGGGATGGGTTTTTTCTTTCTTTGGGTTGGGAGACCAGAGATCCCCTGGATGGTCACTTGGAACGGCATTTCTTCCGTGCCGAAGATCTGATCTTGAATCGACGTCGCAACAATACTTATCGCCGCGGCCCCTGGATTTATTTAGGGTCTCGTTTCATTCGTCCACACAAGGACGCTCCGGAAATGTTTGCTGCCGAAGCCGAGGGCAACCTGATCAGCTTGGTTTATTTTTCTCCCGCCAATCATCTTTTGACCGGAGCGGATCCGGATGCCGACGATCAATATTCTTGGTTTCCCAACCACTGGCTTCTCCCCGAAATTGGCCACTCGATCAAGATGTGGTTCAGCTTGGCCCCTTTGCATTCTTGGCCTGAGTCATGATTGCCATTGCGGCTCAGCGGCGTTTGTTTTGGCTACGAACCGGGCAGGCTCTGTTTTGCGGTGGATTGGGTGCAGCTGGCGTTGGTCTCGCTTTTTCCCAATCCTCCGGCGGCAATCTTGGGGTTGCCGTTGCCTTAGGAGCCATCTTGGCAACGGTGATTGCATGGATGGAACGATCCCCGCGGGCAAACCCCGCCTGCGAAATTGATCCCAATCAAGATGAAGATGGGTTGTTGCGCTGCGCCCTGACTCTGCCAACGGATCATCCCTTGGCCTCCGCCCTACTTCCTGCCGCCCAATTGCGCCCCCTGCGTTTTCGAACTCATCCTTGGGTCGCGCCCCTGTTTGCCGGATTTTTTGCCGCCCTTGTGAGTTGGATTTGGGTGCAATCTTCGACGCAAGCAACGACCCTGCGGTTGGCTGCGAATTCTTCCTCCTCCCTGGCCTCCGCGAACCAAATTCCCAACCAAGCGCCTAGGACCACTCTGTCCCCGGATTCTCCACCCCTCTCCCCGCAGGCGCAGGCGGTGGCTGCAGGCCAAGAACTCAAATGGGTTGAGGTCCCCTCTGCAGACCACACGACCGTCCTTCGTGCCGCGCATTTGTCGGGAGTTCCCAGTTCCGTGTTGCAACACTTTTTAGAAATGCGCCCGAGTTCCCCATGAGTCCCGACCCTCAGAAAATCGGTTTGTTTTTGGTGGGAGCCCGGGGCTCGATTGCCACCACCGTGATGCATGGCTTGGAAGGGTTGCGTTCCGGCATGTCTCCCCTGGGATTGTTGACCGAGCTTCCCGAATTTGATGGCCTTCCCTGGCCCTCCTTGGCCTCGTTTCGGATTGCCGGCTGGGATATTGCCGGAGATGTGCACCAAACGGCCGCTGGTTTGGCGCGCACCGGCGTTCTGCCGCATGACATTGTGGATTTATGTTCTTCCACCCGGGAGCGCTATGCCCTGTCCATTGCTCCTGGCCTTCCGGACCCACGCGATGCGGAAATGGCCGATTCCGCCAGCCGGAAACGCCTGGATTTGCCCACCTCAGAGGCCGTCCAGGCCCTCCGTGAAGATATTCAAGAATGGATGCGGGCTGAGTCCTGTCATCACGCCGTGGTGGTGTATTTGGCCACCGCTGAGCGGGATGACCCTATTCCAGAAGCTTGGCAGGATTTTGATCGTGATCCTTTGTCCCTTCTTGCCGATGCTCCGGCCACCCTTTCTCGTTCGATGCTTTACGCCACGGCGGCCATTGCCGAGGGCCTGCCCTTCATCAACTTCACGCCTGCACCGGGGGCCGCAGCGCCGGCGCTGGCCGGTTTTGCCGCACGCCAAGGGGTGCCGGTCCTGGGCAACGATGGCAAAACAGGAGAGACCTTGGTCAAGACGGTATTGGCCCCCTTGTTTCGGGACCGAGCTTTGAATGTGATGGCCTGGGAGGGCTACAACATGCTCGGCAATCGAGATGGCGCGGCCTTGGAGGATCCGGAACGCAAGAGCGCCAAGTTACGCAACAAAGATGTTGCCTTGGGCAACATCTTGGGTCCTGGGTCCCGCCACACGGGTGTGAGCATTGATTTTGTACCCAGCCTGCATGATTGGAAGACGGCCTGGGATTTTATTCACTTCGAGGGATTTCTCGGGGCACAAATGACGATGGAGTTCACTTGGCGCGGCAGTGATAGTGCCCTGGCTGCACCCGTGGTACTGGATTTGGCCCGCATTGCCCTGCTCGCCAAACAACGGGGCGAGGGTGGAGCCTTTGCTCCCGCCGCCGCCTTTTTCAAGGCCCCCTTGGAGACCCAGGTGCACGACTTTCATCGCCAAATGGATGTTCTCCGCCGGTGGCTTGCGCAAGCCAAACCGACCGAGCCCCCTTCTTGACGAGCCTCGCAGATCTGGACTTCCCGCTTCCGGAAGAACGCATTGCGAGACACCCAGTTGTATCCCGGTCTGCCTCCCGCTTGTTGGCCGTGCGGTGCGGGTCGGAAAAGTTTTCCCATCATTCCTTTCGGGATCTTCCGCAACTCCTGCGTAAGGGAGATCTTCTCGTCATCAATGACACCAAGGTCATTCCCGCCCGACTTCTTCTTCGCAAAGAAGGGGGTGGCAAAGTGGAAGGCCTTTGGTTGGAAAATCGAACGGGCGGGGAAGCTCTCTTTTTGTTGACGGGTAATCGCTTGCGAAAGGGACTGGATTTGAGGGTGGCAGGGTCTGCCCCCGTTTTTCACATCCAAGGAGAGGAAGAACCGGGGCATTGGCTCCTCTCTAAGGACTCCGATTCGGATTGGGTCTCTTTGCTGGAGTCCATGGGCACGCCTCCTTTGCCGCCCTATATCCGTTCGCGACGCCAAGCTGATGGAGAGGAAGCCGAGTCTGCCGAAGATCGGGACCGCTACCAAACCGTTTGGGCATCCCAGGCCGGTGCCGTTGCTGCACCGACCGCCGGACTGCATTTTGATTCCGCTGTTTTGGAACGTTTGCGGGAATCCGGCATCCAATCGCATGCACTGACCTTGCACGTTGGGCAGGGCACCTTTCGGCCCGTGATTGCTGACCGCTTGGAAGACCACACCATGCATGCCGAGTCCTATGCCATTTCTGCGGCGACGCTCCAGGCCATCGCCGAAGCAAGAGCCTCGCAGCGGCGCGTGGTGGCGGTGGGCACCACCGTTTGTCGTGCTTTGGAAGCGCATGCGATCACGGGTTGCGCCGAGGGGGAAACCTCCCTCTTGATTCAACCGGGGTTCCCGTTCCAGGCCGTGGACGTTCTGCTGACCAACTTTCATACCCCGCGTTCTACCTTGTTGGCGTTGGTCGCGGGCTTTGCCCAACATGGGGGGGCGAACGATGGCCTCGCCTTCGTCAAGCAGGTTTATGCCGCTGCCGTGCAAGAGGAATACCGTTTCTTTTCGTACGGCGACGCTTCTCTTTGGGAGTTCTAGTCTTTCGCTGAATCCTTGGCCGAACCCGAATTCGGGGACGGGTCCGGAGCGGGGAGCGACAGCGCCCAAACAAAGGGCAGGATCAAGAGCGCCGCTCCGGCCCAGTAGGGGGCCGCACTCCCCAAGCGCCAGTAAATGAGTCCACCCAAAATGGGGCCGAGGGCACGGCTGAGAGAACCCGTGGCCCGATGCGATCCCATGGCCAAACCCTGGCGATGGGCCGGGGCATACCGCGAAACCAGGGCGCTCAAGGATGGGATGAGAAACGCGCTGGCGACGGCCATGATTCCCAAGCCGAAGTAGAGGTGGGTCGGGGATTGTGCCTGTCCCACCAGAAGAATGCCCGGGATGGTCAAGGGCAAGGCGAAACGCAGGATGCGAAGTTCGCCAAGCCGTGGACCAATGCGTCGCACCAGACCGCCTTGCACAAGGGCGATCACGAGTCCGACGAAAACAAAGAGCCAGGCTAGATCCTGCATGCTC
>CAYXFZ010000081.1:0-1284 GCA_964464385.1 uncultured Planctomycetales bacterium
TCCAGGGCCAAGCGGGCCGAGGCAGCATGTTGGGCCAAGTTCTCGGCCAACTTTCCTTTTTCTTCGCCGGGGCCGCGCTCCAGGACTGCATCCAAAGTTTCGTATTTGTTCAAGAGGGTCGTGGCCCGCTTGGGGCCCACGCCCGGCATGCCCTTGACATTATCACTGGAGTCCCCGACCAAGGCCTGCCACTGCGCCATCCATTCCGGGGGCACCCCGTATTTTTCCTGAATTTCGGCCGGCCCCAGGACCTGTTGTTCTTCATTGCGGCGCGGTGGGGGATAAAGAAAAATTTGATCCGTGACCAATTGGGCCATGTCCTTGTCGCCGGAACAAATCCGCACTTCAAATCCTTGCTCGGATCCCTGCAGGGCCAAACTGGCCATCAAATCATCGGCCTCAAAGCCACTCCGATCCAACTGGGTGAGGCCGAGGAGGGTCGTCACTTCCCGCATCCAGGGCAATTGCACGACGAGATCCTCGTCCATGCGCTCGCGTGTGGCCTTGTACTCCTCGCTCAACTTGTGGCGGAAGGTCGGATCCCCCAGATCCCAAGTCACGACCGCGGCCTCGGCGCTATGGTCCGCCAAAATGCGCAAGAGCGAACTCAAGTATCCATAAAGCGCGCCCGAAGGCCGGCCTCGGCTATCCGTCAATCCGGGGATGGCAAAAAAGGCCCGAAAGGCTAGGGCCGTGCCATCAATGGCCAAGAGGCGGGGGCGTGCGCTCAATAGATTCCCAACAGGACAAAGCCGCCGATCAACATGAGGGCAAAACCAATCGCCACCCAATCGAACCACTTCTCCACCCAGATTCGAACCGGTTCGCCGGCATAGCGGAGGACAATTCCTTCGGCGCCAAAGCGCAGGCCCCGGCCCACAAAAGAGGCCGCCAAGAAACCGGGCAAGGATTGTTCAAAGGCGCCACCTGCAATGGTGAAGACCTTGAAGGGAATGGGGGTCAGGGCGGCGGTGAAGAGGACCGCTTCGCCATGCTCGCGGTAACGCGCACCAATCTCTTCCCATTGCTCGTCTAGACCATAGAAGTTCACGATTCCTTGGCCGATGGTGTCGAACAACAGTGCCCCAATGGTCCAGCCCAGGAGCGCACCCAAGACCGAAAAGACGGTGGTCACGAGGGCATAGCGAAGGGCGCGACTGGGACGGGCCGCACCCATGGCCAACAAGAGGGGGTCGGGCGGCAGCGGGAAGAAGGAGGCCTCGGCAAAGGAGATCCCGGCTAGGGCAGGTTCGGCCCAACGGCGATCGGCCAAACTCATCATCC
>CAYXFZ010000081.1:1294-7394 GCA_964464385.1 uncultured Planctomycetales bacterium
GTCCTGGACCTCGGGTATGGCGCGTTGCAGATTACCGCCAGAATAGACGACACCGCGTTGCGCGCAGGCGCTGATCATATCGTCGGCATCACACAGTCTTGCGGCGATCGGCTTGTCGGTCGAGACGCCCTTGACGCCGGCCTCGGAATTCGTCCAACTCGGCAGTGAAGGCAACATCAAGACGATCACCGGCCTGCAAATGATGCAACTCGTCGGCGGCGCGCCAGGCAAGCATGCGCACGGTGGTGCCGCCCCGCTCCAAGGTCAGTTCCAAGTGACTGCCATCCCCAATTGGCTTGCTGCGGATCAGGTGCATGTCAGCGGCCGAAAACACGGGCTCGGGGTTTTGCTCGCCAAAGGGTGCCAGCTTGCGCAGGGCGATCAGGGTCGCAACATTCAATTCGCTGGGCGAGATTTCCAGGTCAATGCAAAGTTCGGGTGGCCCGGGCTTGGGAAGATCCCGGGCCGCGGCCAAGATGGCCCGTTGCACCAAGTCCGCATCCGCCGTGCGGAAATGAAAACCGGCGGCGCGATCGTGGCCGCCATATCCCAAGAGCCATTCGTCGGCGGCCGCCATCAAGGAGGGTAGGACAATGCCCTCGGGGGCGCGGCCCGAACCGCGGGCAATGCCATTGCCACAATCCGCCCAGAGCATGGCCGGGAGTCCAGTCGAATCCATGAATCGATTGGCAACGACACCCAGCACGCCAAAATGGCTCTCGGGCCGACCGACAAAGATGGCCTTTTCTCCGCCAAGGCGTTGCTCTTCGACGGCCGGGGCCAAGGCCTCCATTTCACCGCCTTCCAAGACGCGGCGTTGGCCGTTCAGTTCGTCCAATTGGGCGGCGAGGGGCGCGGCCTCGCGCCCGGATCGGGCCGTGAGGACCCGAAAGGCCAAGGCTGGATCGCCCATGCGACCGGCGGCATTGATGCGCGGGCCAATGCGAAAACCAAAATCCCGCGCCGTGGGATTGCGAACCTTGGCTAGGCGCAACAACTCACTCAGACCGGGAGGGCCCGACTTGGCGGCCTCGGCACCCCGGATCACGAGGGCGCGGTTGGGGCCCCGCAGGGGCATGACATCGGCGACCGTGGCCAGAGCCGCCAGACCCAAGGAGTGATGCAAGAAACGGCGGTGCGCATGGGGCAGGGCATCCTCTTTGCAAACATCTCGCAAGATGCCCCAGGCCAAGAGCCAGGCCACGGCCGTGCCACAAAAGTAGGGGAAGAAATCCGGGTCGCACCAAGGATTCACGAGTGCGGCACAGGTGGGGCGACGGTCGCCCAAGGAGTGGTGATCCACCACCACCACTGGAATGTTTTTGGCGGCAAACTCATCCAGAAATTCATAGGCTGTGGTGCCGTTGTCCACCGTGATGACCAAACCAGCCCCCTCGCGCTCGGCGGCCTGAATGCTGGCCGGACCCAAAGAGAAACCATCCCGCAATCGATCCGGCAGGAAGAGCCGGGGTTTCCCCCCCAAGCGCTCGATCAACCCGGTCAGGAGGGCCGAGCCACTGATGCCATCCACGTCATAATCTCCGTGCACCAAAATGGGGCGGCCGGCGGCAATGGTCGCCAGGATAATTTCCTTGGCAGCGGCAAAATCCGGAAGCGTGGATGGATCGGGTAGAGAATCCAGAGTGGGTTCCAGGAGGGTCCGGGCCGCCGCCGGGGTCGAGACCTTGCGCTGCAATAGGATCTGGGCGACGATCGGTGGCAATTCCAGGGCCTTGGCCAGAGAGTCCCGCTGCGATGCATCCTCGGCACGAAGTTTCCAACGGAATCGGGGGACCAGATCAACCAAGGACATGAGAAGATTCTAGGCGCATGATCCCTCAGAATCTCCCCCGGATTCCGCCGATGTCCGAGCTCCTGGAACAAGGCGCCGAGCGCGGCCTGGATGGCCCAGGCCGGGAGGCCCTGAAGCGCGCCCTTCAGCATGCCTTGGTTGATCTTCGCGCCGCCTGTCAGACCGGTGCTACCCGGGAATTGGACGATTCCTTTTGGACCCAAGTTGGCGATCGTTTGGACATCCTGCCCGGCATGCACCTGCGCGGGGTCCTGAATGCCACCGGCGTGGTCCTGCATACCAACTTGGGCCGCGCCCCCTGGCCGCAAGAGGCCGTGGATGCGGTTGCCCAAGCGGCCCATTACACCCAACTGGAAGTGGATCCCTCCAGTGGCGGTCGAGGTCGTCGCGACGGTGCCCCCAGTGGCGAGTTGGCGACGCAACTCGGTGCCGAAGCGGCTCTCGTTGTGAACAACAATGCTGGCGCCGTCCTCTTGGCCCTCGGTGCCCTCGTTCGCGGCCGCAAAGTCGTCGTGGCCCGCGGCGAGTTGGTCGAGATCGGCGGTTCGTATCGCATGCCCGCTGTTGTGGACGCCGCCGGGGCCACGGCCGTCGAAGTGGGGACGACCAATCGTGTACACATGGCCGATTACGCCACGGCCCTGGAGGATCCCGACGTGGCCTGCGTGTTGAAGGTGCATCCCAGCAACTTTGCTCTCGAAGGATTCACGGCCGATGTCCCGATGCAGGAGTTGGCGGATCTCTGTCGCCAGCATGCGGTCCCCTTGGTATACGATCTGGGTTCCGGTTGGTTGGAGGGTTCGCCCCCCCCGGGTGCCGAGGACGAACCCGCCGTGCGGGCGGCCTTGGCCGCGGGTTGCGATTTGGTGACCTTCAGTGGCGACAAATTGTTGGGTGGCCCACAAGCTGGTTTTGTGGTCGGCAGCGCGGCCCTGGTGGATCGTTTGCGCGCCGACCCCTTGATGCGTTGCCTGCGCTTGGACAAGACCCTGTTGGCGGCCCTGGAAGCCACCCTGATCCTGCATTCCTTGGGTCCGGAAGTGGCCATCGCACGCATTCCCGGCCTGCAGTTGTTGCACGCTTCGCTAGAAAGTTTGCGTCAGCGAGCCAGGGCCCTTGCCCAAGAGTTGGATTCACGCGCGGGTATTTCAGCCAAGGCCGTGGACTGTGCCTCCAAGGTGGGGTCGGGCGCTGCACCGGTGGCCGAACTGCCCGGCGCCGGAATTTCCCTTTGCCGGGAGGGTCAGGATGCCGAGTCCTTGGCGCAGGCGCTGCGCATGGGTTCTCCGGCTGTGTATGCGCGGATCCAAGACGATGCGGTCCTCCTGGATTTACGTGCCCTGCGCGTTGATCAGGACGAGGCCCTGCTCGTGGCCGTTTCCGCTCTGGGTTGAGGGACGCCACAAGGAACGGCCTGCAAACGGGCCCCGGCCCGCGCTAGACTGCCGCTCCATGGCACCCAAAAAACGTCTGACGGACTACGCCGCCAGCAGCGGCTGAGCGGCAAAGCTCGGCCAGGGAGAATTGGCGCAGGTTCTGCAGCCGGTCTTTTCCCAAGCGGGTTCCGACTCCATGCTCCTGGGGCCGGAGGGTTTTGACGATGCCGGGGCCGTGCGCGAGGACAACGGTCGCATCCGCCTCTATTCCGTGGATTTCTTTCCGCCGGTGGTGGATGACCCTGCCGCTTACGGGGCGATTGCTGCGGCCAATTCCCTGTCCGACATCTGGGCCATGGGTGGTGAGCCCGACGTGGTCCTGAACGTGGCCGGCTTCCCACAGGATTGGGGACCGGAAACTTCTGGTCCGATCATTTCGGCCGCCGCCGCCAAGGTGGCCGAGGCCGGTGCCCTCTGGGTGGGGGGGCACACCGTGCGTTCGGCCGAGCCCTTGTTTGGCTTTGCCGTCACCGGCTGGGTCGAGGAAGAACACTTGCTGCGTCACGATGCGGTCCAGCCCGGCGATGGGCTCTGGCTGACCAAACCCCTAGGCACAGGTTGCATCAATACCGCCGTGTCTCGTGATTGTGCTCCGGAGGCGGCCGTTATTGCGGCCGTGGCCTCCATGTCTGCCCTCAATCGACCGGCCGCCCAGGCCGCTCGTAGCGCTGGGCTTCTTGCCGCCACCGACATCACGGGTTTTGGCCTGATGGGACATGCCGGCAACATGGCCCGCTCTTCCGGCCTGCGCCTGGAATTCGAGGCCACCGCCCTGCCGCTCTGCGAGGGTGCTGCCGACCTGGCCCGCGCCGATGTCTTCTCCGGTGCCCGCGGCCGTGGCGAAGTGGCCCTTTCGAATCTTGCCGAAGTGGATCCCGGCGTGGAATCTTGGTTGGCTGGCATTTGTTTTGACGCCGAGACAAGCGGTGGTCTGCTCTTGGCCGTGCCCGATTCTGCCGAGGCCCATTTCTTGGCGGCACTGGATGGGGTCGAGGCCGCGCGCGTGGGCGTGGCTCGCGGCGGTGACCCGGCCGTGGCCCTGCGCTAACCTGAATTCCGCGCGGACTTAGAATCTGTGTGGGAGCGGTTCGGGGCTGGCGCCTCGCCCGGCCTTCAAAGCCGTCGGGGGACCGTCTTGGACGGGCCCGGTGGGTTCGATTCCCATGCGCTCCCGCCACACCATGCTTTTCGCTTCCGTTCTGCTTGCTTGGCAGGCCATCCCCGCCCTGGATGCGGCCCCGGCCCCAGTTTCGGTGGCCGCGTCCGATCCCTCGGTGGTCATCGTTCGATTGGAGGGTCCCCTGGATGAAGCCTGGGCCTCGATCCTGCGCCGCGCCGAGGAAGAAGTCCGCGTTTCTCAAGCCGGCACCTTCGTCTTGTCTTTGGATTCCCCCGGTGGCGAAATCGAACTCATGAAACGGCTGGGGGATCGCTTGGATTCCATCGGCGACCTAGCCACCACGATTTGCTTCGTGAACCGGCGCGCACTTTCGGCCGGGGCCTGGATGGCCATGTCCTGCAGTCAAATTTACTTGGCACCCACGGCCTCCCTTGGCGCCGCCATGCCGATCACGGTCGGCCCCGGCGGAATCATGCCGGAGTTGGATGATGACGTGCGCGAAAAAATGAATTCCGCCTTTCGTGCCGAGTTTCGTTCTTGGGCTGAGGCCCACCAACGGGACGGGCGCGTCGCCGAAGCCTTCGTGGATCGCGATGTGGAACTGAAGCGCGTGAGCGTCGGCGGCACCGTGCGCCTGGTGAATGGCCGCGAGCACCACGATCTAGTGGAACAGGGCAAGAATCCCCGCTTCCTTGAGACTGTTTGTGGTGAGGGCGAATTGTTGACCCTAACTACGGAATTGGCCCGCGAATTGGGTTTTTGTGAGGGAGTTTCCCAGGATCTGGATGGGGTCTTGTTGGCCCTGGGGCTTGGCAACGCGCCGCAGGTCCGGGTGGAGGCTACCTGGTCCGAATCCCTGGTTTTGATCTTGGGCCGCTGGTCCTGGTTGCTGATGTTGGCCTCGGCCTTCTTTTTGGTGGTCTCCTTCAACATGCCCGGCCTTGGCGCTCCGGAGGTCGCGGCCGCCCTCACCATGGCGGTCTACCTCTTCCATGGTTGGTTGGTGGGTTTGGCCGAATGGACCGAGGTCCTCTTTATCGTTGCCGGTTTCCTGTTGGTGATGGTGGAGTTGTTCCTGACCCCCGGCACTTTGATTGCCGGCGCTTTTGGCGCCCTTCTCCTGTTGGCCGGCTTGTTGCTCTCCATGCAGAACTTCGTTTTGCCTACCGGCCTCATCGAAGAGAACGCCTTTCGCCACAATGTCCTGGTGCTCTTGGCTACCTTGCTGGGTGCGCCCTTGCTGGGCGCCTTTGTCATGCGCCGTCTTGTGAATACTCGTTTTGGTTCCTTTTTGGCGGTGGCCCCACGGTCGGGGGGGGGCGGGTCGGTCGTGACCGTCACACCCCAGGCATCTGCCGAGACGGATCTGACCGGTTCGCTTGGCCAGTGCCGCACGCCCTTGCGTCCCGCCGGCACGGTCTTGGTCGAGGGCGTACCCTACGATGCCGTAAGCACGGGGGATTTCTTGGAGGCCGGGACGCAAGTCCGCGTCTTGGGTCGCCAAGGTCCTTCCTTGCTCGTGCAATCTCAAGAGGAACCCCTTTGATTCTCGTCGTCTGTCTCGTCCTGCTGGGCTTTGGCCTGGTCGTGGCCGAGGTCTTCTTTCCCTCCGCCGGGGCCCTTTCCATCATCGCTGGTTTGGTCCTCATCGCCAGCGTACTTTTTGGTTTCGAGGAATCCAGCACCGCGGGTTGGTCGGCCCTCCCCGCCGTATTGGTCGGCTTACCCTTC
>CAYXFZ010000081.1:7404-10946 GCA_964464385.1 uncultured Planctomycetales bacterium
TTTGCCTTTCGTCTTTTTCCTAGGACCCCCATGGGCAAACGCATGATTTCCCCAGGAACCTCTTGGACCGAAGATGAACGTTCCGCCGTGGATCATGGCCTGGCCCGTTTTGTCGGCACCGAGGGTGTTGCTCTTTCTCTTCTGCGACCCGCTGGGGTTGCTCGCTTTGATGGCCAGCGCGTGGATGTCACCACGCGCGGCGAATCCATCGAGGCAAACACGCCCGTGCGTGCCATTCGATTCACCTCCAACCAACTTCAAGTGGAAGCCATTCTTCCCTCCGAGCCCCCATCCTAATGATCCTGCCCACCCTTCTTCCTTCCTTTCTCCCTCCTGCGGACGATTCCGGAATCTTGACTTATATTTTGATTGGCGCCCTGGTCCTCGTTCTTTTCGTGGTGCTCATTGTCTTTTTGAAGTACATCAATTTGTACATTCAGTCGCTCTTGACTCGCGCCGGCATTGGCCTTTTCGAAATGGTGGCCATGAGTTTTCGCAAGGTGAACCCGGGCATGATTGTTCGGGCCCGCATCATGTCGGTACAGGCCGGCCTCACGGATGTGGACAAGCGCAACCTCGAGGCGCACTTCCTGGCCGGCGGGGATGTGGTCCGCGTAGTGCAATCCTTGATCTCCTCGGACCGTGCCGGTTTGGATCTCAACTTCAAGACCGCTACCGGCATTGACTTGGCCGGCCGAGACGTTCTGGATGCGGTCCAAACTTGCGTGAATCCCAAGGTGATTGACTGCCCCAACCCCGCCAGTGGCAAGACCGAGGTCGCCGCTGTGGCCAAGGATGGCATCCAGGTGCTGGCGAAGGCACGGATTACCGTGCGCACGAACATTGCCCGTCTCATTGGTGGTGCCACCGAAGAGACCATCATCGCCCGCGTCGGCGAGGGCATTGTTACGACCATTGGTTCAGCAAATACGCACAAAGATGTCTTGGAAAACCCAGATATGATTTCCAAAATGGTGTTGTCTAAAGGATTGGATTCGGGCACAGCATTTGAGATCGTTTCCATTGACATTGCCGATGTGGACATTGGTTCCAACATTGGTGCTCGTCTGCAAGCCGACCAGGCCGAGGCCGACAAGCGCGTTGCCCAAGCCAAGGCCGAGGAACGTCGGGCCATGGCGGTGGCCGCCGAACAGGAACAGCGTGCCGAGGTCGTGGCCAACCGCGCCAAGGTGGTGCTGGCCGAGGCCGAAGTGCCCAAGGCCATGTCGCAGGCTCTGCGTGAGGGCAACCTCGGCGTCATGGATCTGCAACGCCTCCGCAACATTGAGGCCGACACGGACATGCGCAAGGGCATCAGTGGCCAGTCGCAGTCCTCCGAAACGCCGGAAAGTTCGGACGAGTAAGTTTCTTGGGTTTCCTCGACCAAATTCTCGAAAACTTCGAGCTCCTCTTCTGGTTGCTCATCGTGGTCGGGAGTTCGGTCGCCACGGCGCTCAAGAAGCGGTCCCAGGCCCAAAAGGAGGCGGCCGCTCCCCAGCGCCCTCCCGTGATTCCTTCGCTCCCGCCGCTGGAGGATTTATTGGTGGAGGTGGAAGAAGAATTGGAAGCAGATTTGCAAGAGGAGTTGCAAGAAGAGGAATTGCCCTCTCCGACTCCGATGCCAGTCCCTCCGCCACGGATTGCCAAGGAGCCCGAGGAAACAGTCACCGCCTATTTGTCCAAAGGAGAATTGCAGTTGGGCAATTTGCAGGCCACGGCCGCCGCAAACATACAACGCCACCAGGCCTGGCGGCCCACGGCCACTTGGGCCGAGGCCATTCTCCTACGGGAAATCCTCGGCCCGCCGCGTTCCCTCTCGAACGGGGATTTGCCGGCCCTTCGTTGACCCCCAGCCCTGGCCCTAGTTTGGATTCCGTCGTCGCCGGTTTCTTGCAAGAGTTTGCCCGGGGCCACCGGCCCCACGCCGAACATCGCCTGGGCTTGGAGCACGAGTTTTTTCTGGTGGAGCCGGACGGTGTTGCGGCACCCTACTCCGGCCCGCGCGGTGTCGAGGCAGTCCTGCAAATCTTGCGGAATCGCTTGCAATGGGCGCCGGTAGAAGAGGGTGGCCGTTTGTTGGGTCTGCGAGCGGATGATGGTCGGGCCTATTCCCTCGAGCCCGGCGCGCAGGTGGAGTTCGCCACGAGGCCGTGCCGCACCGTGGCCGAACTCCAGGAAGAATTTGAGCCGGCCCTCGCCGCCCTCGTTTCTGCCGCTGCCCAACTTGGTCTTCGGGTGCTCTCCTGCGGTTCGCATCCCACTGCGGCACCGGAACAAATCGAGCGCATTCCCAAGGACCGCTACAACATCATGGAGCCTTGGTTGGCCGCCGCCGATAAGTTGGGGGTGTGGATGATGAAGACTACCTGTGGCATGCAGGTGAATTTTGATCACACGGATGCCGCCGACGCGGCCCGCAAACTGCGCGTTGGTTTTCACTTGGCCCCGGCCCTGACCGCGCTCTTTGCCAATTCCCCTCTTCGCGCTGGCGAAGAGTCGGGTTTTGCCACCTGGCGAGGTCGCATTTGGGAGCACACCGATCCGACGCGTTGCGGTTTGGTGGAGGCCTCTTGCGCACCGGGCGCAACCCTGGAAGATTTTGCGCGCTGGGCGGCGGCCGCCCCCGTGATCTTCCCTGGCACAGAAACCGACCTTGACCTCCGAGCTTCCTTGCTCTTCCCCGAAATTCGTTTGCGCCCGCAATTGGAACTCCGCTGCACGGATTCGGTACGGCCAGCCGAGTCCCTAGCCCTGTGTTCTCTCGTGGAGGGGATTTTTGGGCACGAGGATGCGTTGCAAACTGTGTTGACCCAAGCCGACTCCATTTCCTTTGATTCCTTGGAGGCCTCGTGGAAAGGAGCGCACCGCTCTGGCCTAGCGGCGGCGGGCCCGGACGGACGGCCCTTACGCGACCATGCTGTGGATTTGTTGGCCTTGGCGCGGGCCCATGCCACCGAACCCAGCTTCTTGACGGCCCTGGACAATCTCTTGAGCGAGAAAGATGCCCAACCGCAAGATGGGTTGGCGAAATGGACGATTTTGTGACAAAATAGGAGGCATGAGAACCAGCCTTCTCCTCCTTCCCCTCGCCGCTCTTGCCTTTTTTCTGGGACTGCGTGGTCCCGCCACGGCCGAATCCGGCGCCGTGGTCCTGGCCCCGAGCGAGGTGCAGGTCTTTCCCTTCGGCATTTTGGAAGGAGTAAGGGATCCCTCCCGCATCGTGCCCATGCAGGTCCAGGCCTACAACGGGTCCGCCGAGTCCATTCAGCTCCTGGACCTGACCGTGCGGGATGCTGCCGGCACCGTCCTGGCGCAAGTGGATTTGTTGGGCGAGCGCTTGACTGGGGATGATGGCCTGATCACCGAGGCCCATCTCTTAATGGAGACCCTGGATCCTGGTCTGTCGCACCGCTATGACCACCGCCTCTTCATTCCCTTGGATCAGCGCCCGGAGTTGACCCGCGAACAATCGGCCGCCCTAATGGATCGCTTGTTTGACAAGATGCGCGATGTCGTGGCCATGGATGGCACCCAGCTCAAGA
>CAYXFZ010000082.1:0-7611 GCA_964464385.1 uncultured Planctomycetales bacterium
AGGCCGGAATCAGGAGGGCCTGGTAAGCGGCCTTGAGTTTTCGAATATGACTAGGATCCTCGCCCTTTTGAATGGCCTGGGAAGTCGGCAGGAAAAAAGAGCAAAGAACCGGAGTGACCGTGACCGCAACCAACAAAGAAGTCGCCAGCGAGGCAACATAGGCGAGGCCAAGCGGCTGAAGAAGACGACCCTCGAGATCAGCCAAAAAGAACAAGGGAAGGAAAACAAGAATAATGATCAGGGTTGCGAAAACGATGGAAGATCGAATTTCAATGCTGGCATCCAAGACAATGCGCCGAGGCGGTTGCTGTTCTGCGGATGGTAGCGCCATGTTTTCACGAAGCCGGCGGGA
Source organism: uncultured Planctomycetales bacterium (assembly GCA_964464385.1). GTDB lineage: Bacteria > Planctomycetota > UBA1135 > UBA1135 > UBA1135 > CAYXFZ01. The sequence continues at coordinate 353 of CAYXFZ010000082.1, forward strand.
GACATTTTCGACGTCGATGACTGCATCATCCACCAAGGCGCCGATGGCAATCGCCATGCCTCCCAAGGTCATGGTGTTGATGGTGCCGCCGAGAGCATCCAAGACCAGGACTGCGCCCAAAAGAGAAAGAGGAATTGCAGTCAGGGTAATCGCCGTTGCTCGTAGGTTGAGCAGGAAAAATGCGACAATTAAAACTACGAGAAGGGCCCCATCGCGCAAGACTGCCAGAATGTTGGCCAAAGCCGTTTCAATGAAGTCGGCTTGACGCATTAAATTCCGATGGAGCGTCATTTGCTTCGGCAATTGAAGTTCCAACTCATCCAAGACTTGGTCGACTCGTCGAGTCAATTCCAAAGTATTCACTTCGGGTTGCTTTTGAATACCAAGAACAACAGCAGTCTGTCCCTGAATGGATGCTGTTCCACGGGCTGGTCGAGCCCCAATGACCACATGCCCCAAATCACGCACCTGGATCGGGACCCCGTCCCGGCTCTCCAAGGTCAGATCGGAAATTTCCTCGGCATTGCGGAATCTACCGACGCCAGTGACTAAGTATTCACTGCCCCCTTGAGCAAGAAATCCGGCCGGAACATTTTCGTTGGCAATGCGTATGGCATCGGCCACCTGGGTAATGGAAATGCCATAGGACTCCAACCGAATGGGTTCCAGCCAAACTTGATATTGCCGCGCGCCGCCGCCAATAGGAGTGACTTGCGAAACCCCCGTTACGGCCAGCAATCTTCTGCGCACCAAGGTGTCGGCGATCGTCCGTAAGGCGATGGGCTCTTCTAGAGTCGAGGTTAGGCCCAAAAATAGAATTTCCCCCATGATGGACGAGATGGGGGCCAAAATGGGTTCGCCGGTCTGATCCGGAAGAGAATCGGCGACCAAGCCCAGCTTCTCAGTCACGACTTGCCGAGCGCGAAAGATATCTGTACCCCATTCAAACTCTGCATAAACGATGGAAATGCCAACGACGCTACTGGAACGAACGCGCCGAATTCCCGGGGCGCCATTCAAGGTGGATTCGATGGGAAAGGTGACGAGGCTCTCCACTTCGGTTGAGGCCATGCCCGGGGTTTCCGTCAAGACGGTGACGGTCGGGGCGGTGAGGTCCGGAAAAACATCCACCGGAGCTTGGGAAGAAGTCATCGCTCCCCACAGGGACATGGAGATGGCCAGGATCAGGACAACGGCCCGATTGCGGAGGGACCAGCGGATCAGAACGTCCATGGCTAGTGCGAATGCTCAGGAATGACGCCAGAGAGGGAAACCAAAAGAACGATGTAGGCACCATCTACGACGACCATTTCGCCTTCCTGTAAACCTTCCAAGATCTCAACGGCATCTTCGTTCCACGCCCCCGTACGAACCGTGCGGCGAGAAAAAGATTCGCCAGCGGTTTGGACGAACACCACATCCAAACCCGCGTCGTCCACCAAGGCAGAAGGCGGAACGGCCAACACTGAACGCTCTGGCCCTGTGGCCAAGTGTGCCCTCAGGGTCATTCCCGCCCGAAGCCACCCAGGGTTGGGGATTTCATAAAGAAGTTCCGCCGAGTGGGTCACGGGATGGACCTTGGGTGCGGCAAGCAGCAACTTCCCGCCTAGTCCGGGCAATTCCACCTGGCTTCCGTTGCTCGGGTGAGGAAGATGAGCTCGTGGAAATTTGCCAAGGCGAGTGAGATCCGTTTCCGGCACTCGAATGGACACATGGAGTTGACTCAAGTCCTGGATTTCAAACAGAAGATCTCCCTCGTTGAGCCACTCTCCCCCTGCCGTTGGGGCATGAATGACCTGGCCCGAAATGGGGGACAATAGTTTGAGTTCCATGGATCGAGATTCTTGGGCCAGGAACGCGTCCTTATCGCTTTCGAATGAGGCCAGGGCGCGTGTCCATGCACCGAGCGTCTCTTCCGCAGATCCGAGGGAGGCCTGGGCTGAAACAAGTTGAAACCGGGCTTCCTCCAGTTCTCGATCCGATTTTGCACTTTGGGCGTGCAGGGTTTGGATTCGAGTGAAGGCATTCTCTTCAAGACGGAGATTGGCCTGCGCGGTTTGCAGGGCAGCTTCTCCGCGACTCACTTCGTGTTTGGCCCGGACCATCGTGTCCTGCCGTTGAATTTTCCCACTTTCCCAATCGCCGAGGTCTCCAGCCAATAGAGGGATTCGGAGGACTGCCAAGGTTTCTCCTGCTTGAACCTGCTTGCCCAGAGGGACCCGTTGTGCCTGGGATGGAGATTGCAAAGTGCCCGCAGCCGGGGCAGAGATTCGAGCGGTATGAGTGCGACAGGCTGTGATTCTGGCTGTTGCAGGCACTCGATCTGCTAAGTTTTTCTTTTCTGCCGTTTCGGTCTTGAGACGAGCCGGCCATTGTTGCTCCTTGAGCATGGTGATGCTTCCAGCCGGGTCGGCTTGAGAGGAGCCTGCTTGACCCACCGCGTCCTTGGTGGAGTACACCACGACTTCAGGCAAGGGAGGCCGATCCTTGTCAACTTGAAGCGTCCATTTCCAGTTGCCGACCGTCGGGAATTGGACTTCCGCAAGATAAATTCCAGGACGGGCTGGTTCTTGCAAATGGATTTGAAGCTTGGTTTTACCCAATTGAAATTGCATTTCCAGGGGGCCGGCCGTGCGCGGAGATCCATCCGCCAAATTTGTAATGTGGAGGGCAAAACCGGCGGGATTTTCTGCTTGTGGAATTTCATGTTCGAGGAAAAACTCGTGCTGCTTGGTCCAGATGGTCAAGGGCCGCACGGGCCACTCCTCAGGAGGGGTTGTCTCCTCGTGAGAATGGGTGGAAGGCCAGCAACTGGCCAAAAGAATTGGCAAGAAGCGGAGTACAGAGAAGTTGGAACAGAATGCGGACATGTTTGCTTTTGTGATTGGGGTGGAACCCACCAACCCCGGATTTCAGATGGGATGGGCAGGAAGGAATCTGCGCTCAAGCGCGCAGGAGAGAGAAAGTCACGAAAGCGGAGGTCCGCGTAGCCGGAAAAGTTTGGGCGCGAGGCTTGGCCCCAACGTGGCAGAAACTTGGAAAAAAAGTGCATGAGTGCCCAACGGCGGAGCCAAAGAGACAGAACCCTGCACCAAGGTCTGGTAATCTGAAAAGTCCGGGCTCTTGGAGCCCTGGCCGGGCAGAGCCGCCCAATCATGTTCTGCTTGAGAGTGAGCTCCGGAATGATCCTCGTTTTGTTGGTTTGGGATCTCCAGACAAACCGTCAATTCTTCCCGGACACCATCATTGTGGTGTTCCGTTCCCAAGTGCCAAGGAAGCAGGACGACAAAGGCCAGCGCAAACACCACCATCAAAAAAGATGCCTGGAGACGACTGGAGCGTTGTGGGTCCCTGAACTTCATCCTCGATCAAGTTTAGCAAAGGATTCTGTCGTGAGGGTGAGGAACTGCTGAAGGATCTGGTCACCCTGGGGCGTGAGAATGGACTCCGGGTGGAATTGCAGGCCAAACCAGGGGTTTTCTTCATGTTGAACGGCCATGAGCAAGCCATCTTCCGTCCAAGCAGTTTGGCGCAAAGTCTTGGGAAGGTCTGCGGCAAGGGCGCGCAAGGAGTGATAACGCCCAGCCTGAAAGGGGTTGGGGAGTTCCTGCAATAGCGGGCAAGCCCCGTCGTAATGCACCCAGGAGGATTTTCCATGCACCGGTACGGGATCCAATTCCAAGGATCCACCACAACTCTGCACCAAGGCTTGGTGGCCAAGACACACTCCGAGGAGAGGAGTCTGCGCGGGGAGTGCCGCCATGAGTTCCAGGCAGATCCCGGCTTTTTCGGGTCGGCCGGGTCCTGGGGAGAGCACGATGCCGCTTGGGTTCGAGGCGAGAACCTCTTCCACCGTGATCGCGTCGTTGCGATGTACCATTACCTCCGCCCCGGATCCTGAAAGAGATTGGACCAGGTTGTAGGCGAAGGAATCGTAGTTGTCGAGAAGGAGAATCATGGTCGCTTGGCTTGACTCTTGCCAAGAAGACTGTTCCAATGATAGCCAACCATGAAATTCAGGAGGATCCAATGACCGATGGCAAACGACCGGGTGGGCTGACGGCCTTGGCTGTGATCAACTTTATTTTTAGTGGCCTGGGTGTGATTACTGTCATGGGTCTGGCCGTCCTCTTCTTTGCCGGGGCTATTCCCGATGAAGAAGCTCGTTTGGCCTTGGAAGAAGCAGTGGCGGCCATCGGTGGCCAATCCATGCTCGTGGTGTCGTTGGTGCTCAACCTGATTACCATGGTGTTGCTTATCCTTTCCGGCATTGGTTACCTCAAGCAAAAGAGGTTCTTAGGCCGGACTCTCGGCAATGGTTACGCTCTGGTCTCTGTCATCGGAAGTGTAATTGGCATGTTCTTGACCCCCGAGGAAATGGGCGGTGGCCTCAACTTGGGCGTGGTCTTTGGCCTCCTTTATCCCGTCCTGACGCTTTTCCTCTTGAACACGACCTTCAAAGAAGATCTCGTCAATTGACCCAAGGCGGCTGACGCCTTGAGTCTGTCCCACCTCAATCCGCGCCACCTTTGGCTCGTTTCTCTGTATGCCTTTCGGCATGCGTTGCGTGGTGGCACGGGACTGGTGTTTTTGTTCTTGGCCCTTTCTTGTGGGTTGATGACTGCCCACCTTTTGGTATCACCCGTGGAATTGCTCAAACTCGAGGCTGCCAAGTCAGGCGCAGAGGCGAGCAGTGTCGAAATCGTGGACTTCATGGAGGAACAGGCACGAGGTCCGGTCAAGTGGGTGCTGGGAAAATCCTCTGTTGATTTGTCCGAGGAAGCTGCGGCCAAGGTTGATGCAGAAGCTGAGGCCTGGACGGATTACTTGCTCGAAGAGCGGCCTTCTTTGCTCTCTGCTGTCCTCCTAATCCTCCTGTTCTCTCTCCCTTTCCTCATCGTTTTTGGTGCCTTCAATCAAGTTTCGGGCGACGTCCAAAGTAGAAGTATTCGTTACCAGTTGGTGCATACGGAACGCACGAACATTTTCTTGGGGCGCTTTCTGGGAACTTATTTATTCACGGTATTGACATTGGCGATTTTGGTTGCCGTCATTGCTCTTTACTTCGGCTTCAAGTTGAATATTTATGAAGCAGGGGATTTGTTTCTATGGAGCGGGCTTGGCATGTTCGCTCTTTCCGTCCTGTCCTTACCCTGGGTGGCCCTCTGTTCCTGGTTGTCGAGTGCGATTGATTCTCCCTTCGGATCTCTCACCGTTTCTTCTCTGATCATTGGTGTGGTACCCATTTTCGCAGCCATCGGCAAGGCGACTTGGGAGCCCATGAAGCATGTGGTTTGGGTCTTGCCTTGGGGAATCCAAAATCGCCTGCTGCACTTTGATGTTGGCCAGGTCGCACTTGCCGCTTTGGCTTGTCTGGGTTACACCTTGCTTTTCTTGGCCCTTGGGATGCGTAAATTTACGCGGAGGGATCTGTGAGCCAGGTCGAAACAGTTCTCAGTGTTCGCGAGGTCAAAAAGAGTTTTGGCCAGGTGCAGGCCCTCAAGGGGGTGAGCTTTGATGTTCCCAAGCGGTCCATTTTTGGTCTGCTGGGTCCCAATGGTGCCGGCAAGACCACCTTGTTCTCCATCGCCGCCGATTTTCTCAAGGCCGAAGCCGGTTCGGTTCAAGTATTGGGAATCGACGCTACTCGTCCCTCGTTGCTCCAAGGGCGGTTTTCAATCTTGCCTCAGGATGCTCTTTTTCAGCGCAATGTTCCCATCCTGGATCAACTTGCTTTTTTCCGTCAGTTGGACGGCATCGGCAAAACCGAAGCCGAAAAAGAGGCCAAGCGCACTTTGCAAAGGGTGGGGTTGGGTGAGTATGTGAAACGGCGGGTTCATGCTCTTTCTCACGGCATGATCAAGCGTCTTGGATTGGCTCAAGCCTTTTTGGGCGAGCCGGAAGTCATCCTATTGGATGAACCCACCTCCGGGTTGGATCCTCAAAACGCTCGCATGATCCGGGACTTGGTCCGCGAGATGCAATCGCGCGCCACGATCATGCTCAGTTCGCATAACTTGGCTGAAATCCAAGAACTATGCGATCACGTTGCAATTTTGGATGAGGGTCGGTTGGTGACTGCAGGTTCCGTCCGAGAAATCACTCGTGCAGGAAAAACCTTGGATCTGGAACTGTCCCGACCCGTGACCGGCGAAGAAAGTAAGCGGCTTGTGGACCTTGTCGGAGTTGGCACCCTGCAGGACCTTGGCCCCAGCCGCTATCGCATTTTGATGGACCTTGCGCAGGATGGCGCGGACGAAAATGCAGTAGTTTCCGGTCTTTTGCGCGCTCTCCTGGAGATGGGGATCACTCCTCGGGGTTTGCAGGAAGGCAATACCTTGGAAGACGTGTTCCTCAAACTTACCGGGGATTCGGAATAGGCTGATTCGGAGCTCTTGGAGCCTTTCTCGGGGCGGCCAGATCCAGCCTGATTCCTGGTTCCCGATTGCCGACTCTGGGGTAAGATTGAAGATCACCCGAAAACCGGGTTTTTCCCCGTGGATCGCACCCTCACCTCCCGTTTTGAGCGGAAATTCTTCGTTAGCCTTGGAATGGCGGAGGAAATTCGCCAGTGGATCGCCCCCCATATGGAACACGATCCCTTCAGCCTTAAAGCCGCAGCCTTCCGCTATCCCGTTTGCTCCCTCTATTTGGACAGCGAATCCCTTTCCCTATACCACCAAACTAGGAATGCGGAAAAAAATCGTTTTAAGCTCCGCATGCGAACTTATGGAGATTCGGCCCAGGACCCTGTTTTTTTTGAGGTCAAAAAGCGCATGGATCAGATCGTCCGCAAGGACCGCGTCGCAGTTCCTCGACCCCAAGCCATCGATTTTTTGAAATCCCAGGGTGGTGGCTTCTCGGCATCCGGTCCGCTGGGCCAACCGGTCGTGAATCGTTTTGCGGAACTTCTCCAACAAACTTCCGCACGACCTGTGGTTCGCGTTCGATACCTGCGCGAGGCTTTCGAGTCCCGGGCCATGGATCCTGTGCGCCTTACCTTTGATACACAACTTTACGCTCGCCCTTCTCCTGAGGGTGGGTTGACGCACGAAGATTCGGGGTGGATTGCCGTCCCCATTCATGAAGTTATCTTGGAGGTTAAATACTCAGACCTTGCTCCGGGCTGGAAGCAACGACGCGATCCGTAATATCGAGAAACACGGTGGGCTCCAGCTGAGGAGGATCCACATCAATATTCAAAATTTGAATGCGCCCCAACTGGGCCACGATAAAGAGCCGGTCAAAGTCCGTCGTCG
>CAYXFZ010000082.1:7621-10769 GCA_964464385.1 uncultured Planctomycetales bacterium
GGCTGGATTCACACCATGATGGAGGTCTTCGGTCTGCAATATCAATCCGTGCCCAAGTACATCCTGAGCGTGGATGCTACGCCTTCTTTGAGTCCCCCGGGAGCGAGGCAATATGGGGTGGCTTGACCAAGCGATGTTGTCCGGCGGAGACGAAACGAACTTGCAGGTTTTGTTCATTTCTTTGGTGTCCGCCTTTCTATTGGGTCAGTTGTTGGCCTGGACCTATTCCTGGACCCACACCGGACTTTCCTATTCTCGATCTTTTACTCAAGCTTTAGTATTGGTTAGTTTGGCATCCACCATGGTAATGTTCGTGGTTGGCAATAGTCTGGTCACTGCCTTTGGATTGTTGGGTGCGCTGGCCATCATTCGTTTCCGCAACAACTTGAAGGACACTCGCGACACGGTCTTCGTGTTTTTTGCTCTCATTATCGGCATGGCTGTTGGCAGCCAGCGACTTCCCGCCGGCATTCTCGCGACTTTGGTTTTCTGCACGGTTGTCCTGTTTTTGCACTTCACTTCCTTTGGTTCCCGTGGTTTGTTTGATGGCCATTTGCGTTGTCGGATGAAACCGGGCGAAGAAGGTGCCCTGATTGAAGTTTTGCGCGCCTATTGTTTGAAATTCCGCCGCATTTCTTCAACCCACGGGGCAGATTCCATGGAGTTGGTGTACGAAGTTTTGTTGCGGGATCAGTTGCAGGGCGACGCATTCATTCAAGCCATCAAGAACGAAGCCGTCGTTGAGGATGCAGGCTTGGTCGTGAGGGATCGACTCCAGGAGGCATGACATGAAAAAAACTCGCATTGCTTCCAGTCAACTTCTTCGTATTTTCAGTCAGCGGGTCTTTCCCATTGTTGCTTGGATTGGCGCCGCATTTTGGATCCAGAGCCACTGGTCTGATCAGCAATCTTTGATTCAATTCCGCGGCCAAGTCATGACCGAGCCTTGGGAGATTTCCGGAACCAGCGCCGGCTTGCTGACCGAAATGCGAACCGAGCTCTTTGCCGAAGTCCGACCTGGCCAAGTGTTAGCTGTTTTGGATGATGCTCCCTTGCTCGCAGAATTGCAGGTAGCCCGCAAAGAAGTGGATCGTCTCGCCGGAGAGGTGGAGGCGGCACGCTCCGCCTTGGCGATGACCGCTTCCGAGGAACAAGCCGACTGGATGTCGGATTTTCGCCGTTTTCAAGTAGATCAGCAGCGCTTCCGTGTGCAGGCCTTGGATTTGGAGTTGCAAGTCACTGAAGTGCAAGCGGACCTCCAAAGGCAACGAGGAACCGTCCTTGCCAGCTCTGCGCGGGCCGAGTTGTTGGAAGAGCGCGCTGCATTGGCTGAAAATGAGTGGCAACGACAAGAAAAACTTTTGCGCCGCGGTGTCGTTGCGGTCAACGCAATGGAAGACGCGCGGGCGGAATGGCTGGGTTTCGTTGACGAAAAAATGTTGGCTTTGCAGCAGGAATCCATTGCCCAAGGACAAATCCAATCCTTGCAGGCCAGTCTGGCGGCATTGGAAAACAGCGCGCAGACCAACGAAGAACAAATTCATTTGGCGGATACGCGTTTGTTGCAATTCCAGAAATTTCAGTTGGATTCCTTTCCCGAGGCCGAGGATCCTCGCCTCTCCGCCCTTCAGTTGGCGATTCAGGTGCAATCCTCCCGCGTGGATCGTCTCGTTGTTCAGCACCGGGCCCTCAAGCTTCGTGCCGAGATGGGGGGTATCGTGACCGGAATCCTGGCTCTGCCTGGCCAAAGCATTTTGCCGGGTGAACCTGTTCTGATGTTGGCCAAGGCTGATTCTTCCCGCATTTTGGGTTGGATACCCAGCCAACTTGCTGCCCGTGACCTTGCTCAAGTATCCGTTTTTGCCCTTTCTTCTCACTCGGGTTTGATTCCCGTTTCTTTTTTGAAGGCGGGGCCTGTGTTTGAGGAAATCCCTCGAGTTCTTTGGAGCAATCCCGCTTTACCTGAATATGGCCGCCCCGTGCTCTTGGCCCTGCCTGCCGGCGCTAACCTAATTCCAGGCGAGCCCATCCAGCTCTCTGCTCGGCTCTGACCCCCGAAACCAGCTTCCTGACAAGGGGGTTGGACTCTTAGGAAACCATGAAGTTCATCCCCTCCGCTGTCTTCTCCCTCCTGGTGGCTGCCTTTGCTTCGGCCCAAGATCTCTACGACGAGGCCACCGTCCGGGACCTGAACTTGACTTTTTCCCAGTCCAATTGGTGGACCCTGTTGGATCAGAACCGCCCCACGGAGACATATCTTCCTGCGGATTTGGATGTGGATGGGATCACTTATCTCCAAGTCGGAGTTCGATTTAAGGGCAATTCTTCAGCCAGCGTGTGGCCGTCCCAAAAAATGCCCTTCAAGATCAAGATGGATGAATATGTTGCCGGTCAGGATTTGTTGGGCTTCGACACCATCAATTTGGGCAACTCTTTTATGGATCCCACCTTTTGCCGGGAAGTAGTCACCTATCACGTGATGCGCCAATACATTCCGGCACCCAAGTCCAACTTTGTGCGTCTTTGGCTCAACGGCACTTATTGGGGTATTTATGTGAATACGGAGCAGGTGAGTGGCGAGTTCCTTTCCGAGTGGTTTGATGACAACGATGGCAATCGCTACAAGTGCGACCCGACCGGTGGCGGACCGGGGGGATCCTCCACTCTGACTTGGCAAGGATCCAACCCGAACAATTACTTCAACCTATATGAACTCAAGAGTGATCCCAATGGAACCGAGTGGGTGGATTTGGTGGATTTGTGCAACAAACTCAACAACGGATCCCTCGCCAATCTGATGGATGATGTGGATGATGTGCTTCGCATTGACCGTGCTCTTTGGTACTTGGTGGTGCAAAACTTGTTTGTGAACCGCGATTCTTATATTGAGAGCGGCCACAATTATTACATTTTTAACGATCTCGCCGAAACACGTTTCTCTACGATTCCATGGGATTCCAATGAGGCGTTTGGAAACTTCGGCATGGGAAAGACAGTCAATCAACTGCAAACCATGTCGCCTCTGGAGAATTATGGGAAATCCAAGTATCCACTTTTGACCCGGGTGTTGAACCCTGCTACCGGGAAACGTGGCCGGGTGGCCTACTTCGCCAACTATCGGGAAATGCTAGAAAGGTCTTGGGATTGG
>CAYXFZ010000083.1:0-6055 GCA_964464385.1 uncultured Planctomycetales bacterium
TCGAACAAAACGGGCGTTCAAAATGGTGTCGTAGCGCACCCACTCAGTCAGGGTTGAGTCGTTGGTGTCGAAAATCTGGACCATTTCCGATTGTTCATCGGTGGGCATGAGATAGGTCAAATCGCTCACGCCCGTGCCCTTGATGGAAATCGGGGCCACGAACACTCGCCAGATTTCCAGGGAATCCAGAGTTTCGCCTGCAGCGTTGGAAATGCTGGGATTCCAAACCGTGACATAGGATGTTCCCTGAGGTGCGAACATGGTCCCATCATCCCGTAGAACTCCCGGGGTTTGCACATTCCGTTCGATGATCTGCAAGATTTCATCCTGACGAGCGGCATAACGGATGATTTCATACCCACCGACGCGATACCCATCCACATCATCCCAGCCCGTACGAGGTTGGAAGAGCAGGGCATAGCCACCATCATCCTGAAATGCATCGGCGTAATACGGATCGCCATCGATCATGGTCGCCAACTCAAGATCTCCAAGCCAAGCGCCGTTGATTCCCTGCCCAATTGTGAAACTCCCACCAAAGAGGGTCATGATGTTGATGGTGTCATCGTCCGTAATCGTGGTCGCCACCGACCACGGACCAATCGAACCCGACAATCGCCCCCCACCAGGAGGAATGTTGCTCTCCAAAAAAGCGGAGTAGCCATAAAGCTCAACAGCAGCCCCTCCGGGATGGATCGTATCCAGCGACCCGGCCAGGATGTCCGATGTTTCCCGTGCGGCACGACCACCCAACCAACCATCCGGGCCCGTCAGCGGATCGAGGGCGAAAGAAGTTGCCGTTTTGGAAGAATATTCCATCACTTCATCGCCAATCCGAAGTGCACCGCGAGAAGGGAATCCCTCGGTGGATTCCACCGCAATCGAACCATCAAGGGATCCCGGGGAGTAGCCCGAGAGGGCCCCGGTCAACCAGGTCAGGCCCGAAATCGTCCCTCGGGGAATCCCATCCACCGCAACTTGCAATCCCCGAGGGGAAATTCCGCGAAGCAAAATAGAAAGGTGAAGCCAACGATCATCCAGCTGGTAATCCGCACCATCCACCGCCACGGTCACGGCCTGTTCCATCCGGTCGGGATCCAAGGGATCATCCCCTGCATTGTCCCAACCTTCCACCACGAGATTGCCCTCCCGCAGTACGGCCCTCACCCGTTGCGATCTCAGTTCCGGACCGAGAAGATCCATGAGGCCGGCATCGCTCGTGCCCGGCGGGATCCAAAACCAACTCTGCAAATGAAGCGGTGAAACCGCACTCAAACCCGCGTCGTTCTCGGCCACTCCCCAATCCTGAATGGGCCGGACCAAGGGGCCTTGGGATGTTCCATCCCACCCCTGCGAACTAGGCTGATAATCAAAGTGGGAGACGCTACCGATTCCACCATTTCCAAATTCTTCCGTTTCCCGCACGGTCCAAGGGATCACAGCGGAGGCCTCGGCATCGGTGGCCGGAACTGCCGGAGCGGCACAAGGGCTGTCCCCTACGGCCACGCCCAGGGCATTGCGAGGATGCCCAGAGCCACTGGCCACGCCAACATTCATGGGCAAGGAGGCCGTCCCATGCAGGCTGCGACCCCCCTCGGCCGCGACTTGAAATTCCGCCTGCGTGCGCCAGAGTTCCAAGGCTCGACCCTCCGGGGCAGCTCGAACGACCTCGACCGAGGAGGCCCGACCCGATCGAGCGCCAAGGCGCGTACGCACGACGGCATCTACGCGCTGCAAATACCGATCATCCGTGCGATAAGTGAACGGCATGGAAGAGTGCAAAAGGTCCGGGACTCCCGGGTCGAGACCATTTTGGTGAACAGCGAAGGCCTCCCAATCGGACAAGGCCCCCTCCTCGGCCAATGGCGCTAAAACGCGCGCCCAAAGATCGGCAGGACCCGTCAAGGGTCGAGCCAAGATCACGGCCTGCGCAAAACGGATTGCCTGCGAAGGAGTCACCCAATCCAATCGCCAATTCCCGCGATGCGGTTGATCTGCGTCCTCGGGCATGGCCGGCCGAGCGCTCCAGCGCAATCCCATCACGAGGGCCTGCAAAACCTCCGTGCGAGCGGAATTCAAATCCACAGGTTCACGCAGAAGGGGACGGATCCGCACGTGAGGTGGTTCGAAATCCAGGGGGATCGAGCCCAACAGGGTCAAGTTGTTGCCCCGCGCAGAAATCACAAGAACGTCCCAGGGATCCGATGCCTCGGCATCGAACCGAATCGTATCGCCCGAAGAAAAACCGCCGGCATCGAAAAGACGAGCGACATTGGGAGCGACGTCACTGGGCATGCGTAACAGGCGATCACCGGCCGCCCAAGGGCCGTGACCAAAACGACCCGTTCGCAACCAAACCAAGTCGCTCAAGCTTTGAATTTCCGCCTCGGGCAATGGACCGGCACCGGTCGGATCCGCGGCAAAGACGTCATTCAAAAACTCGGGAACCTGCCAACCCTCGGGCCCAATCCGCGCCAGGGCCAGATTCAGAATACGAGGATCCAAGAGGACCGTCCCTGCCCGGAATCGGGTCTTTTCCAGGTCATCTGGGATCTCATCTTCGGGAGGAGGGAGAACGCCCGTAAAGGCCCGAGCTTCGACACCGGAATAAGAAACCCACAGTCCACTTACGACAAAGGAACCCTCTTCAGGAAAACCCGCCGTGGAAGCAACTGGAAAACGATCGGTTGAAAAATCCACATCCACTTCCAAGAAACAAGGTCGCAACAAGTTCTGGAGAAGGACCGGGGGTGCAGTAGCCAAAGAAACGCGACCCTGCAATGCTTCAACATCGAATCCCCAAGATTGGCGATCATCTTGCCACTCCTCTCCCAAAGAGGCAGGCAGCGGATCTTCTCGCGCAGGATTCCATTCCGCAAACCCGTCATAACCGGGAGTGGGGTCCAGAGCAGGATGGGTCTGGGCTTGTTGCCGACGCGAAAACGAGGAAGCGGATTCAAGGGCAATGCGGGCCTCCACCTTGGAAAAAAGTTCGCGGCCGGCACCGGAACGCAAGTGGCCGGAGAGAAGAAAGGCCACGCCCAGGGCAATCATCATGGAAAGGGCGATGAGGACGAGGATCAAAGCGGAGCCGCGCTTGCTCCCAAGCATTACGGAAGCTCCTCCTCCCCGAAGCGGGCGATCAAGAATCCACCCACGGGGATATCCAAATCCAAAATTTCCAAGGCCACAGGAATGGGGTGGACACGCGGATCCAACAACCCATCACCATCCAAAAGAATCCTCGGAGTGGATAACACCAAAGCATGGCCATCCGGAATGACCGGACCGGATTCAAGAGCAAAGACACCAGCCAGGAGTTCGTCCACCCAACCCAAGTAACTCCCTCGAGGGTCCCCTACCCGAAGAGGAGCGGAATTCTTGCCCGGAGATGCTTCGACAGGCTCTTCGGCCAAAGATCGGCCGTCCAAACGCAAACGTGCCTTGCCCTCCACAACTTGCAACACCAAACGATGCCAACGGCCAGAAATGGCCGCTGGTGCAGGGGCAAGAAGGTTCACGGCACCACCTCCAGCAAAGGAAACGGTGGCCCGAAGGCCCCCGCGACCATCCAAGCCAATTTTCACCAATCCAGGCCACTCCAGGAGGGTGGCGGAAGCATCCTCCATGGGCTGAAAATCCAATTCCAAAAAAAAACCCGCCCTCGCATTCACGGATCCTCCACGGCCCAGGATTTCGGCATCGCCACCCCGGAACAGGTCGAGGCCAGCGCCCACTCTTCCGGCCTTGCCCAAAACGGCGGAACCGGCCGGGATGATGCGCTCCCGGGAAGCAAAAGCAGGTTCAAATCCCGCTTCGAGAACGGGACGGCGACTCAAACGAACCAAGGTGGCGGGCCGATCCCCTTCTGCCGAGCGGACACTGAGAACGACCTCGGCCCCCGTTGCTCGGGCTCGCTCACGACTGGTCCGAACAAAATCCGCAATGTTGGCCTGAAAACCCCGCGCACCTGGATCCATCCGATCCATCATGGTGAGGGGGACTCCCAAAAGAAACCCCAAAAGAATGAGGACAATCATCAGCTCGGCCAGAGTGAATCCCCGCATCAATCCCCAAACCAAGTGACATCATCCTCATTGCCAAACTCGCCGTCGGGGCCTGCCGAGATCAACTGGTAGCCCTGCGGGGCCTCCCAACCCTGGGTACGAGGATGGCGCATGGCCTGCACATTTTGCTCGTCTAGCAAACCGTCCAAACCGGCGAGCACGAGGCGTTCTTCGCCGTAGTGCAAACTTTCAAAATAAACGATTGGGTTCAACCAAGGATCACCAAATTCCCAAAGATCTTTGGTTGGCAAAGTGGTCCTCGGTTTGCGGGTGGCATCGTTGTCGGTATTGACAAGCCAATCTTGGCCCGGGCGAGAACCAGAGTAGGCCGGATCGTAAAGAGCCAGAAACAGAGCTTCGGCACCACCGTTGTGTTCACTGCCACCGGATCCGGAAGGAAGGTGGTCGTCTGGGAATCCGCCCTCGATCTGACGATGCTCCTCGATCGCGGCGGCCAAGCGAGTGAGTCTGGTGGCAGCTTCTCGCTCAGCACTCTTGCGGAAAATACCGCCAGCGGAAATCACAAAGGCACCCATCAGAATGCCAAGGATTACCAATACAACCATCAATTCCAAGATGGTGAAACCGCGGCAAGAAGCTCGGTGAAGAATCATGGCAAAGAGTAAATCAAGGATGCGGAATCGGCCGCAACATCCACCGGCAGGGCGTTGCGAGTCACGGCGTAAAGACCCACGTAGATTTCGCCCGAGGGCGTGCGCAACCGGGCCTCCGTCTCAGAATAGACCACAACACCATTCACGGTGACGGTCAAAATGGGGGGTGATTGCTCCCGATTGACCAAAAAGGCCACTGCCACGGGTTCTCCTGCAGGAATCCGGAGGGGGGTGTCGCCAAAGTCCTCCTTGTTCCCCGATCTCGAAACCCACCGAATGGCACCTTCCGGGGTGCGCAACAATTGCAGGCTCCAACTTTGCCGACGAGCGGTTTCGATGGAGAGCATAACCCCGGTTTCGGCACGATTGTTGGGTCCCACTTGAAACACCAATTCGGCGGACTGGAAGGCCAGGGCAGGAACAGTACGAAAGGCGCGGGTCATGCCTGCCTTGGTGTGAGTACCGGCGATTCGCAAGTGCCCACCCCGCACCCGAGGCTGCACACCCAAACGCGCATCTCGACTCAAGTTCCAGGCAGGACGATGCGTATCGCCATCAAATGGATCCAGCCAACGCACCATTTGAGAATGTTGCAGCAAACGGTCTTGCCACTCTTGAGCAAACAAATACTGAGGGTCTTCTTCAGAACCCCGCATCGCATCCTGCAGGAGAGCAAACTCACCATTCGCCCCCTGAAGATCCCCCTCTAAATACGCCGCCCAGGCCAAGATGTTACGGCGAGCGGGATTCACCAAATCCCCGCGAGTGTTCTCAAGAACAAGCCGCGCATCCTCGATCCGACCAAGTTCCAAAAGGTTCAGGCCACGACGCAGGGCCATACCCAACCATTGAGGGGCCTCGCGAATGGCGCGACGCATGGCAACGTCGGCCAGTTCCCTACGGTTTTCGTCGCGCAACAGCCAACCCAGATCTCCCAGGGCCACAGCGCAGGCCGGCGCCTCGGCAACCAAATCCCGCAAGGTTTCTCGGGCCAAAACGGCATTGCCTTCCCGGGCCGAAAAGCGCGCCCAAAGCCAGCGGCCATAGGAAATTCCAGGATCCAATTCGAGGGCACGATCCAGGGTAGCCCGCGCCTCATCACCGTGACCCTGCACATCCAACCAAAAGGCCAAGGCCACTTGTGCAGGAGCACCTTTGGCACCGCCACTGGCCACCGCCGCGCGAAGGTCGCGCACGACCTCCCCTGCGGGATTGCCCAGGGCCCCGGCCGCAAGACCACGCCCGAGGAGCAGGCGCCAATCGGCCCCATACGTTGCAATATGACGTTCGGCAGCGTCAAAGGCAGTAGCAAAGTCGGCCGCAAAATAGAGGGAGGAAATTTCCCCACAGGCTGCAGACGTTCCGGCCTGATTG
>CAYXFZ010000083.1:6065-10724 GCA_964464385.1 uncultured Planctomycetales bacterium
TCCCGGGTGGTCCGCATGACCCGGGCGAAGGCACTGCGAGCGGCAGAGAAATCACCGGTGGCCAGCAGGGCGCGACCCAAACGACATCCATGCTCACCAGCGGCAGCAGAAGTGCGAACCGAATATAAGTTCTCTCCCCGGCGCAGGAAATCCACGGCTTCCTGGGCCCGCCCCATCCCCACCAGGAGTCCACCCAGCGCCCGGGTGGGTGCAGGATCCCCATCCATCAGACCAAGTGCCGCCCGGTATTGCGACTCGGCTTCTTCATCCAGCCCCAGGATTTCCCACAAACCACCGAGCCGCACGCGGGGAGCGGCCATCCGCGAAAAACGACCGGGCTTCAATTCCACGGGCAAGGGTGGCGCACCGGCAAGAGGCAAACCAATCATTCCTCCATAGAGGGCCGCCGCCTCGTCAAGGCGAAATGTGCGCTCCAGGACGCTACCCAAGGCCAACCAAACCGCAATGTCATCCGAGGCCAATGCGATGGTCTTGACAGCCAAATCCTCGGCCCGCAAAAAAGCGATGCCATCTACATTGCCCTGTTCCAATAACCATCGCACCAACTCGAGTCGTTCGGGGATACTGCCAGAACTTTGGCCCACAGCCCGCACCTTGAGTTCAATCTCATTGCGCAAGGTGGAGGCAAAGGCGAAGGACTGATAACGATCGGGGGTGAGTTGTTGCGGAGCGAATCGATCGGTTCCGTTTTCGGGATCGACTTCCTGAAACGAAAGGGTGTCCTCGCCGGCAACAAGATCCCAGCGATTGTCGTTGAGAATGCGACCCCACAAAACTGTGAGCGCATCCAGGCGAACTTGATCGAAGCTACGGGCCCAGTCCCCCTCTTGCGGAATCAATTCTGCCGGAGCTAGAGGATCCGGAAGAGCATCCTCGACAATTTCCAAGTCCTCGGCCTCCGGATCCACCAATTCGTCCGTTTCTCCAGGAAGGGGTGCAGGGACAAGCAAGAGGGCCTGAGGCCACTGATTAGGGCCCACATCCGGCAAGGTCGGCGGCAACAGGGACTCCAGGGCCGGCAATGGCGGGGAGACGAAGGGCAATTGGGGCAAGGGTTCCGTTTCCCGAGGTTCGCGGAACGGATCACCTCGACGAATGTCCTTGGGTAATCGAGCAACCGAATTCAGTCCCCCGACCGTGGGCAACAAAAGATCCCGGTGACCCGTTCGGATGCGAACAGGATCACCAGCCTGGAAAAACTTCGGACTCAAGATAGCCAAAAGAAGAAGGACGAGGACGAAGAGGCCGCGTTCTCGGTTCATGGCAGGTCCTCCTCGCTTGGGGAAAGCGGCGGCGCACCCACTCCGCATTCCAAGACAACGCGTCGGAGCCCGTCTCGGCTCAGCGGAAGAACAGCCAACCGAATCAAGCCAAGAGGAGGATCATGATCCACCAAGGCGGAAACAAATGGGGCCAATTGAGCATCGGCCAAGGCCACCGTCATTTCCACAGGCGTTGTGGACAACACTCCCTCCACGCCACCCTTGGCCCGGCGCGCCGACAGGCGAGTGCCAATGCGAAGATCCTCGATGGACTGGGCACCGTGAGCAACGGACAGGCGAACCACCTTCTCTACGACAAAGAAACCGCGGAGTGCCCGCTCTTGGACCTGCGGCTGGGTAGGAGAAACCGGCGGCAAGCCCAAAGACTCGTCAATCTGCACGTCCCGGAGCAGAGCCAAGGTGACAATTTCTTCCCGCCGTGCCGAGGTGAATTCTAAATAATGTCGAGCGGGCGTGACCCCAAATGCGGGTCGGTATTCCTGGGGCAATGGGGGCAGGGTTGATGCGGCCAATCGAACCACCAGATCATTCAATTCGCCAAGACGCACCCGCGCTTGGGCAACGGAATTTCGGTCCGCATGTTGGCCCTGCAAGGCACTGCGAGAGACCCTCAAATTACTGGTGGCGGATGTTTTTCGACCATCCGGTCCAGATTCCAGGACACCCTTCGCCACCAGGAAAAAAATCAGGCCGAGTCCGGCGCCGATCAAGAAACGCTTGTGCTCCTGAAGAAGAACGTCCACATTCATGAATCGTCGTCCTCATTTTCCAGTTCCGTGCCAGGCCAAGGATCCAAGGGAACTGCCTTCAGGGTCCATTCAAAGAGCCTCCCCCGCTTCGATCCGGACAACTGCACCGCGGATTCACCACCCGGCAGGACCGCAATCAAACGATCGCCAAATTGGGTGAAGGCGTCTGCGGCACGACGAGATCGATCTTCGCCAGCCCCACGAATCAGGACCACGGGCACGGTGCGCCCCTCTAGGCCCCAATCCTTGCCCTGCCCCAGCTCAACTTCCAATCCATCCACCCATAAATTTTCCGGCAACCAGGAACCGAGGCCATCCAAGATGGCCCGGAGAGCACCTGCAACACTCCGCCGATTTCGTAAGTCTTCCAGCAAGGAGGAAGAAGCCGCCATTTGATTCTCCAATTCGTCCGCAAGACGATCCTGCTCCTTGGCCACGGATGCTTGGCGACTGAATTTTCGAGCCACTGCTTCGAGGTCGTCCGCCTTGGCAGAAGCGGAAATAAAGTTGGCAACCAACCAAGCAATGGCCAAACCACCCGCCAAGTATTGGAACACTCCCTTCTGCTGAAAGTCCCGCTTGCGGCGAGCTGCAACAGGCAGAATTTCCAGCGCATAGAGATCCGAATCCGCAGCGGAAAGGGCCAAGCCTAGGGCAATGACGCTGGCAGGACCATCGGTCTCCAGGGCCTCCAATTGATCGGCGGGGAGATCCTCGGCACCAATTTCTTGCGAAGGATCCCAAATCTCGCAGGGCAGACCTGTACGGCCATGCACGAACTCGGCCAATCCACGAGCTGAGGAACCCCCACCTGTAAGCAGGATGCGGTCAATCGTGACATCCTGAAGCCGGGCCTGCGCTCGACAGAGGGCCGCCATGCCGGACATGAGGGTGGGCAGGGGTTCGTACAGGCCTGCAAGAGGACGCGTAACCCGTTCGGTTTCCGAAACTCCGCGCTCACCGATCAAGAGTCGAAGATCCAAATGCCGTTCAATCAAATTGCGGGCACGGCCTGGGTCCGTCCCCAAGTTGCGCGCCAAGGTGGCGTCCCGATTCCCCAATTCCGTTCTGGCACTGCGGGCGAACCAAAGTTCGGCGCCGCGCACCAAAACCAGATCCAAACTCGTGGCACCGACGGCCACCAAGAGGGTCGTGGAGGGAAGGTGATCTCCTAGGGCCAACCATGCGTTGTAGAGGGCAATGGCAGAGGGGGAAAATCCCTGCACCGGAAGTTTGCCGCAAGCATCCATGGCGCCCTCAAGGAGATCTTCCTTGACCATGCCCAACAAAACGGTGTCATCTTCGTCCAACTCCTTGGGCACAGGCAAGACATTGAAGGAAGAGGCAAGAGTGGCGCCCGCACGCTCCTCAATTTCTCGCACTTCGAATTCCATCAAGCGCTCCAGCCGCCAGTCCTCGACTTGGGGAACAGCCAGGTAACGCAACATGGCATCTCCACCCCCAACACCAACGCGAACCGGTGCCGGCCTTTGGCGCAAGGTGGAAAAGGCCTCGGCGACAACATCCCAGGCATCCTCACCCGCATCCACCGGTACGGAGTGATAGCGCGTCAGAGAGAAGTTGCCCTTGCGAGCTTGGATCTCAGCCAAACGAACCCCGCAAGCGCCGACGTCCAATCCACTTCCACGACTCATCCTTTCCCCTCCTTTTCGATCCAGGCCGCGAGTAGAGGGTATTCCCGCTTCAAAAGGGCCATGAGCCGCCGGCGATAATCCAACCTTTGTTGATTGCGAACCTGGCTGACTTGGGCCGACTCGGCGCGAAGGGTCTGCGCCATTGCCACAGCAGCATCTGCGAGATCGGTTTGCGGGAGGGCCTGCGCCAAGGCATCTGCTGTCTGGGCTACCCGCCCCATTTCTTGGACGGCACCCAAAAAGAGAGCTTCCGCCGTGGCCAATTCCAGTTGTGTGAGATCGTCTCGACCCCGAAGAATGGCCTCGGCTCGCAGGGCCTCTGCCCGTTCCACTTGATCCGCGTCGAGAGGCCAGCGGTGCAAAAGCTCGGCCACAGCCTGGAGCAAGGCGGCCGTTTGTCCCTGCTGAGCCATCCGTTGAATCCGCCGATCCAAGCGAGCGGCCTCGGCCAAAGGTTGGGAAAGTTGCCAATCTAAAAGAATTTTGGAGGGCGACATGAGCAGAACACCCTCACGGTTCGCTCGCAAAAGAACGGGTGTCGTAAAAGTCATCCAGAGCCGCTGATCCCCTTGCCAAAGAAGTCCAGTAGCACCGGCAATGGTCAATCCTGGGGTCGGGCCCAAGGGTTCCTCTGCCGTCAACACGAGCAAGGGACCCTCCCCGGAAAGTTGCAACCAAGGGGTCTCCCCAGGTTCAAAACGCAGGCCAACCTCCGCCTCGAGCCATTCTCCTTGGGGAGAGGAGGCCCGCAAGAGGGCCGATCCACCCAATCCCTCCAGCAAGAGATTGCCCGCAGCAGAAGCATGCCGACGGCCATCCTTACTGGGTAGCAGGGCAACAGCAGACTCATCGGCCTGGTGTACCTGCAGAGCGCGGACCTCGGCACCGGCCTCCAGTTTCAGGCTGAGACGAAATTCATCCTCGGCACGGCCCAAAAACCGGAGGACGACC
>CAYXFZ010000084.1:0-7342 GCA_964464385.1 uncultured Planctomycetales bacterium
GAAGAGTTTGCCAATGTCATGCGTGGGGTGAGTGGTCTGACGAGCACCCAGTCCCTGGATGGTCAGGGCCGACTCCTGCTCCCAGAGGCTCTGCGACACCATGCCCACTTGGCCAAAGAGGTCGTGGTCCTGGGTGTCTTTGATCACATTGAGATTTGGGACGTTGACTTGTGGCAGGAGCGGGCCGCAGGTGCCCGGGACACCTACCTGGAACAGGCCGCCATTTTCTTACGCGGTGGCCCCCACTCTGGCGACGTGAAGTGATCCTCGTTTGTCGCCATATGCCACGCCCCCGCAAATCCATTCAGCGCAGCATTCATCAGCCGGTTCTTCTCCAAGAATGCATGCTTGCTTTGCAACCTGAACTTGGCCACCGTTTCGTGGATGCGACCGTGGGTGGGGGGGGGCATGCCGCTGCCCTCCTGGCCTCCTCTTCCAAGCTGAAACTTTTGGCCATGGATCGGGATGCGGATGCGCTCACCCGAGCCCAACTTCGCCTCGAAGAATTCGGCGATCGCGTCCAGTTTGTCCACGCACCCTTCTCGGCCCTGGCCGAACATCTGCCCACTTCTTGGGGTGGCCAATTCGATGGCTTGTTGGCCGATTTTGGTCTTTCCTCGGATCAACTGGAAGAGGCGGAACGGGGTTTTTCTTTCCAGCAGGACGGGCCGCTGGACATGCGTATGGATGCCACGACCCAAAAGACCAGCGCTGGGGTCCTCTTGGCCACGGCCAGTTCGGAGGAATTGGAAACTTGGTTTCGCGAATACGGGGAGGAGCGCCATGCCCGGCGCTTAGCCCATGAAGTGGTGCGGGCCCGCCGCTTTGGCCCTCTTCTTCGCACAACCCAGTTGGCCGATTTGGTTTCTAGGATTGTGCCTCGGGGACGGGCTTCCATTCATCCGGCAACGCGCACCTTCCAGGCCCTGCGCATTGCCGTCAATCATGAGCTGGATGAAATTTCTGCCCTGCTGGATATCGCACCCGGATTGATGGCGCCCGGTGCGCGCCTGGCCGCGATCAGCTTTCACTCCCTCGAAGATCGCTTGGTCAAGCAGGCCTTTCGCCACCAACTCCGCGAGGGTGGCCATAGCCTGCCCCACGCCAAGGGTGTGTGTGCTTCTGCTCGTGAGAAACGGGAGAATCCGCGGGCACGCAGTGCTCGACTGCGGTGCTTGGTTCGCGACCCGGAGGCATGCCCATGAGTTGCCGTGCCCTGGGCCTTCTCCTCCTGGCCGTGATTGAAATCCTGGCCACGCTTTCCTTGCGCAATGAGGCCAGTGCCTCTTCTTCCCGGGCCATGGTGGCCCTCCGTCAACGCGACCAGGCCCGACTTCAGTTGGCCGAACTGGAGGTTGCCTACGCCGACCGTTCGGCACCCATGGCCCTCACCGCGCGCCGCCGAGTAGCCACTTCTTCACCTCCTCTCTTTTCCCAACTCTGAGCCAAGTTGGAGCACCGCCTCACTCCCCTGAATCCCGGCTTTTTGCTGTGGCCGATGGCCCTCGGGTTCTTGGCCGTACTTTTTCGCCTCATTCAACTGCAAGCCTTTCCGGAAACGGTGCGGGTCCATGCCGTGCAACGCAGGGCTGAGGTGGTGCAACTCTTGACACCCCCTCGTGGCCGCATCTTGGATCGTCATGGGCGCTTGCTGGCGGCCGATTTGCCGGCCTATTCCTTGGTTTTGGATTTACCACCCGAAGAGCGGCGTTACACGCGTCCGACTCGCGCCCTTCTTGGTGAAGCGGCGCGTCTTGAGCTTCAGCCTGTGGCTGAGCTCGCAGGGGTCCAGCTGGGGGATTTGATGAGAAAGCTTCAGGATCCCGGGCGCACCTACTCCATGATTGCCGGGGGGCTGTCCCGCGGGACGGCCTCTCGGCTTCTTGCCCACTTGAAGAGCATGCCGGCAAGTGGCCTGCAATTACGCGAAACGGCCCTGCGCAGTTATCCGCAAGGAAAAACTTTGGCTCACGTGGTGGGCTTCTTGCGTGAGAATGAGGATGGCCAACGTGTCGGCGGCCTCGGGTTGGAGGCTGCCTGTCAGGCCCAACTGAGCGGCGGGGTGCAAGGACATCGGGTGGCGAAACCTGTGGCCCGAAGTTTTGGTGCCGACCCCCTTCTGGATGTTCGGGATGCACGGCCACCGGCGGACATTCGCACGACCTTGGATGCCCATATGGGCAATCTCTTACGCGAAGAACTTCTCGAATTGGCCCTAGAGCATCGTCCAGATTGGGTCAGTGGTGTGATTTTGGACGTCAAGACCAGTGATATTTTGGCGGCCGGGGCCTGGCCCGACTTTGATCCAGGGCACTTGGATCAGGGCGCGCGCGATGCCCTGGGCAACCTGATCGGATTGTCTTTCCCCGGCCAATGGCCCTTCGAGCCGGGTAGCACCCTTAAGCCCTTCGTGGTCTCGACGGCCCTCGCCGAAGGGGCAATTTCTCCCGGCGAACGATTTTCTCAGGAGGGGGGCAAGTGGCGCATTCGGGGGCCTAGGTCCCCACCGATCCACAACGCACTTGGAGTGCCCGACGAACCCCTGGATTGGCACGGTGTTTTGCTCCACTCTTCCAACATTGGCGCCGGCAAGATTGGCCTGCGCTTGGGCGCCGCGGGCCTGCAACGCGCATTTTCCAACTTTGGACTCTTTGGGCCATCCGGTTTGCCCGGGCGAGATCCCCATATTTTGCGCCCCAGCGAATCGCAATGGGCCAAGACCCGCTGGACGGTTACTGCGGTTTCCATGGGTCATCAAGTGCAAACGACCTTAGTGCGCCTAGCTGCTGCCTACGGGGCCATGGCCGGGGATGGAATCTTGCGGGAACCCGGACTCTTCTTGGATCGGCCACGCCCGCAAGGAAGGCGGGCCGTGCCGCCTGAAGTGGCGGCCTTGATCCGCGGGGCTCTCGTGGACGTGGTGGAGCATCCGCGTCGCCGCTGGCTCCACCAGGAAAAATTTCGCTGGGGGGGCAAAAGCGGTACGGTTCAAAAAACCCATGGCAACGAGGCCGGCCAATACGCTTCCCTCTTCGTGGGTTTTGCCCCGTTGGTGGATCCGCAGTGGATTGTGGCCGTGCTGGCCGAGAACCCACACGGGAAGGAACACTATGGCTCGAAAGTGGCCGGACCGGCCGTACGAGACATCTTGGCCCGATGCTTTTTGGAATGGGAGGGCTCTGGCGGTAAGTTGTCGGGGTCGTGAGGACTCTGTTGGCCAAGCTTGTCGGGAAATTTGGGGGAATTTTGATTCCCCCTGCGGATTCTGCCGCCAACCCCAACCCCGATCTCGCCCGGGCCTGCTTTGATTCTCGCCGGGTGCAACCCGGGGATTTATTCTGTGCCTTGTCGGGTGCGCGGTCGAACGGTTCCACCTATGTCCAGGATGCGGTTGTTGCCGGGGCCAAGGCGGTCCTGCTGACGGAGGTCCAGCCCTCCTGCCCTCTTCCGCAATGGGTCGTTCCCGACCCTGCACGGCCCCTGGCGGCCCAAGTTGCCGCCACTTTGGCCGGCTCTCCTTCCCAATCCCTCTTCTTGGCCGGAGTAACGGGCACCAATGGCAAGACCACCTGCGTACATTTGCTTCAGCAGGCCCTGAATCGAGCGGGTCTCTCTTGTGCGCGACTCGGCACCCTGGGTTTTCAGTTTGAGGGGTGGGAACGGAACACCTCCAACACCACGCCGAGCGCAGACGAAGTTCAAAATTGTTTGGCCGATGCCCAGGATCGCGGCGCCAAGGCCATGGTGCTGGAGGCCTCCTCTCATGGCCTGGACCAACACCGTCTGGATGGATTGGAATGGAACGCGGCAGCGTGGACCAATCTCAGTCGGGATCACCTGGACTACCACCTGGATATGGAAACTTATGCTCGGGCGAAGGCCCGCTTGGTGCATGCCCTCCCCGAGGATTCGCCCGCTTGGATTCCCTTGGGGGATGAGAACATCGCTCAAGCTTGTGCTGGGTCTCGTTGCCAAACGCTCACCTATGCCCTGAACCGGCCCGCCGATTTGTGGGCCACTCTGAACTCGGATCTCCAGGGTCTCCGCTTGTCCATTCAGGGAGTGTTGGGGGAGGTCACGCTGACCAGTTCCTTGGTGGGTCGCTTCAATGCCGAAAACCTTCTGCTTTCCTTTGCCCTTGCTTGCACTGCTGGCCTGACGCCAGAACGGGCCGCCAAGGTGCTCGCAAAATCGGCGGCCGCACCGGGTCGATTGCAGCGCATTGCTCGGCAATCTCCGTGGGCGCTCTACGTGGATTACGCCCATACTCCGGATGCTCTCACTCGCGCACTTCAGGCCCTGCGCGAGGTGCATCCTAGGTCCCGGGTTGGGGTGGTCTTTGGTGCTGGCGGCGATCGAGATCCGGGCAAACGTGCGGCCATGGGAGAAGCGGCGGGCCGCGGCGCTGATTGGTGTTTGGTCACTTCTGACAATCCCCGCACCGAGGATCCCGAGGCCATCGTCCAACAAGTATCCGCGGGTGTGCGGGCCACCTCGGCGGATTTGCAAGAAGAGGTGAATCGAGCCGTAGCCATTCCACAGGCGGTGGCCCAACTGGCCTCGGGAGATGTTTTGCTGGTGGCTGGCAAGGGGCACGAGGATTACCAGGAAATTCACGGGGTGCGGCATCCCTTTGATGACGCCGTGCACTTGCGGGAGGCGGTCGCGTGTCTGGTTTGAGTGCGCTGCAGGGCCGGCATGTTGGCTTGGCTGTGGCACAAGTGGAAGCTTGCTTGGGCGCGAGTTTTTCTTTCCCGCCCTCGTGTTCTCTTGGGGAAACCCCCTCTTCCTGCTTCGCCGGTGTTGAGGTGGATAGTCGCAGGATCCGGCAAGGCTGTCTGTTTGTGGCCCTGCCTGGAGCTCGTGTGGACGGCCATGATTACTTGGCGCAGGCCCAACAAATGGGTGCTGGGGCGGCGATCGTTTCCCGTCGGCCGGATTCCGCCCCGCTTGACCTGCCCTTATTGGAGGTCGGGGACACTCTTCTGGCCCTGCAAGAGTTGGCTCGTCAATCCCTAGCCCTTCTGAATGTGCCCGTGTTTGGGATTACCGGTTCGCTGGGAAAAACGGGCGCCAAAGATGCGCTGGCCCATCTGCTGGGGGGTCCGAAATCTGGCGTGCACGCGGCCCCGGCGTCTTACAACTCTGAGATCGGTCTTCCCTTGGCGATTCTGGCCGCGCCCGCGACGACTCAGCACATGGTGCTGGAATATGGCATCAATGATCCGGGTGAAATGGAACTGCTCCTGAGCATCGCGCGGCCGGATGCGGCCTGGTTGACCCCGCTCGCGGGGGTGCATCTTCAGGGCTTGGGAGATCTTGCCACCGTGGCCCAAGAAAAGGCCAAATTGGTTGCCGCGGCCAGCTCTTGGTGGACCCAATCCAGCACCTTGGAATTCCTGCGGGCACACCGGGCCCTGCCGGCGTCTACGGCACCTCGAGTTGTGGACTTGGATCTCACCCAAATCACCGGACCCCCGGGCCAACGATCGGCGGATTTTGATTCTTTGGGACGGGTCACGGTGCCCGTCGTGGCCGACCACGAACTGGCGACCTTGGCCGTTGCGGCCGAAATTGCTCGCAGCTTTGGGGTGTCCGACGAAGATCTCCGGGTTCGCTTGGGCACCTTGTCTCGTCCTCCGGGCCGCTTGCAAATTCATACGGGCGATTCCCTCACGGTCTTGAACGATGCCTACAACGCTTGCCCCACTTCGATCCGCGCTGCCCTACGGGTCCTGGCTACTTGGCCCGGGTCTGGGCCCCGTCTGGCCGTGCTCGGGACGATGCATGAATTGGGTCGTGATTCCGAGGAGCAACACCGTGCTCTTGGGGTCGCCGCCGCCGCGCTCCCCTTGACCTTGCTCTGTGGGGTGGGCCCGGGCGGCCAATGGATCGTGGACGCGGCCCGCCAAGCGGGTGCTCCCTTTGCCACCTGCACGGTGGCCGATGCCGCGGCGGCGGTTTTGCGCCTCCAAGTCCCCTTGGCCAGGGATGCCGTGATCCTGCTCAAGGCCTCGCGGGCCGAGAGATTGGATCTTCTCGTTGCTCCGCTGACTTCCCCTGTTCCCGTGCCGGCATGATTACCTGGCTAGTTCCAACTCTTGAATCCTGGTGGGCCCCGTTTCATGTGCTTTCGTACATCACGGTGCGTGCGGCCTTGGCCGCCGGTTTTGCATTTATCGTGGCCTTGTCCTTGGGAGGTCCTGTGATTCGGGCCCTGCGCCGGGCTGGAGTGCAGGAGGACGCTGGCGCCAGTGATGATCCCGAGATCGCCCTCTTGCATCGGCAAAGGGGAAAATCGGAGACCCCGACCATGGGTGGGGTGTTTTGGGTCAGTTCCATCCTGGTTGCCACCCTCATGTTTGCCAATCCCGGAGAACTTTTGGTTTTGTTGGGCCTCGTGCTCTTGGTGGGCATGGGCACCCTGGGCTTTGTGGATGATTGGGTGAAGTGGCGGCGGGATGGGGGCCGCAATGGGCTCTCCCGCCGCACCAAAATGTTCTTGACGATTCTCCTGGCGGGTTACGTCGCTTGGATGCTCTGGTCCATGGGCGAACGCACGGGTCGTCCGGAAATTGGTCGCATTTATTTCCCGATCTTGAAGGATGTTTTTGCCGCCACCGAGCAATGGGGCTGGGCCGGACCCGTTCTCTTCGTTGTCTTCGAGGCCTTCGTGGTCCTGGCATGTAGCCATGCTGCCAATGTCACGGATGGTCTGGATGGTCTCGCTGCTGGGTCGGGTCTGATTGCCATCGCGGCGCTGACCATTGCGGTCTATATGGTCGGTCATGCCGATTGGGCCGAGTATCTCCACCTCCCTCTCATCCCTGGAGCCGGTGAAGTCGCTGTCCTGGGCGGCGCTCTGATCGGTGCCACCTTGGGCTTTTTGTGGTTCAACGGCCACCCGGCGCAAGTGTTCTTCGGTGATTCGGGTTCCTTGCCCTTGGGTGCCATGTTGGGCTACTTTGCCCTAGTGTCCAAGCAAGAGTTTGCTCTGCCCTTGTTGGCCGGTGTCTTTGTGCTGGAGGTCTCCACCAGCCTTCTGCAAATTCTTTGGTTCCGGGCTACCGGCGGCAAACGCCTCTTTCGCAAGGCACCCCTGCACCATATTTTTGAATTGCGGGGCATGGCCGAGTCCAAAATTGTGACCCGCTTTTGGATCGGGGGTGCGGTCTCGGCCACGCTCGGCCTCTTGCTCCTGAAAGTGCGGTGACGGACACCTCTTCCATTCGCTCGCCGCTCTTGGGCATGCTTGCCTGCGTTGCCATGTTGGCCCTGATGGGGCTCTTTGCCGGGGTATCGTCCGCCGTTCCCGGTAATTCTTTGGAGCGTTTGAGTTTGC
>CAYXFZ010000084.1:7352-10542 GCA_964464385.1 uncultured Planctomycetales bacterium
GGTGCCTTTTTGCTCTTCTTCTGGGCTCCCCCCGAGGCATTTCGTCGTCTGTCTGCCGTGCTCTTAGGACTCACGTTCTTGATGCTCTTGGCCATGGTCGTGATCCCTGGCCTTGCCCATGAGAGTCATGCCGCGCGGCGTTGGTTGCGCATCGGGGGGGTGGTCTTTCAACCTTCGGTTCTCTTGCAGTGTCTATGGCCGGCCTGGGTGGCCTCTTGGGCGGCCCGGGATCCCTTGCGTCTCTCGCAACCACCGCAACTCTGGCGCCTCATGAGTGCCTTTGCCCTGTGCATGGCACCGGTGCTCCTGCAACCCGATTTTGGTTCGGTCGTCATCTTGGCTGTGGCCACGACCTTGATCTTGTTTTTTGCCGGGGCGCCCCTGTCCTTCCTGCGGCAACTCACGATGCTCTTGATTCCGCTCCTGTTCATCGGGCTCTTCCTCTTCGATCATGTGGACGCTCGTTTGGCGGGTTTCTTTGGCGACGAAACGACGCACCAAGCGGTTCGGGCCGAGGAGGCCTTTGCCGCCGGCGGGCTCACCGGGATGGGCCCTGGTGAGGGACTCATGAAACAAGGTTGGGTTCCCGAGGGAGAAACCGATTACATCCTCTCGCTGATTGCCGAAGAATGGGGCCTGGTCGGTACCGGTCTCGTTTGGAGTTTTTACGTGGCCTTCACTCTTTTGGGGCTCCGGGTCGCACGCCGGGCCGAGTGTCGTTACGGTGCAATACTGATGGCCGCCGCCGTCCTCATGGTCTCCTTGCAAGCGGGTCTCAATATGGCCGTCGTGACCGGTCTCATTCCTCCCAAGGGGCTCCCTTTGCCCTTTGTCAGCCGAGGTGGAACCTCCATCCTGGCCCTCTCCGCTCTGCTCGGGCTTGCCGCTCGGGCCGTTCTTGTCTCGCGCCGCTCGGCGGTGCCCGTCTCCGACCTGATTCAATGGACCGAATCCAACGCACTGGCCTGATCAGTCTCTTTCTCCTGCTGACCGTGGGCGCGGCCGGCCTCCTCATGAAGGGCGTGGGATCCCCGCCGGACTTGCCCCCCAGCGAGGTCTTTCTAAGACCCGGGGATTTGCCGGCCGTCAACTTGGTGCCGCCAGAGCGACGCCTGCTCACCATCGACCCTGCCCGTTTCGGAGCACCACCTGTGCCCCATCCTGCGGGGGGGAAGCCGCGGCCAAGGGCTGGCACTGCCCGTGTTCTGGATTTGGGTCCGACACCGGTCGGGGACCCGATTCCATTTCGGATCATTCGCGTGCGGGAAAACGAAACCCTGGGCGAGATTGCGGCCCGGGAAATGGGCAGTTCGGAGGCTTGGCAAGTCTTGGCGAATGCCAATGGCATTCAAGATCCACGCAAGTTGAAGTTGGGCCAAGAACTTCGCATCCCGCTTCAGAGGACCGCCAAGGCTACCGGGAATGCGGGCGCAGGTGCCGCCCGCGAGGCCTCGGCAACGACGGCCCTTGCACCCGCGGATGCGGATGGCTGGCGTACGCACCTCGTACTGGAGGATGAAGTGTTGGGCACCATCTCCCAACGTTACTACGGCACTTCTCGGGAATGGGAGCGTATTTTGCGGGCCAATGGCCTGGATGACCCCACTGATTTGCGGGTGGGTTCTTCCTTGCGCATTCCTCCCCTGCCGTGAGCGCGAAATTCCTCTTTGTCGGTGGGGGAACGGGGGGCCATTTGGCCCCGGCCTTGGGCCTGGCCGAGTCCTTGGTGGCGCGTGGTCACCGTTGCCGTTTCTTGACCAGCGGCCGAGCAGTTGAGCGCGATTTTTTGCGACCGGGTATGGAACACGCTCCCTTGGGAGTGGAGGGAGGACGGTTGCACCGGCGCTTGGCCCTCTTTCCCGCGCTGGGCAGGGCCTGGCAGGAAGCGCGTCGTTTTCGCCCCGACCTCGTCGTTGGCCTTGGCGGCTGGACGGGTGCCGCCGCCCTGGCGGCACGCCGCCGCCGACCCTTGGTTCTGTTGGAAGGGAATCGGGTCTTGGGCAGGGGGGTGCGGGCCCTTTTGCCCTTTGCCAAAACCACACTGACCCTGTTCCCCGAAGTGGCCACCTCGCTTGCCCGCGGCACTTGGGTGGGTCCGATTGGTCGTCACGCCTTGCGGTCCCGGGACCCGGATCAGGCCCGCCAGGAATTGGGCCTGCGGGCAGAAGGGCCCGTGCTCCTGGTGACCGGCGGGAGCCAAGGGGCCGAACAACTCAATCAAATTGTGATTTACCTCCTGCCGCGCTTGGCCAACGAGGGCGTGCAACTCTTGGCCCTCTGTGGCAAGGGCAAGGGAAAGGGACTGCGGGCCGCTGTGCAAAAGGGCACATGCCTAGCCGTGGTCCTGGATCATTGCTCCGAGATGGGGGCCGCCTATTCGGCCGCCGACTTTGCCCTGTGTCGTGGGGGTGCGGCGACCATGGCCGAGTTGTGGTTGCATCATTTGCCCGCCGCAATTGTTCCCTATGCCGGACACGCCGACCGCCAGCAGGAAAGAAACGCGCGTGCCCTGGAGCCTGGTGTTTGGCTTGCCGATCCCTGGAATTCCCTCGCCGCCGATCGATTGTTGCGTTGTCTGCTGGATCCTGGCGAGCGCCAAACCATGGCGGATTCCCTCGCCGTCTCGGCCCCGGCCGAGGGCGGATCCCGGGCCGCCACCCTGTTGGAGGAATTGGCCCACGTTTCTTCGTAAGATCCAGGCATGTCTTCCCCTCAGGCAGTAGATCCTGCCCCGGTTTCGAGCGTCGGTCGATTTTCGGCCTTGGATGCTTTGGCCCCAGCCGGTAAGCGGCGTGTTCTTTTCGCCGGCGCGGGGGGCTGTGGCATGCGAGGGTTGGCCCAGTTTTTGTTGCAAGCTGGATGGGAGGTGCATGGCGCCGATGCCAGGCCCTGGAAGGCCAATGATTCCTTGTTGGTCGCCGGGCTCCAGCCGTGCCCAACCGATGCGGCCCTACCCGAAGTTCCTCTGGTCGTGCGGTCGCTGGCGGTTCCGGAAACGGACGCTCTCTGGACTGCAGCCCGGAAGCAGGGGGCCCGCGCCCTCACTTATGCCGAAATGTTGGGCGAAATCACAAGTTTGCGCCCGACGGTGGCGGTCGCAGGGTCGCATGGTAAGACGACCATCACCGCCTGGCTGGCCTGGGGCATGCGTCGCGCCGGACTGGATTGCGGTTACTTGGTGGGGGGGGAG
>CAYXFZ010000085.1:0-2952 GCA_964464385.1 uncultured Planctomycetales bacterium
CAATCCTTCGAACGTGGCTAATTGCACTCGTTCCTTGCGAAGCTCAGCAGCACCGGTTGCTTGGGCCACCACCAGATCATCCATGGGGATCCCGGTAGCAGCGGCAATCACCACGGCATCACCTGAAACAAGATCTGTTGCGGTGACGGAATGCCCCAGGGAAAGGAGATAGTTCAGAGCGGCTTGTAAGGCAGCGGCTTGGGCCGCATCTTCGACGACCTGAAGTTGGGGTTGCAGAATGCTCAGACTGGCAGCAGGAGCATTGTTGGTCGCATCGAATTTCCAGATCCCGGCGATGGAGGCAATGCCGCCCTCGACTTGCACAGAAAATTGTCGAGGGAACATCACGGCGCCCGCCTGCTCAATCACGGCATCGCAAACTTCCAGCACGAGATCCGCCTGATTTGAATCGGCTCCTGCAGCCATCAATCGCGTTTTGCTGGGAGGATTGCCGATGGAAGCCTTGGCGCGGCGCAGCAAAGCAAAAGTAGCCGTCGCCGGAATCCCACGTTGGCGGCAAGATTCGCCAAACACCCAAGCCAAATCCACCACGTCATTCGTCAAAAATAAGCGCAGACGGGAACCACTCAAAGTGGCATGAGCGGCGACGGAAAGATCCTGTTCTGGTCCACTTACGGAAACAACCGACTCGTTGGCAGTCGGGAGAAAAAGTTCCATGACTCGATAAACCGGCTTTTTGATGCCATGCGCGGAAATGGCGCCCATGCCCAATCCCTGAAGGTCATTAATCCCGCCTTGATCATCCACATCGTGAAGCATGAAGAAAATATTACCGGCGATACCCTGAGCAGCAGACTCGGCGACCATGGCCACGAAGTTTGCAGCGGCGTGTGAGCCATCAAACTCCTCCGGTTTGTGATTTGTGTTGGGGCGGATGTTCCATTCAGAAACGAGGAACTCCACGTCGCTGAGACCACCAGCAACAAGGCGGGACCGTAAAGCGGAAGGGATGCCATTGAAACGCATTTGCAACCCCATGCCATAGTTGTGCCAGGAAAGGAATTGAAGAGGAAGCCCTTGCGAAACACAGAAGTCCACAAGACTCAGGAGTGCGCTTTCTGTCCCTCCCATAGTGGACTCGGCGCCTGCCAAACCCATGCCCCCCACTTTGGCAGATGGGAAAGCTGCGGAAATTCTAGGTGCTGCAACCGTGTAAAGGCTGGTGTAGTCAGCAAGGGTGCCGCTCCAGTATTCGTAGCGGTCGGGTTCGTTCCAAATCTCAATGTAGTCCGGCGTGGATCCGCTGACCGAGATCAACTGGTTGATCTGAGAAATGACCTCATCGGACCAAGCTGTGGCATCCGAAGGCGGAATGCGAGCGCCGGGTGGGATCCCAAGGCCATCATCCGGCCCACCTCCACTCGAAAGCGAATCGGGAGTGCCCATCACAGTCAACAGGACCTTGTTGCCAACGGCCTTGGATCGGGAAACTTGCGGAGCGATTTGATTGGCAAAATTTTCTTCGTGTACCAAAAGGTTCACCCGCAACAAACCTCC
Source organism: uncultured Planctomycetales bacterium (assembly GCA_964464385.1). Taxonomy (GTDB): domain Bacteria; phylum Planctomycetota; class UBA1135; order UBA1135; family UBA1135; genus CAYXFZ01. The sequence goes on from CAYXFZ010000085.1 coordinate 1,519, forward strand.
AGAAGGAGCCAGAGCACTCCACGCATCGTGAGTGCTGGACAGACCACCGAAGTTCATCACCCCAGCGAGAGCGGATCCCACTGGATCCGAAAGAGATCCGGGATCCAGCACGAAGGTGGCATCTTCCAGAACGATCGAGCCTCGGGATTTGGCGGCATCCAGGTCAAAAAAATCCACATCAGGAACGACCGGTTCTTTTCCGGGGCGGAGAAAAACAAACCAAAGGGTGACCAGGGCCACCAAGAGGAGACTGACTAGGAGGAAGGTTCTGCGCGACGACATGACAAGGGATGGGAACGAGAGCGACGGGAAAGAATCACGAATAGAGCAGCAACAAACAACCAGGAGAAATCGGGAGAATCGGCAAGACCTCCACAACCGCCACCGCCGCCCGAAGATCTTGAGGAAGAGCCGGGCCCTCCAGAAACCGAGAAGGATGCCGAGGCCACGGCACCTTGACCGTTGGCAAAGATGATTTCAATGGGATAGGATCCTGAAGACTGCTTTGGAGCCACGGCCACTACGCTAGCCGAGCTTTCCACCGTTACGCCTGCGGCAACGGCGCCCTTGGAGGCGCTTCCGAAACGAACAGAGGACGTCGCGGTCAAATTCTGACCATTGATGCGAAGCTCTTCTCCACCGGCCTCATCCCCAGAAATGGGAAAGAATCCAAGGATCAAGGGATCGGCGGCACTGACATAAGAAAATGCTCCGGAAACATCTTGGGGATCGGTTGAAGGATTGGTCACAGTAATCGTGACCTCCCCCAAGGGGCCTCCTGGGGTCGTGACCAACATTCTGGAGGAACTCTCGACAACGACAGAATTGGCAATGGAACCATCAAAGAGAACCGTAGCTTGCTCATCAAAGTTGGATCCTTCCAAGACCAAACTTGTGCCACCGGAGGCCTGCCCAGCGGAGGGAAAGACCCGAGTCACCACGGGAATATCGGCGTAACGCCAAGCTTCCGCGCCCAAAGCAACCTGACCGTCAGGATTGTGGACACGAACATCCACGGTGCCCACGGATCCGGAAGGAGTGGTCACCTTGAGGGCAGTTGCATCGTCAAAGTTGGTCACGACCGCTTCTTTGCCGCCAAACATGACGAAAGCACCACTCTGGAAACCAGTCCCCGTCACGGTAACGGATTCGCCGCCAGAAGTTGAACCAGTCCCACCTGAAACTGCAGTCACCACAGGAGTCGGAGCGATTACTTCGACGGCGGCGGTGATGGGTTCGAATTGACCGGAAGGATTGGTCAAGAAAATGTCGTACACCCCAACTGGGGCACTTGCAGAAACTGCAATCGCAAGGGTCGCGGTCGTACTAAAACTCGAAACGGCAAAGGCGGAAAGGACGGAACTGGGAGCCATCGAAGTTGCGGTCATCCCCCCCGTGGTGAAACCAGACCCAGAAATCGTCAGCACGGAAGAA
>CAYXFZ010000085.1:2962-10264 GCA_964464385.1 uncultured Planctomycetales bacterium
TGGCCGGGGGCCGCCGCCGCCAGGGCTGGGCGGGTGGCACCGATGGTGTCCCGCAAGGTGCGATCTGCATCCAGGGTCAGGGTTCCGCAATTGAAGCCACCACCCGAGGCGGTGAAAAAACTGGGGCTGGGCCAACCGCCGTAAAAAGTGGAACCAAATTTTTTCTGGACGGACGCATCCCCGGTCATATTCGCCTTCGTCATATACCCATCCAGCGGAGTGGCATAGACGTAGAAGGACTCGGCAGGGAGACCATCGATGGACCAGTTTCCACTATTGTTCGAAAAACAAGATCCTCGAAGACGACCATCCAGGGCGCTCACCGCAGCAACTAGCGCCCCCTTTGCCGCAGACCCGTCGCTCTTTTTTAGTTTTCCGGACAGAGAAGCAGCGGACCCCGAAGAGCGAATCGCGCGGGCACCGCCCGCGTCATCGTCGGTGAGCGATCGATGCAAGGTTTGACTGGTAAAAACATATGGCCACATGGTCCCGGCCAAAACGGGGGCATGATCCAAGCCAACGAAGTGGCCAATTTCATGGGTCATGACATCCATGATGTCGTATTTTCCCGGTTCCCCGGTAAAGGTGAAATCGTGATTCTTGTCGTTAAACACGATGTCGGCGTCGGTAATGGCGCCAGTGGATTTGATGTAACTGATCCAAGTTACTGCGACCAAGGAACTGTTCCCCTGGCCCAACAACCCCGACGTGTTGGTCTTGTCGAAATAGACCAAATGGGTGGAACTGCTTTTGATATTCTTGGAGGAAGTCTGTGATTTTTCCGAAAATTGAATTTTTGAGCCGGGAGCATTTTCCCAAACTTCGAAGGATTTACGGATGGCTGTTTTCCAGGAATTATCGGTAAATCCGCTGGGTGCTGATTTTGAAATCCGCCAAGACACCGGCCAGGAGTTCCACTTCAAATTCTTACCACCGATGTTGATGCGAACATAGGCCTCGGCCGGAAGTACGCCAAAAACCAGGACCGCAAGAATGGCAAGAGCAAGGCGGAGAAATTTTTTCACGATTTGTGCTCCACCAAAACAGGACGGCCACGCCAAAGAACGAGAGCACTGATGAGGGCAAGGCCCATCAAGAAGAGGACGAGAGGATCCACGCCGGGCGCTGGGTCCTCCAGGACGGGCTCAGGCACAGGATCCACTTCGGCGGCAGGGGTCTTTTTGCGCATGCCCGGAGCGGAGGCACCACGATCGCCATCTGCGCTACGAATGGCTGGGCCAGCGGGAAGACGATTCGCCAGTTCGGTCACCTTGGCTCGAAAATCCTCCAATACATCGGCCTCGCCCGTGCCGTCATGAAAACGCCGCAATACACGGCCAACCCCCTCGTCTACCTCCACAATTCCTTGCAACATCCCCACAGGAAGGCTCCATCCTTCGTCACCCGGGGGCCCCAAAAACAGGATGTACTTTTTGCCGACTTCCAGATTGCCCAAACCCACAATGTCGGCCCGACGGGTGGAACCATCGGCTTCCTCAAGAACCCCACCTGGCAAAACCACCTCGTGGATGCTGGGGGCCGATCCCTTGTAGGGGCGGCGAATGGTCAAGGTGTAGTGAGTCTCCAACATGGAATCATCCTCACGCATCACGGGGGTCGCGCTTTCCACCTTGGCGCCCACGACCATCTCGGCGTTTTGAATCAAGCTTTCCAAATCCACCGGTTCAGGATCGGCAAAAACCAAGAGGGATTCCCCTTGGGCCGTCAGGCCACGATGGCCTCCACTGACCCGAACTTCCATTTCCTCGGGCCCAACGGAAGGATCCGTGGGGGTGCGGAAATGAATCCACAGAGCAGCCGCCAGTAGGGACGCGGGGATGACCCAAGCCCAAACAGGAAACGGCCGTCGTGGGCGGGGGCCTGCTTGCCGAACCATGTCTCATCTTCAGGATATTCCATCGATCCGGCGAAAGGCGAAAGAACCCGGTATAAATAAGGGGAATGATGAAACTCGCCCCAATTTGCGCTTTGATCCCCCTTTTGGGGCCTTTAGCCCCAGAGGCCACTGCTCAGGCTCCCAAGCGGTTGGCCCTTTTGGTGGCTGTGGACGAATATTTGGATCCTCCGGCTTCCTTTTCTAATTTGGACGGTTGCGTCAACGATATCCAGCGCATTCGCAAGATCCTAGAATCCAAGAAATTTGGCTTCAAAAGCAGCGAGATCCTGGTCCTCACAAACGAACAGGCCACCCACGCAGGCTTCGTCCGCGCCTTTCATGATCACCTGATTGCCCGCGCTGGAGCCAACACTCGAGTCCTTTTTTGGTACTCCGGACACGGCTCGCGGACCCCGGATGCCAGTGGGGTCGCGGGCGCCGAGGCAGATGGCCAAGATTCGACCCTAGTGCTCCACGACAGCCGCGCCAACGGGGATGTGTTCGATCTAACGGACGACGAACTGCATTCCTTGATCCGAGCCCTTTGCGCCAAATCCGACGATGTCACGGTGATTACCGACTGTTGCCACTCCGGCGGCAACACTCGTGGACCCGGTGGTGCCAAATCCCGCGCCGTCCAGCCTGGCAAAGAGGCGGTGAACTGGGACCGGGTCAAGGCCCTCTGGCCCGCCGGCATTCCCCTCATGGATGACGGCGACCCAGGCCGCTTTGGCGCCCTGCCTTACGTGCACTTGGCCGCCTGCGCCTTTGACCAACGAGCTGGCGAACTTGAGGTGCGCGGTGGCGACGGAGAATGGACATCCTACGGCGCCATGAGCTACTTCCTGGGCATAGAGTTGCAAAAGTTGTCGCCTGGCACCTCGTGGGACCGTTTGGCTCGCCAAGTCGGCATGCAGGTTGCTCGGCACAAGGGCGACCAAGATGTCCAAGCCGAAGGAGAAACGCAGCGCTTGGTCTTTGGGGCGGGCTTCGCCCCCACTCCTCCGGGCTTCCCTGGCATTGCTTGGCCGGAACAAACTTCCCTGGATATCCATGCAGGCTCCGCCCATCTCTTGCGTCAAGGATCCATCATGGAAGTGACAGACTTGAACGGGAAATTGCTTGGCAAAGCAGAAATCACTCGCATCTGGGCCGAGAAGAGTCGCGCTAATTGGGTGGGAGTCCCCCCGGATCTTCGCTCGGAAATTTCCGTGCAAGCCGTGGAAGTGCAAAGACCCGTGGGGAGTGATCCGATTCTCCTCTACGTAGAACCCGGCAAGAAGGGGGATGATATAGCCAGCCTCCTAAGTTCCCGCCCGGATCAACTCCTAGAAATCACCCGCGAGCCCGTCCGTGGCAATGGTTACCAGCTCTGGCAACCGCAAGGTGGTCGGGAATGGGAATTGTCCACTTGCGCCGACGGCCTCGTGCTCAATGTTGCCGAGGGCCTTAGCTTTCGCGCCCCGAGCCAAATTCTGGCCGACCGTGTAGGCCTGCGCATGTTGCAGGAATCCCGCTACCTGACACTGCTGCAACTAGGCTCCTCCAGAAACAGTTCGGTTCCACTGGAAATTTCGATCAGGATTCCTTCGGAGGAAACAATCCAGGCTCTTCGGGAGGCCCGCAACATGACGGCCGAGAACCTGAATGCCGCCGAAATTCGCCAGTCGCAGAGCCGTGGCCTGAATGGAGAGACCGCCGGCACAATGGAAATCTTGGATCACGGCGGGGAAGAAAACGTGGACCTTTTTCAGATCGTCGTGGATCTCCCCGAGAATCATCCTCCGGTATTTATTTCCATCCTGAATGTCAGCGAAGACCGCAGTATCAGTGTGATCTATCCGACTGGCCAACGCCGAGACAACCAATTCCGTGGCTCGGATCCCCCCTTGTTGGCGAATGCCCATATTTTCGTCGATCCGGAATGGACCTTGGATCGCCCCAGCCGAGAGAGATTCTTAATTCTGGCCACCGAAGAGTGGGTGGACTTCACCCCTCTGCAAAGGGAAGCGGGCATCCGCAAAACGCGATCCGGAGATGGCGGGGTCATCCTGGTGACCGAAGACGGCTTCCCGCCGGAGCTTTTGCAAGCTCTGCATCCTGGAAAGACCCGTGGCGCCGGTGGCTTTGCCCCCAAGCGGGCTGGCTTCGGCGTGGCCGCGTTGGACGTCTTGGTGACCGGCGTCTAACTACTTCGTCGGTCGAATCCCTTGGTTCACTTGTCCGGAACCCATTTCCATCGAGACTTGCAGTTTGCCGACCGGATTGAAAATCGCCCGTTGCGGGGCGTAGGCGTCCGGCATGGGCCCACGGAACAAGGAACCCGCCACTTGCAGGGCCGCGGCGCAAACCTTCTTGGAACGACGGCGATCTTCCAGCAATGCAATGAGGGGATCCACTTGGCTGACTCCGCCAACTTTCTGCAGGGTCGCCAAGAGGGAAAGAGCTGTATTTTCCGAAGGAATGCGGCCGCGATCAGGAATCAACCGATTTTCCAATTGCTGAGCCACATCGGTTACCCCGAGTCGGCCCAATGCGAGGGCCGAAGTCGTCAGTAGGGCATCTCCGCCCCTGTTTTTTTCCAGGACTTCGCGCAGAAAAGTCTCTGCAGGTTTGTAACTCAAGAGGCCGAGAGCTATCGCGAAATGGGTCCGGCGCTCGACGTCCCGAGTGCGGCGCCACAAATCGGCAATCTCCTGGCCGGAATTAACGTCCCCAGCCAGTGCCAAAGCAATGGCGATGGCACCCGCGGCGGGGCTCTTTTCACGAGGCAAGCGATCTGCCAAGGCCTCGATTGCTTGGGGCAGAGCATTACCTCGACTGGCGGCGTCGCGGGCGGCAATGCCCAGAGCCAATGCGCCCCAAGGACGGTCGGCGGTTTTTCGTTGAAAGCCCTCTATTAAGATTCCATCGAGAGGCTCAGTTTTGCCAGCACCCACCCAACGGCCAAGAGCAACCAAGGCCAAGTGGCGTTGGTGATTGTCGCGCGCCTTGAAGAGAATTTTCTCCAGAGTGGCCACGGCAGAATCGGACTCCGGGTCATCCATGGTTCCGGCCAACATGCCAAGCGCTTCGATGCAGCCGTAAACAATTTGCTTGTCGGTACGTTTGGCTTGGATCAATTCCATGAGACGAACGGCAGCCGCATGACGTAAAGAACGCGGATTACCAGGATCATCCAATAAGGATCGAATCCAGGCCGTCGGAACTTGACCACCCACTTCTGAGTGCGGGCGTTTGGGATCCAGTTGTGAGGCCAATATGGTCAATACTGCACCTGGCCGGTCTGGGCCGAGTGCCCCCAGCGCAACGACGCACGTAGCACGGAGCGGAGCAGGGGCCTTCTCGTCTTGCAAGACCTGAATCAGGCCATCGGCAGCAGTGGCCGTAATGGGATTTCCAGCGGTTCGAGCCAGAGCACCGATGGCAGAGGCGGAGGCGATCCGTAGAGCAGTGGTGACCTTGTCCCCTCCAAGATCCTCCTTGGCATCTTCTGAGTCGGTTAGAAACGCGAGCAGGGCTGCATAACCAGCAGGGTCGCCACATTGCCCAAGGAGACGAACACGTTCCAAACGGTTCGCTAAGGAAGCCTTGGCAAATCCAGCCAGGAGGGTGGCACTGGATCCTTGGGCAGAAGCACCCGAAAGAGCCATCCCTAAATTAGCGGCTTCCACCAAAGTCGAATTTTTCCTATCCGATTGGAGCACTCGCAAAGGATCCAAAGAATCCAGCGTCGGCGCAGTGAAACTGGAGGCCGGGACAGGCTTGAGGGGAGAGGCCAGTTGCGGCAGGAACTCAGCTTCGCGCAAGGACCACCAAAGTTGCCAGGAAAACACGTCCCCAATCGCCGATCCCCGCTCTGCTGGTCCACTCCGAACCTGAAGGAGGTCGGTCGGCTCGGAAGAGGCGTCTTGGGTGCCACAAGCAGCTAGGGAGAGGAGGAGAAGGGAGAGTGGGAGACGAGACCTCATATCTCCACTTTACCCCATGAACATGCGGTAAGATTCCAACGTATATGCCAAACTCGCCGGACACCCCGATTCCACTGCGCAGGGAAACCAAGATGGGAGGGTATCGCCTCATCCGGCCTCGCGGCGAGGACGCCCTGGGCCCCTCTTGGCTAGCGGAAGACGAACATTTGGCCCGCACAGTCGTTTTGCGTTTCCTCTACCCCGAATTTTCTCAAGATGAAACGGCCGTTCAGGCCTTCCGACGTGAGGCCGGTGCCGCCAGCCGAATGCGCCATGCCGCCTTCGTGCGAACCTTGGAAACCGGCCAAGAGCATGGGCATGTTTGGGCCGTACAAGATCATGTTCCCGGGGAGATGCCCTTGGAAGATTGGCTGGACAAAAATCCTCTTCCATCTCGTCCCTCCTCCAGGGCTAAGTTCGCCGCCAATTTGATTCACCCATTGGCAGAGGCCCTGCATTCGGCCCATGAGGCCGGTGTCATCCACCGCTCCGTGCACCCACGCAACATTCTCTTGAATGACCGGGGCCAAGCCCGCTTGGGTGGTTTTGGGCTGGCCATGGTCGCAGACCATATGGAATGGTCCGGACCCAGCGGAACCACCGAATTTTCTTTGACCCAAACGAGTGGTGGCAAGAAATCTCCCACTCGTCGTGTTGCCCGACCTTATTACGCCAGTCCCGAACAAATCTTGGCCAATCGCAAGGGCATTGATCTTCGCACCGACGTCTGGTCCTTGGGTGTGGTGTTGTTCGAATTGTCTGCTGGCAGTCGCCCCTATACGGGAACAACGGTGGATGATGTATTGCGCGCTGTGCAATCCGCCGACCCGTTCGCATCCCCTGCCGGCAAATCCTTGGGCGCAGAAATGCGGGCCATCTGCGCCAAGGCCCTGAGCCGAGATCGTGACCAGCGATATGCAAACCTTCAGCAAATGGCTGACGACTTGGATGCCTTGCAACGTGGGCGGCCGTTGCTCCATTCCTCGGAAGGTGGTGGACGACGACTTTTCAAACGCCTCGGCATTGCCGGAGTGAGCGCCATCGCCGCAGCCATTCCTCTGGCCATCTTGGCTCCCGGTTGGCTCGCCAACCCGCAAGGCCGGGGCGAACAAATTGAGGCCATGAAGGAATTGGTGGCAGCGCGGGACCGCGGTGAAGTCGTGGGCGAGTTGCCACGCCTTTTTCTCCTGACACTTTCGGTCGGGGAATACGATCGGGATGACTTGGACTTGAAGGCGCCCCACCGGGATGCAGATGCCATCGTCGAGGCTTTCCAAGCACAGTTGGGGCGAGCATTTCGCGAAATCAAAATCCGTGCTCTGAAGGACCAACAAGTCACGAAAACCGCAGTCTCCTTGGCACGCGACAATTTCCTACATGCCGCTGCCGAGAAGGACACCATCGTTGTCTATGTGGCCGGCCACGGCGTCCTTT
>CAYXFZ010000086.1:0-9976 GCA_964464385.1 uncultured Planctomycetales bacterium
TCTTTCCAGGAAATCAATCAGTGTAATTCCCTTAGCCGAGGCCCGTAGAGCCCTGCCAGAACGGCCCACGTATCCCTTGGCAATCAGCGCCTCGATGATGTCGGCGCGGGTCGCAGGTGTACCCAACCCCTTCGATTTCAGTTCTTCTAAAACGTCCTCGTCCTGAAAGTCCTCGTGTAAATCCAATTCAAGATCGCTCGCCTTCTCCATGGCATTCAGCAACTTGGCCTCGGTGTAACGCGGAGGTGGGCGGGTGGCATCCTCTTCCAAAGAACACTCCAAATTCTTGGAGGAAGCAGTATCGCCCGCGGCAACCCCGAGCTCTCCCAGAGATTCGGAGGCTTTGGGAACTCGATCTACCGATTGCCAACCCGCCACGACCAAGCGTGAGGACTCGGTGTAAAAAGACCAGTAGCCTTCGGGGGGGACTTCAGAAGCCACCTTCGTTTCCCGCACGACGCGTTGCCAAGTGCTCGGCCCCAGGAATGCCGCCAAAAATCGACGAAACACCAATTCAAAAATCTTGGCGTCATCCCCACCGAGGGGCGAAGCGGGCATGGTGCCGGTGGGAATGATGGCGAAGTGATCCCCCACCTTGGAGTCATCGAAATTTCGCTTCTGGTTGAGAAGACCGTCCTTTTGCAAAACCAGAGCGGCCTCTTGGATCCCGGCCAATCGGCTGGAATCACTCAAGCTGTCGAGGTGATCGCCGTTGGCAATCTTGGCCAAGACCTCTTGCACATTCTCACGAGCGTCTTCCGGCAAGGCGGCATGGTCAGTTCGAGGGTAGGTCAGGGCCTTGTGGGCCTCGTACAGCCGTTGGGCGGCGCCCAAGGTTCGACGGGCGGACATGCCAAAGCGTTGGTTGGCCTCTTTTTGCAGAGCAGTCAAAGAAAACAAGGGTGGCGATTTGCGTTGGCTTTGCGTGGTCTTTTCCGAGACCTCTGCACCAGCACCATTGCTGTCGGCAACAATTTTTTTGGCTTCTTCTTCCTGCCAAAGTTTTTCGCCATCCTTGCCCGAACGCGAAGCGCGGTACTGCGCTTTGTATTGGTGACCATTGGCCTCGAAGACAGCCAAGACTTTCCAGTAAGGAACGGGAACGTGGGCTAACACTGCCAATTCCCGGTGCACCAACAGGGCCAAGGTCGGAGTCTGCACGCGACCCGCCGACCAAACGCCCCGTTCCCGGCGCCCTTTGAGGCGCTTGGTAATGCCACGGGTGGCATTCATGCCAATGAGCCAATCCGCCTCCGCGCGGCTGTAGGCAGCATCACCCAAACCAGAAAATTCGTCGCCAGGCCTGAGCTCGGCAAATGCCTTGGTAATCGCTTTCCCCGTCATGGATTGCAGCCAGAGCCGTTGGACGGGCTTTCCACAATCCACATAGGCCTCGATTTCACGGAATATCAACTCCCCCTCACGAGCCGCATCACAAGCATTCACGAGACTGGTCACCTCGTCCCGGTTGGCCAACTTCTTGATCAGGCGCAACTGCTTGGTCTGGCCACTGCGAGCCCGCCGCAAAAAGCCGCCCTGCAGCTCCTGGGGGAGGATCGGCAGGGACTTCAACTGCCAGACCTTGAGATCCGGGTCGTAGCCCTCGGGTTCGACCAATTCGAGCATGTGACCCACCGCCCAGGTAATGCAATGCTCGGAACCCTCCCACCACCCTTCGTGCTGGTCGAAGGAGCCTGGAAGGGCGCGGGCGAGGTCGGCGGCGACACTCGGTTTCTCGGCAAGGACGAGCTGCATGGAGAGAACCCGAAGACGGGCTAGGCGCGGCAAGTTACGGGGCAGAACCGGCCGCGTCCAGCGCCAAGGCCAATCTTGGCCCCTAAGGAGGGGGGGGGATCCATTCTTAAGCTTATAAAAATAAAGGGTTTACGAGTATCTCAGAAAATCGTCCAAAGACCCCTCAAGAGCACCCTCCAGTCTGGCCGAAAAAGAAACAGAGGAAAACCACCATGACACAAAACACTCAACGCCTTCCCCTCTTCGAGAGCTTTGCCGCAGTTGCTGCGGTCGGTTTGGTCGCTGCTCTGGCCGCCATGCCTACAAGCAACTCTGCTGAGGAATCCGACCTCCACCTGATGGACCAACTCAGTCTGATGAGAACGGCCATCTTCCGCTTCTCCATGGACCACTCCTCCGACGTGGGTCCGCTCTGGCCCGGCCAAGGAAGCGAACAATTGACGGACCAACTCACCGATCGCTCCCGCTCGGATGGCTCCACTTGGAAACGCTCCACGGGTCGCGATGATCGTTGGTTTGGCCCCTACCTGGACAGCGTCCCTGCCAACCCGGTCAATTACCGCTCGGACATCCGTCTGGACTACGGATCGGAAATGCCGATCTTCACCGGCCAAGCTGGTTGGGTTTACCAACCCCTTACCGGAACTCTGTGGCCGGATCTGCCCGGTCAGGATCCTCGCGGGATCCTCTACGCCGAATACTAATCGGCATCATCCCAGGTGGTTTGAGCCCGTACCAGAAATGGTGCGGGCATTTTTTTTGCCCTGAGATCTCCTTTATTCGTCGCGGAACTTGGCGTGGCAAGCATGGCAGGCCTGCTGAACACGCTGAAAGGCCCCTTCCGCCTCGGCAAGATTACCGGCTCGGGCAAAATCTCGGAGGTCGTGGGCGCGGACGACCGATTCCAAAGCGGCCTGAACAAAGACTGGGTCTTGGATGTGTTCGGAGTCGGCCCGCCGAAAGGCCTGAAATAAGACCGTGGCCAATTGATCAATTTCCCTTTCAGGCACAAGATCCGGGTGGTCCTTGGGCACTCCCCAGTTGGCGCGATGCGTAGCCTTCACTCGGTCGAAAATGCGATCGGCACGCGCCATGCCCTGGGCAAAACCAGTGACCTCGGCCACCCCCACCAATTTTGGAAACACGACATCGGCAGGGGCCGGAACCCAAGCTGCCACATCACGCCAAAGACCGGGGTATTCCAAACTGGTGCCCGCAGTCTGCAAAACCTGGAGGGCCGCGTTCATGCTGAATCCCAAGGACAGGGCAACCAAAGAAGCTGCGGCCGGTCCTCGATGCTGACCGTGGTGGCAATGGACATAGAAAGGGCCGGACCGATTCATGACCAGACCTTCCAGGGACAATTGGGCCTTGTTGGAAATCCCGGAATAGCCCAAGGGAATGTGGACATACTCCAGGCCGCGGGCCTTGGCACGAGCCAAGTCTGGAGCCTTTCCGTCCACACATACCACGGTTCGAATGCCGAGTTGAACCAATGAATCAAAACCGGCATCCCCCTTGGGTTCACCACCCGTCCAAATCAACTCAGAGACCTGCAAACAACGAGGCAGACCGATCCTTTCCTGGAACGTTGGCGCGGCAACATCCACGCCAGAATCGCTCCGCTGTCCTGGGCTCCCACAAGCCAAGCAAACGACCAAGCAAAGACTAGGAAGAAGGCGATTCATCAGAGGGAAGGGGGCAAACGGCGTGCCAAGTCAACAGGGTCCCAAACTCGTGTAAACATTACCGAAAGGAAACGTCAGGAGGGCCTGCCTTCCAGGATTTTGGCCGCTCGACCGGATTCCACGGCATCCCGGGCGCGATCGAGAGCATCCACAAGATCGGCACTGACCCCAGAAAGTTTCAGGATCAGGGCAGCACCCAAGAGGACGGCATGCAGTTCCGGACCATCCACGGCCGACAATGCCCGGAGGAGAGCGGCCCTCATCTCTTCTTCCCGTGCTTCCGGAGGGACCCAGGGCTCGTCTAGATCGAAAAAGCCAAAGTCAGCCGGATCCATGCGCAGAGGGGAACGATGCCCATCTTCGACCCAAAGGCCACGAGTCCGACCCATGACGGAGGGATCCAGAGATCCCTCTAGACCTTGCACGATCAATGCATGGGAGAAGCCCAGAGCGGCAATGACCTCGCCGGCGGTTCCCAGGACGGGACCGGGCCGAGAAGGGACCAAAAGCCGGGCTTCCGCCGGCGCCAACAGTTTGAGGACAACATCGGGGGCAGAACGCAGGCCGAGGTGGTTCTCAATCTCCAAAAGACGGCCCCAGCCGGAATCCTGGGCAGTGGGCTGCCAACAGGCCAACCTCAGCTCCTGGAGTTCTTTGCCGGCCACCTCTGGCTCTTTGTGGATTACGTGGCCCATGCCCTGCCAAAGGTCCCCCAGGGTGGTTCCAGCCCCACGGGCATGCAAGGCCGCCTGCAGAAGAATGGGCGCGCCGCCCGCAGCAGCGGCGCAAGCCGAACCGAGGCCAAGTGGCGGGTGATGACGGTTGCCCAATCGGCTCGTGCCCACGACAACACAGCCATCTGGCAGAGCGGGAAAGCGGAGGCGTTTGCGGGCGGCCAAGGCAAAGCCGGCAATCTCGTCGGCGGTCATGGACTTGGAGCGAAGGGCCACCAAAAAACCGGCGACTTGCACATCGGTTCCAGCACCATCCAACAAGAGGGCCATGGCCCGTTCCGCTTCTTGAGTCGTGAGGTGGCGTGCCCGCTCTCCCCCGACGGCACCGCCAACCTTTTGCACCAAAGTGCGGATCTCGTGATCAGAATTCAGGAAATGATCTCCTGGCGAAGCACGTCGAGCACGCGGTTGACGAGACCGGGAATCCTTACATTGTCAAAAATATGCGCCACTCGACCGGAGGGGTCCACCAAGATGCAAGATCGCACATAACCATGGTACTGGCGCCCATGATCGTTTTTTTTCCGCCAGATTCCATAGCGCTCGGCAATCTTGTGGTCTTGATCGGAAACTACACAAACGAAAGAAGACTCGGCGGCCACCGTTTGACCATTCAAAGAAGTCTTCGGGCGAATGCCGACCACGGTCGCCTGCAAAGAGTCGAAAGTTTTTTGGCGCCGGTTGAATTCTTTCAACAACCGCACACAAGATGCACTGTTGGCGCGCGTGCCAAAAGTTAACACGACCCAAAGACCACGATACTCCGTCAATCGAATGCGTTCCCCACGAGAATCCGGAAGAGTGAAGGCGGGGGCACGATCGCCTACGGCTAAAACGGGATTGACCAAATTGGGATGTTGTAGGGGGGAGGCGGACAAGAGGATTCCGCTGCGTCAATCATGCCCAAGCCTTACATTTGCGCAAGGCGAAACCTGTCGAAACGAAAAACTATTCGTCGATTGTTTCTTCGACTTGTTTTTCGGCCAATTCCTGCGCCGGAAGAGGGCGAATATGCGAAAAGTACGAAGCCTTTTTCTTATCGTACACCACTTTTCCGGAAACCACGGCCCATTGAACGAAACTTCGGTAATCAAAAATAGAGCGGTCGGTGATGATCAAGTCGGCGTCCTTGCCCACTTCCACAGAGCCGAGGCGATCGTCCATGCGCAGGAGACGTGCGGGTGCCAAAGTGACGGCCCGCAGGGCGGCTTCTTCTGACAATCCTCCGCGAATGGCGAAGGCAGCCTCCAAAGGAAGGGTCAGCAGATCGCGACCGGCCATTCCGCCAGTGCTGATGGTGGCGGAGGAGGGAAGGATGCAAACTTCAACGCCAGCATCGTGCAAGATGCGAGCATTTTGGATGTTCCAACCACTGGCTCGATTGAGAGCTGGGTTCGCCCAAGATTTTGAGCGGGGATAGACCACAACGCGAGCACCGCTCCGTCCAAGTCTGGAGGCCAAAGTCCAAGCTTCCCGACAGCCAAAGATGACCGCATCCATGGGGAAAATTTCCAATAGATCACAAACCGCTCCGAGATCACGAACCGTTTCAGCTCGGAATCGCGCAACTTTGGACTTCCGCAACAAGGCAAGGTGATCCGGATTGACCCCTTGCGACGAGGGTTCCACAGCATCTTCCTCGCCATCCTCCTTGGCGCGTTTCCAAGCGGCCAAGGCACGGATGTGATCACGGGCTTTGGCCAAGGAAGCCAGCAATTGACGGCGGGCCGAGGGGCTGGAAGGGCTGACATTCAGGCTCACCCATGGCACTTCGCCTAGGTAAAAGCCTTCCAAAGTGCCGCGGGAAAGTTTGACGACCGCTTTGCCGGAGACCACCGAGGTCAGGCCACCCGAGAGCCCGAGATCCAAATTGAGAGAAAAGGGATCAAAGGAATCCTTGAGAGAGGAGCCTCGCCCGCTGACAACCCCGGAAGAATCAGCGGCGATCAGGCCAGGATAAACGTGCAAACCATCCACCTTTAGAAGAGTCGCGCCCTCGGGAATTCGAATGTTCTCCCCCACCTTGAGAATTCGGCCGTTCTTGCAAAGGACCGTGCCGGCGTGAACCACGCCATCGGTCACGGTGTGAATTTCTCCGCCGACAATGGCGAAGTAGGGATTTTCTTCCGGAACCGCTTCCTCCTCTTCGGATTCTAATTCGGTCTCCTTGGTCGCTTCGGTGTCTTCAACCACTTCCTCAACCACTTCCTCTTGCTCCTCATCGGGCGGATCTTGAAAGATGAAAAGAGAGCCGAGGGTCAGGCAAACGGGGAGAAGCATCATTCGTCGTCCTCTTCTTCACGGTCAAACAGAATTTCACCTTCGGAAACGGCCAGCACCGATTCGGTTTCTGGATCCAGGGGATCGCCACTCCAGACCATGAAAGTGGCGGGGCCACCAGCTTTCAGTGCTTCGACGCGGGTCTCTTGGCCGAGGGCGAGGGCGGGTTCTAAAGTTGCGGCACGCAAGACGGCCGTGCGGTCAGAGCCTGCCTGCACCAACTCCGCCAGCCGCATGCGCCATTCCTTCACCCCCATCAAAGAGTTGCCAGCAGGCTCCAGGGCGAATGGTACCTCTTGGCCAGAAAGAGCGTTTACAAGATTGAAACGGGTGCGAGTGTAGGGCAGCCAACTCACTCGCGAGGGAATGTGAACGCGGACGCCAGCGTCGGCAATACGATCCGTGACCTCGTGAAAATTGGTCGTGCGGCCGACTGACAAGACGGCTTCCCAAGGGAGTTCGCGCTCCTCCAATACGTCCAACCAGTGCAACCAGGCCGCGGCGTCGGAAATCCACACTTGGACGACACGTTCTTTGCGCAACCATTCCACCAAGGGGACCAAGTCGGGTGCAATTTTTGGCGGTTCGAATTCCTTGGGCGGCTCTTTGTCCTCCTTGCTCTTTTCTTCTTCTTTTGTTGCGGTGTTGGATTTCTTGCCTTGGTCTTTGCCACCGTCTTTCTTGGCCTGCTCCACTTTTTTCTTTTGCTCCTCCTCCCAGGCCTTGCGCGAGGCCTGCCATTCTTTTTGCGCCTTTTCCTCGTCTTCAATGGCCTTCTCGGCGGCCTTGATGGCGTCCCGCAACAAACTCTTTGCGGAGGAACTCACTTCCATGGTCAGCTTCAAGTGGAGGTCGTACACGACCACATCCCCTTGGCGACCCTCACCTGGAGCCAACACGGAGGTGCGGCCAGGAATGCCCGTGCCGGGCGGATCCACGGCAGCAAGCAAGACACCCTCTTTCACCAATTCAGACCAAGTGTCCTCGCCAAGCCACAAAGATTCTGCGGCCAAACGACGACCATATTTCCCGCGACCCCGGCGATCCGATTGCAGGAAGTTGGCGTGCCCCAAAACAAAGGGCGGCAGGACCGTCGAGCCAGTGCCGCGTAAGTCCCGCACTTCCGCGCCCTCGGGGGCCAACACGGCGGCACCAAGGTCCTGAATCACGCCCTCGCGAATGACCAAGACGCCGGGAACAATGGGATCTCCATCCAAGGTTTCAATGCGATCCACGCGCAAGACGAGAGCTCGAGCCGGGAAGGAGGGGGGCTCTTCATCCTGCGGCAAGGGCAGGAAGAAAGGAGCGGCAAGAAGAGGAAGAAGAAGCATGTCAGTAGCGTTGTCCCTCGCGAATGTCGTAGGCGACTTCGCCATCCACAAGAGTGAGCAAAACAGGAGTGCTGGGATCCAGGGGTTGGCCAGCTTTGATTACGATGTCCGCGTCCAAGCCCGGACGCAGTCGGCCAATCCGGTCGCCGGCCAAAATTTGGCGAGCAGGGTCGGAATTGATGGCCTCCAGGGCCTCCCAAGTGGAGCAACCCAGGCGTTCCGCCAAAGTGGCCTGGAAGAAAAACTCTTCCTGGGGAATGACGGGGGAATCCGTCTGCACCGAGAGATTCGTATTGCCAGCGGCCTCGTAGGCCTGCACCAGACCCACGATGCGATTTTTCTTATTGAAACTGTGATCGAAATTGCGCGGTCCAACGTTTAGGGAAGCACCCGTTTGGGCAATGGCCTCTCCGGCCATGTAACCGTGAAAAGAAGCATGACTCACCACCACGGGAATACCGGCCTCAAGGGCGAACATGCGCACGGTGCCATAGGTGTCTCGGGCTCCTGCCGTGTGCACCAAGAAGGGATGCCGGCCCTCAAAGATCCCGGCGATGGAGGACAACTCCGGATCGGCATCGGTGCGACCCGAGTTCGCCACGACTCGCGCTCGATCCAAATAATTTCGCAACATCCACCACATACCCATCCGGGTGGCTCCGAGGTCCACGTCTCGTTCTGGGTTGTAGCCTTGGGCGACTTTGACCGAACCCGGGTGGCGCAAGACTACGGCTTCCACGGAAGCGGAGGGCTTCACCTTGAGCAAGGTGCCGGCACCGCCCATGTTCGTGCCCGAGCCAGGGATGCCATTGACCGTGGTCACGCCCGCAGCGCTGGCATCTTGGTAGTCGAGATTCCAGGGCACGATGGTGTCCAAGACGCGCAATTCCGGATTGTCCGGGTGCACCATGTCGTTGATATCGCCCCAACTCCCGGTTTGCACGTGAGAGTGAAGATCCACCCCGCCGGGGAAGGCAAAGGCGTTTTCGTAGTGCCACCAAGTCCCGACCGTTTCCGGCAGAGAAATATCGGCCTGGCTGCCCACGGCCAGGATTTTGCCATCCTCAAGCAATATGCGGGCGTTGTGAATCACCCGACGGTCGTCCATCGTGAGGGCAACGCCCACATCCAAGACATCCGTTTGCGCGCAAAGCAGCAAGATTGCGAAAAGCATCAAAAACGCCTCCCGTCTCTTGCAGCGTCATAGACCAGTTCGCCCCGCACCCAAGCCCGAAGAACATGGGAGCGTGGATCCAAGGGGAAGCCCGACCAGGCCACAAAATCGGCATCCATGCCAGGACGCAGGGAGCCGGAAACTTCGCTCACCAACATAGCTTGGGCTGCCTTGGAAGTGATCCCCTCCAGGGCAGCAGCAGGATCATCGTGTCCGAGACGCACACCCATGGCCGCTTGGTAGGTCAATTCCTCTTGAGGAATGCCTGGGGAATCCGTGTTGTAACCCAAGATGAGACCGTCCGGGACAGATTTCGACCACTCTGCCGTTGTGCCAAAGATTTTGGCGCGAGAACGATCAAACCAAAACTGGCGCGGGCCATTCATGACCGGTACTCCGTATTGGGCGGCCAAGGACCCGGTCTTGAAACCGTCAAAGGTGCCGTGGTCAATGAAAGAGGCCAATCCCAAGTCGCGCGCTTGCATGGTGATGGTCATCAAGACCACTTGGTAAATCTGGGTGTGCACGCTGGGGGGAATCTTGCGCTCCAGCAAACCGACGAAATCAGCCATCATGGGCTGGAACTCGGCCTTGCCAGCCTTCCAATCTCGGGCCCATCCCAAGCCTCGCTCCAACACATGACGGGTGTTCCAATTCATCATTGCGCGGCCAACTCGAAAACCCCAGCGCTCGGGATTGCCAGCCTGAGCAATTTTGAGGGACCCCGGCGAGCGCACCACCATGGACTCGGTCGTGTCGCCGGAAGTTTTCAGCAATGTTCCCCACCCACCCATATTTGTGCCGGAACCTGGGATCAAAAGAGCTGTGGTGACGCCGCCGGCTAGGGCATCCTTGAGCATGGGATTGCCAGGTTCGACGACCTCCAGGGTGCGCAACTCCGGATTGGCCAGCCAGACCATGTCATTGAGATCCCTCAAGGAACCAGCCACATGGCAATGAGGCTCCAAAAGACCCGGCACGATCCACAAATCGCCCAAATCTTCGGCGGCTTGC
>CAYXFZ010000087.1:0-8336 GCA_964464385.1 uncultured Planctomycetales bacterium
TTTGTATTTTTTGCCCGCAATTGCGGCCCAGATCGCCTTGTCGCGATTGGCGGTCATAACATCGAGCATGACCAACTCGTGTTTGAGCACATCGGCATTACTCTGTCCGTCCACAAAGCGCAGCCCGGAGCGGCCGCCCCAAACATCGTTGCCATCCGTGGCCCGGTAACGATTGAACCAGTGCCAGTTTTTGTCGAGGACTGCGTCGCGAACCTTGACAAGATGTTTGGGCTGGGTGCCGGGATCCGATCCCGTTAGAGACCAGACCATCTCACGGGCCAAACGTTGGTGGCCCAGAGCATTGGGGTGGATCCCGTTCTGAGTAAGAGGAAAATCAGATTTTTGATAAAGCCGAAGAGAGACCGTGAACAGATCCACAAAACCAACCTGAGTTTCTTGCGCCGCTCGCTTCATGGCCTCGGTGTAGGCAGCGAGTCGAAGGTTATTCTCTCGTCCATTCGGAAAATTTGGATCCTGCAAATCTTCGTGGGCAAGAGGGGAGAAAAGCACCATGCGCAGGGCGGGTTTCTCCGGGGGATGCTTGGCTCGCTTGGCTGCAATCCACTCTTGAAGGGCCATTTGGAAACCTATGGGATCCCCGTCAAAGGACTCGTTGTAACCAAAAAAAGCCAAGATCACATCGGCCTTGGAAATGTTCAGGTAAGTCTCCGGTGTGGGAAATCCATTATTGCGCGGGCGATGGTTCACCCGATCTCCAGAAATCCCGTGGTTCCTTAGAACCAACTGGTGTTTTGGATAAGTCGTTTGCAACAAACTTTCAAACCATCCCTCGTGCTGCATTCGATCGGGTAAAGCATTGCCAATGAGGACAACGTGGTCCCCGGGCAACAACACGATCTGAGCTTCTCTGGGGGGAAAAGATTCTCCAGAACAAGAAGCCAAGAGGATGGCAAGAAAGCAAGACAAGATCTTCAACATGGAAGCGGCAGTTTAGCGTTAGGATGGCGGCACCTTGCTCGAACTCTCCTTTGTCTTGCTCTTGGGCGTGGCTCCTCTTCAGGATGTTCCGCCGGAGAATCCCTGGTTGACCTATGTCGGGAATTCCAAAGTTGCACCTGGTTTAGGGCGCCGGGTTGTCTTCCTTGCGGGGGATGAGGAATATCGTTCCGAGGAGTCCTTACCTCTTTTGGCCCGCAGTTTGCAAGCGTTGGGCTTCGAGTGTCATGTCTTGTTCAGTCAAAACCCGGAAACGGGTCTGATTGATCCGAATGAAGCAAGCCATATGCCCGGCCTCGCCCTGATCGATGGGGCCGATCTGGTCGTTTTGCAACTCCGATTTCGCGAATTTTTGGATGAGGACATGTCCCATTTGGTTCGTTACGTGGAGGCTGGAAATCCCTTGATTGGGATTCGAACTTCGACCCACGCTTTTCGCTACCAACGCAATCCTGAGAGTCCCTTTGCTCATTGGAGTTGGAAATCCCGGGCCTGGTTGGATGGTTTTGGCGGCCAAATTCTTGGAGAAACTTGGGTTTCTCACCATGGCCACCATGGTCATGAGGCCACTCGTGGACTCCCGCATCCGAGGACCCTCGGGCATCCCGTGTTGCGAGGCGTGAAGGAGGCCTTCGGCCCTACGGATGTCTATGCCATTCGGAATTTACCCGCCGATGCAACAGTCCTCTTGCAAGGTGAGGTGGTCGCTGGGATGAAGCCGGAGGACCCGCCACTGGCCGGGGCCAAGAACAATCCCATGCAGCCCGTCGCTTGGTTGCGAGAGCGGCCTCTCTCCAATGGTGGCACACAAAGAATCTTCGCGACGACGATGGGTGCCGCCCAGGATTGGTCCAGCGAGGGTCTTCGTCGCCTTTTCTTGCAAGCTTCCCTTTGGTGTTTGGGAAACGAATCGGCAATTCCCGAAAAGGGATTGGCTGCCCCTGTAATTGGCAAATGGAATCCAACCCCCTTCGGTTTTCGGGGCGCGCGCTTGGGGTTTCGTCCCGAGTCCTATCGGCACGGCTCCAACTGGTGATCCTTCAACCGCGGCTGCGAATGCGTTTGGCCAAACGTTCCAGCCGAAATCCATATTCATCCAATCCTCCGATCATGATCAGATCGGTGGTTTCCAGCCGTTCTCTTTCTTGAAGAGCTTGAATCCACTTGCCAATGGAGGTGTCCATCCGGCGGATCCTGGCATCCAGCTTGGCCAATTCCGAAAACGAGGCATTGGAGTCGGCTTGGTCGGGCAGAAAACGCTCTTGCTCTTCGAGCGACAGATCATTCCAAGGAATGGCCAAGGAAAGATCCAGCCGGCAGATCGCGTGGGCTACCCGGCCTCTTTGCGCATCTTGGTCAAGCCATCGAAGGATGTGGTCCAGGGCCTGATCGGCAGGAAGTTGCTTTTCTTTTGTCACCGGCCCAGCGGAAAGATTTTTTTCTGGCCCAATAGGAATATTAGCCAGCAATACTCTAGCCACGGAATGCCAGGCGATCCGAGTCGTCTGCAGGCTTGCCCGAAGGGAGGGTTGTGAGAAATCCCACGTCCAACCATGGGCGGCGGCAATGGAATCCAAGACCGGAGAGGATTGCAAAGAAAAAAATCCGGTGCGGATTCCCAAATCTGCCGCCTGCTTTGCCGTGGACTCCAAACTTGGGTTGGAGAGCGCAAGAGGGGAGATGTCGCCCTCGCGAGCAAGTTGATCCAGGATGGGGCTCGTGTTGCGATCGTGACCCAAGGAACCCAAGTGAGGCCCTGGAATTCCAGCCAGGATCAGGATCACCCGATCCGGCTGTTCCGCACCCGGCAAAACCCCACTCGGGCCATAACGAGGTAGGTCGGGAAGAAGGTGGCCGACCACCGCAATGCACAGGATCCCCATGGCCATAACCAACAAGACAAGAGGCCGGACGAGCCCATCCACCATCCAGCCGAGGGCCAAGTTTCCACAACGACGGAGACCCTGTTGCAAGGCCAAGGCCACAGGGGGAACCACGAGCAGGGAAGGCCAGGAAATTTGTTGAGCCACAATCTCGCCTCCCCACCACGACAGACAACTGATGAGCAAAAGGAAGCCCGGCAAGCGTTTGCGTTCCCCGGTAGAAGTGGTGAAAGAGAGGATCAGGGCCGAACCCAAGCCAACGGCGACACCCAAGGGAAGGAGAAGGGGGATGAGCTTGGAAAAGAGCGTGAAATCCTTGTGGAATGGATGGAAGCAAAGGGTCACGGCGGCCTCGAGGAAGCCGCAGACAAGCAGGAGAACTGCACCAAGCAGAGCTCCATGAGCGAGGCGAGGAAGCATGAGAGGTGGGGAAACCGTGGAGAGGAAGAATGGTAGTAAGTTGGAGGGCCCCACTCGTGCCGTTCCCCCTGCAGTTGTCTCAATCATGGCCTGTCCTTTCGTTGCAATTCTCCTTTTTCTTCTGCCCCTGGGGCAGTTGGTGGACAGTGCTGTGGCCGGTTCCCAAGATTCATTGCTTGCCCGAGCGCAAGATGTGCATACCGATCCCGATTTACGCTCTGCCATCTTGTTGGAACTGAGTCGCCGCGGGCAGACCATTCCATATCCCATGCTCGCCCCGATTGAGCGCCGCGTGCGCCAAGTTGGGGTTGCTCCCTATGTACGTTGTTTGGCTCTTGCTGGAAAAGAGGCCGAAGAAGATTTGCACCGCTTCTCCAAGCATCGAGATCCAGCTGTCCAGGCGGAGGCCATTTATGCTCTGGTTCATGGGAAATCTTCGGGCGCTACTGCTCGGGCTCGTGTGGTCTTGGCTGACTCGCGGCAACCTGTGGAGGCGCGGATCGCAGCGATGCGGGCCTTGGGAGAAATTCGTTCTCCCTTTGCTCGCGTGGAAGCCCTGCGTCTTCTGCCCCAGCTTCCAGGGCCGATTGCCGTGGAGGCCGTGCGTGTGGTGGAGGCGCTTGGATCCCTCTCTGATGTTTCATTTTTGATTGACGCTTTGGCCAAACAGAGTGGGCGCGGCCAAAATGAAGTCCTGGGCCTTTTGCAGGCTTGGACAGGCTATCGGATGGGAAAGGATCCAAAGCCTTGGCGTTATTGGGAGCGTCGCCACCGCGCACAAGGCACTCCTTTTTTGGCCCCGTCCTCCCATGTGGCCCAGGCCAACCAAAAAGAGGACACCCTTGCTTATCTTGGCATTCCCATTCTTTCGGATCGAATCGTTTTCGTGATCGACTTTTCTGGTTCCATGAATTCGGCCATTCCCTCGGGTAGGGTCACGACGGGGGACAGTTTGGTGGGCGGGGCTACGCGTTCCCAGCGCGCTGTCAGTGAACTCGTGAACTTATTGCCTAGGCTACCGGCCACCTCCAAGTTTTCGATCGTGACTTTTGAGAGCGGGACTCAAAGTTTTTCTCCCCGGCTTATTTCGCATTCTGTGGACTCCGTTGCCCGGGCCACTCTGTGGTTGCAATCTCAGTCCGTGGGTGGAGGGACCAATTTATTTGGAGGTTTGCAAAGCGGCTTCGACTTTGAGGGCGCTGAAGAGATTGTCTTGCTCAGTGACGGGGCCCCAACGGTCGGGGGCGTGACACGCATGAGCGACATTATCTTGCGCGTTGGTCTCTGGAATCGTTGGCGAAATTTAAGACTCAGTACGATTGGCCTTTCTCCGGGCAAGCGTTTGGGTGCCGAATTGGTGCGACTTGCCCGCGAAAATGGCGGAGACAGTCAGATGATCGAGGGCAAGCGTCGTTGAAGGCCGTTCGAGTCCTGGAACACGGCGATCTTTCCGTACTCCGTATCCAAGATCTTCCCACCCCGAAACCGGGAAGAAAGGAAGTTCGCATTCGCGTCGCTTGGTCGGCACTCAATCACTTGGATACATGGATTCGGCGGGGCGTACCAGGCCACCAATTCCCATTGCCCATCACCCCAGGTTGCGACTTTAGTGGTTGGGTGGATGCTGTCGGTCCGGGCTGCGAAGATGTTGCCCTAGGGCAGACCGTTGCCATTGCTCCGGGCTTTTCCTGCGGGACTTGCGAGCGTTGCGTGGAGGGTCGTCAAAACCTTTGCACTCACTATGGAATCTATGGGGAGACCACCGATGGGGGGAATGCCGAATTTGCCGTCGTGCGGCAAGAAAACCTGATTCCGATTCCCACCGCCTTTCCACTGGATCTGGCCGCCGCCTTTCCGCTGACGTATCTCACAGCATGGCATATGTTGGTGGTTCGTTGCGGTATTGCCGAGGGAGATCGAGTGCTGATTCATGCGGCAGGATCCGGGGTTTCTGTTGCCGCTACCCAAATTGCTCGTCACTGCGGAGCTCAAGTCATGGTGACGGCAGGCTCAGATGGAAAGGTTCAGCAGGGATTGTCCAATGGGGCGCATCATGGCGTGAATTATCAGACCGAGGATTGGGTGGCTTTCGCCAAGGCATGGCTCGGGGGCAAGGGCCTGGACATTCTCGTGGACCATGTGGGTCGAGACACCTTGCCTCAGGGAATCCGTCTCTTGGCCAAGGGGGGCCGTGTCGTGACCTGCGGCGTGACTTCCGGGGCCGAAATGAAACTTCATTTTGGGCCTATCTTTTTCAAATCTCTTTCGATCCTCGGTTCGACGATGGGAACGCTTGGGGACATGAAACAAGTTTCTAGCCTTGTTTTTGATGGGTCTTTGGTTCCCTTGGTGGATTCCCGCTTCCCTCTGGACCGCGTTGCGGACGCCCATGGACGCATGAGGGATCGCCAAGTGTTTGGCAAGATCCTGCTCCAGATTGGAGCAGAATCCAACGAATTGGCACTTTAGGAGGGGGGTATTCTCTGCCCATGATTTCCGCCCTCGCTCTCGCACTTCTCCCTGCCCAACAAGTCCTGGAACCCCGCACCGAGGTTCCTTTTGAAGTAACGGCGGTTTTTCCTGGCTCCAAGCAAGCACAACGCTTGTTGGGCACGGGCGTTCGCACGAAGACCATTTTTGCCGTCAAAGTGTATGCCCTAGGACTTTATGTCGAGCCCTTGGCCGCGGCCAAGGCCTTGGCTAAGTGGAAAGATTCCAAACCTAAGAAACTTCGCCAGGACGACAAGTTTTTCACCACCCTCTTGGGCGGCAAGTTCTCAAAAACCTTGCGTTGGGTCTTTGTCCGGGATGTGGACGGGGAGGCCATTGCCGAAGCCTTTGCGGATCAGTTGGAGCCCAGGCTGAAAAAAATGGCCAAGGCTGCTCGGACCGCCGCCAAGAATGACAAGGAGAAGGCTGCCGCAGAGGCCGCGAGGATCGCCGCTGAAAAGGGCCTCCAGTTGTTGAATGGCTACTTCAAGAAAGAGTTGAAGGAGGGCCAGGAATTGATCTTTGCTTGGCATCCCAACGGCACCCTGATCACGATCCTGGACGGCAAAACCCTAGGCAAGATTGGATCGAGGGCCCTTGCCCACGCTCTTTTCGATACCACGATTGGCGAGGATCCGGTGAGCGAGAGTGCCAAGGAGCACATGGCCGATGGCCTTCCCGCCCTTCTTGCCGCTGCCTCGACCATGGCTTCACAGGCTCAAGAAGATCGTTAGAATGCTCTCGTGCTCACCTTCCTGACCGCCTTCCTGGTTTTCTTGCTGGCGATTGCTGGCATGGCCGTGGGAGTTGTATTTGCCGGTCGCCGTCTGCAGGGTTCTTGCGGCGGCAACTGCGAAATGGGCTGCCGGCAGGAACCGGGTTGCCCCCTGAATTCCTGATCGATTTCTCGAACGCCTCCATGACTCAGCATCTGACAGCTTCTGGTTTGGTCAAGCATTTTGGATCCATTCGGGCGGTGGATGGAGTGGATCTCAGCGTTTCCCACGGAGAAGTCCTTGGCTTCCTGGGGCCCAACGGCGCCGGCAAATCCACGACCATGAAATTGGTGACTGGTTTTCTGGATCCGGATGCGGGCTCAGTGTCGGTTTGTGGGGTGGACATGTTGGCCAATCCATTGCAGGCCAAGCGGCACCTTGGCTACTTGCCCGAGGGTGCCCCAGCCTATCCCGACATGACGGTGCAGGAATTTCTCGACTTTGTCGTTGCCGTTCGTGGCTTTGACGGTCGTGATGCGATCCTGCGGGTCGAGCGAGTCGTTGACATGGTTCACTTGCAAGGGGTCTTGCACCAAACCGTGGACACTTTGTCCAAGGGATTCAAGCGCCGGGTCGGTTTGGCTCAGGCCTTGATCCATGACCCGGATTTGTTGGTGTTGGACGAGCCGACCGATGGTCTCGACCCCAACCAAAAACATGAGGTGCGCAATCTCATCCGCGAGATTGGTAAGACCAAGGCCATCGTGCTTTCCACCCACATTCTGGAAGAGGTCGAAGCGGTCTGCACGAGGGCGGTCATCATCAACGAAGGCAAGGTGGTCTTTGATGGGACCCCGCAAGATTTGGATGCTCGTGCTCCAGCCAACATTCTGGCCAACCGTTTGGATCATGTTTTCCGGGAAATTACCACCAGCGACGTCTCTGCCTCGGCTCCCTCATGAGAGATCTCCGTATCATCTTTCGTCGCGAATTCGCGTCCTACTTCTCGACGCCTCTCGCCGCCGTCTTTCTGGTCATCTTTCTTTTTCTGGCCGGCTTGGCCACCTTCCAATTGGGTGGTTTCTTCGAGCGAGGTC
Organism: uncultured Planctomycetales bacterium; assembly: GCA_964464385.1. Taxonomy (GTDB): domain Bacteria; phylum Planctomycetota; class UBA1135; order UBA1135; family UBA1135; genus CAYXFZ01. The sequence continues at coordinate 7,564 of CAYXFZ010000087.1, forward strand.
AAGCAGATCTGCGACCTTTTTTCGGTTTCCACCCATGGCTCTACCTCTTCCTGGTTCCTGCGGTTTCCATGCGGCTTTGGGCCGAAGAACGTCGGTTGGGAACCATTGAGTTGTTGATGACTCTTCCTTTGCGAACTCGAGACCTCGTGGTAGGTAAATTTCTTGCCGCTTGGGCCTTTGTCGGGGTTGCTCTCCTGCTTACCTTGCCTCTTTGGCTGACCGTAGCGTGGTTGGGGGATCCCGATCATGGCGTGATCTTGACCAGTTATTTGGGGTCGGCATTGATGGCCGGCGCATTCCTGGCCGTGGGTTCCTGTTTGTCCTCCTTGACCAAGAACCAAGTCATTGCTTTTGTCGTTTGCGTGGTGGCTTGTTTTGGATTTATGCTCGCTGGCTTCCCAATTTTCCTGGATTTCTTCAGTAGCTGGGCGCCCCAGTTCCTGGTGGATGCCATTGCCGGCATTTCCTTCCTGACTCACTTTGAATCGTTGCAGCGCGGTGTCGTGGACCTTCGGGATGTTTTGTTTTTCCTTTCTGTCATCGTGACCTTCTTGTGGATGAATGCGCGCTTCCTCGACTGGAAAAAAGCGGAGTAAGACATGAACAGAAAACGAACCGTTCTGAGTGGCGCGGCTTGTGCTTTACTTCTTCTCCTCGCCTTCAATGTGGTCCTCGGCTATGGTTTGCGCGGTGCTCGCCTGGACTTGACCGAGGAAGGGCTTTACACGCTTTCCCCCGGCACTGACAACATTCTCAGTGCGCTGGAGGAAACC
>CAYXFZ010000087.1:8346-9533 GCA_964464385.1 uncultured Planctomycetales bacterium
GATTCCCCAATTCCGCTCGTATGCGCAGCGAGTGCGGGAATTTTTGGAAGAATTGGTGCGGCGCTCCGCAGGCGGGTTGGAACTCACCATCCGCGATCCGGAACCGTTCTCGGAGGCCGAGGATGATGCTACTGCTGCCGGGGTCGCCGCCGTCTCGGTCAGTGCTACGGGTAATAAGTTAGTCTTGGGCCTAGTCGGCACCAACTCGGTGGACGAAAAAGAAGTCATTCCCTTCTTTTCCCCCGACCAAGAGGCCTTTTTGGAATACGAAGTGGCTCGCATGATTCACAAGTTGTCCAGTGCGGCCAAACCCAAGGTCGTGTTGGTCACGAGCTTGCCCCTCGAGGCGCGCTTTGATCCGCAAAACCCAAGTCAACCCTCCCGGTCTTGGCAGGTATTGGAGCAATTGCGTGATGTCCGAGAAGTTGAAATTTTGCCTGCTGGCGCCGAGGCACTGCCGGAAGACCTGGATCTTCTGCTTTTGGTCCACCCGAAAAGCTTATCCGAACTCCTGCTCCGGGATTTGGATCAATATGCCCTGAGGGGCGGTGCCATCGTCGCTTTTCTGGATCCCATGTGCGAGGCGGACGAATCTGCCCGCTCCGACCCCTTCTCGGGCCGACAGGCCACAGGCACCCCAGATTCCGATCTGGGTCCCCTTTTGGCAGCGTGGGGTGTTGGTTTGGACACGACTCAGATTGTCGGTGACGCTCGTTTTGCCCAGCGTGTCAATACCGGTGGCCGTGGTGGCTTGGAAGTGATTGATTATCTACCTTGGCTTGGCTTGCCGGCAGAGGCCATGGTTTCGGAGGATCCCATCGTTGCCGGCCTCGATCAAATCAACATGGCCAGTGCCGGTTGGTTCACCAGTTTGCCTGGAGCTTCAACCCATTTGGAACCATTGATTCTTAGTTCGGATCAAGCTGGACCCGTGCAAGCCGCCCAATTGGCCATGTTCCCGGACCCAAATTCCATATTGCGCACTTTTGTCCCGTCCGGGGAAGATTACACCTTGGCAGCCCGTCTCACGGGTACGTTGCGCACCGCATTCCCTGCTGGCGAAGGGGATCGTCGCCCACGTTTCGCTTTGACAATCGATCATCAGCGCGGCATCAGCAGAGGCCGCGACACTCGTGGCCTGGTCCATGAGTCCACAGGGAACGTTGGCATATTCGTGTTCCGCCTTT
>CAYXFZ010000088.1:0-9161 GCA_964464385.1 uncultured Planctomycetales bacterium
CACAGAGCCTGAAAAAAGGACATCTCCTGCAATCATTTGCTCGCCGGCCGAGTGATAGAAGACCAAATGCCCCGGCGTATGACCCGGGCAAGGCCGGACCAGCAAAGTTTCCTTACCCACCCGAATCTCCTTGGCCTGTTGAATGTCCACATCGGGTTGCGGAATACCGGGTTCCGGGAGGCCATAGAGGCGAGCTTGTTCGGGTAAGCCTTCCAACAAAAACCGATCCCCCGAAGGAAAGGAAAAAGGAACCGAGACTGCCCGCAATAGATCACTCACACCGCCGATGTGATCCAGATGTCCATGGGTGGCAACGGCGGACTCAATCGTGACGCCAAGTTCTTTGGCACGGGCCAAGACTGGCTCCGCATCGCCACAATCACAGACGCTGGCCAGCCCAGTCTCACTGCAAACCAATAAAGTGCAATTCTGCTGAAATGGAGTCACCGTGACTTCGTGGATTTCAAGCATGAGATTCTTCCCGAGATCCTTCCTTCCTGTCTTGCACTTGTTCTTGTTTCCAAAGCGGAACTCGATCCTTTAGCCCATCCATGATCTGGGAACAGGCCAGGAATGCGGCCTTGCGATGGAAGGCAGATACCGCCACCGTGACAGCCCGCTTCCCACAGGGCACCTTGCCGACAGCATGCTCCACGGCAACACCAAGAATGGCATATTCCGCCGCAACTTCGTCCACGATTCGGCGCAGTTCAGCTCGAACCATGGATTCATGGGCTTCATACTCCAAATGGTGCACGGTTTGACCCTGAAGATTATTCGGTCGAACATCCCCATGAAACTCAACCACTGCGCCAGCGCCCTGACCACGCACCTGCTCCTCTGCCCAATGCCCCGCGAGGGGACCCTGCGTCAGGCGAATGGAAAGAGCCGCGCTCATCCGCCAGAAACGGGAGGAATCAGGGCAATTTCGTTTTGCGGCTGCAGACGCAGATCACCCAGAGCGAAGGCATCATCCACCGCTACGCGAAAGGAAGCCTCCGCCAAATCCGGGAACGCACTGCGGAGGCGGGCTTCCAAATCCCGAACTGTTTCCGGCAGGGGTGCCTGCAGAAAAATTTCGGAGGAACCGAGAGCCTGGCGCAGGCCCGCGAACAAAAGGACACGCAAACGCACTCGCTAGAAGGGGACGTCGTCCGGAACGAATTCGCCCCGACTGGGAAACTCGGGTTCGGCTTGGCCAGCGGTCGCCGGGACCGAGGGTGCACCCCCTTCCTCGCGTCCACCGCCGACAAAGTGCCAACGATTGACGACCACATCCAATTTGTTGCGCTTCTTGCCCGTCTCTTTGTCTTCCCAAGTGCTGTAGTTCAAACGGCCCTCAATCAGAACCGGTTTGCCCTTTTGAAAGAAGCGAGAAAAACTTTCCGCCTGCTTCCCCCAAATGGTGAGGTCAATGAAGTGAGCTTCCTCACGGTAACCACCCTGACCGTCCGGAATCCGCTCGTTGACGGCAATGCCGGCCTTGACGAGGGAAGTTCCCGCCTGGGTCTGGCGGAGTTCGGGGTCTCGCGTGAGATTCCCCATGAGGATGACTTTGTTGAAGGAGGCCATGGCAAAAGAGAGGAGAAGAAGGGACTCTGGACGAATCGTCCACAGTCAGGCATTCTAGGGGCTGGGGGATCCCTCCCCAAGCCCTCTCACCAGAAATGCCGCATCCCGCCGAAGAACGTCGCCGTCACCCTCGCATCGAGGGGGACGGGCTCCCCCTGCTCCTGCAAACGGACAGTCCAGAACCCCTCCGCGTGCGAGATTTGTCCGCTTCCGGGATCGCTTTTTTCTCGGAGACCCCCGTTCCGGTCATGACCCGCGTGGCCTTTGTGCTGGAATTTCCCAAGGCCGACGCCGAATTCGAGCGTATGGAAGGCCGCGGAGTGGTCGTCCGCTGCGAACGTTTGGCCACAGCCCTCGGCCATTTTGAAGTGGCTCTCTTCTTTCAAGATCTCTCAGAGTCTGCTCAAATTCAGCTTCAGGCCTATCTGGCTGAACACGGTGCGGCCGCTTCCCAAGAGGACTGAAGGGAGAGAATCTTCAACCGATTCCAGGGGAGTTCGTGAACCGGGCATGCACGACCCGGTCCACACCTCCGAGATCGGCGCGAATTTCGGCAATCGAAAGGCCAGTTGCGCGGCAAAGTTCGGCGACATCCTGGGCCCGACTGGCCCCCACCTCGAAACAGAGGGCACCGCCCGGACGGAGGATGCGTGCCACATCAGCCAAAATGGCTCGATAGGCAAAATATGGATCCTCCAATGGAGTGAGCAGGGCCAAAGCCGGCTCGAATTCCAAAACACCTCGACCTAAAGATTCTCCGGGCACCACGTAAGGGGGGTTGGAAATGAGGAGATCCACGGATTGCGGCGGCAAGGATTGAGACCAATTCCCGATTCGAAAAGCGGCCCGATCCTGCAACTGCAAACGGGTTGCGTTCTCTTCAGCCACAACCAATGCCTCCGGGCTTTGATCCACTCCCAAGCCGCGCCAAGAAGATTTCTCCGCCAGCAGGCTGAGGAGCAAACAGCCGGAGCCCGTACCCAGATCCAAGACATCCGCCTGCTCGCGGTTTCCTTCTCGCGCCAAGACCACATCCACCAAGGTTTCGCTGTCCGGGCGTGGAATCAGGGTTGCCGGAGTGACCCGAAATACCCGCCCATAAAAGCCCACTTGCTCTGCCAAATAAGCGAGGGGTTCCCCTTGTAAAAGTCGCCCAAGTTCGGCCTCGAATTGTTCTTGTTCCTCAGGAGACCACCCCCCCGCCTCAGCAAGCAGTTGAGAAAGTCGGCACTTCCGCACCCGACATCCCAGCGCCTCGGCAAGGAAGGCCGCGTCTGGCACACCAGCAACTTCCAAGCGTTGCTTGGCAAGACGAACCTCTGCCGGGATCACTTCTTATTGCGCTCGGCCCGACTGGCCTTGCGCGCCTCAATGGACGCCTTTTTCCGTTCTCCAGCCACAATCTGGGCCTCTTTGGCGCCTCGGACCAACACCACGGTCGCCAGGAGAGATCCAGCAAAAACTAAGATGGGGCCGGCGCCATATTCCAGGAAAGAAGACTCAACCCCTTCCTGCGAGGGCCAAAAGTCCTGCAAAGCCCCTCCGAAAGCAGTGGGAACACCGACCCGAAGTATCCCCAACATCCCATAGATGTCGGCCACAAGAGGAGCCACAAAAAGCAACCCCCCTAGCTTGGCGCTGGAAGTCACCAAGGGGAAACTCCAGCTCTTCCAAACGCCGGCCCGGGAGGCCCAGGCCGCCACGAAGACGAGCAGAAGAACCACCAACCCGATGCCCTCCATTCCCAACACTCCACTGGAGCACCAAGGCAGGAATAAGCCCACCAACACGGCAAGATAACCCGCCAAGGATTTTTCAAATGAAACGTCCGTCTGCGGCTCCGGAATGGAAACTCGGGAGGCATCTTTTTTCTTCCCAAGAAACGGGGCGCCGAGAAGGAGCACCCCACCCAAAATCACCAAAACGCTGGCGAATGGGGATGTGGATGCAATCAAGAGGATGACCCCAGTCAGGAGAGAGAGGGGGCCAGCAGGAAGCAACCAAGGTTTCTTGGGTTGGAAAACCGGACCGGGAACCGGACGTGGCGCACCGAGGCCGAAACGGAAAAATTCGCGAAGGACAAAGACCAAGGCCAAGCCATGAAGCAAGGTGTGCGAGCCCACCTGCCCCCATGTACCCAAAAGACCACCTAAGGCCAAGAGGGAACCGAAACCGTGCCAAGAAACGGTGGACGAGGGCATGTTGGGGTTCCCTACCGGAGCTGGAGTCTTGCTCGCTTTTTCTGGCGGTACCGCGGGCGTTTCCAATGGCGTTTCGGCAGGAGATTCCGCAGCAACCGCGTCGTCGTCCAAAATTTCGAACTCGTCACCAAGGTCGAGAAAATCTTCCAGAGGGTCAGTCATGAGGTTGGGGGGGCACCGGGGTCAAGCGAGGCAACTTTGGCCTCGCGGTCAGCTTCAAGAAGGGCGGTCACGATGTCATCCAAACGGCCCGCCAACACGTGCTCCAGGCTGAAGTTAGCGCCAATTCGGTGGTCGGTGACGCGGTTCTGTGGCCAATTGTAGGTGCGGATGCGTTGGCTCCGATCCCCTGTGCCGACCAAACTTCGACGGGTTTCAGCCCGTTCGGCATCCCGCCGGGCCTTTTCCCTCTCGAACAAACGGGCCCGCAGCAAGGCCAGAGCTCGTTCCCGGTTTTGGTGTTGCAATTTACTCTCTTGGCAACGCACGGCCTCGCCCGTCGGGATATGAGTCACCCGTACGGCGGAGGAGGTCTTGTTGACATGCTGGCCCCCAGGCCCCGAGGAGCGCATCGCGGTAAATTCCAAGTCCTCAGGCTTCAATTCGAAGTCCAAATCCTCCACTTCGGGTAGCACAGCAACGGTGGCGGCGGAGGTATGAATCCGCCCTTGCGATTCGGTTGTGGGGACACGCTGCACCCGGTGCGTTCCGCTTTCAAACTGCAAACAGCGAAAAGCATCCTCCCCGCTCACTTGAAAAACCAATTCCCGAAATCCGCCCTGATCCGTATCCGACCGATCCAGCACCTTCAAATCCCATCCACGAGAATCGGCAAAACGGGAATAGAGGTCAAACAAATCAGCGACGAACAAGGCCGCCTCATCCCCACCCGTGCCCGCCCGAATCTCAAAAATTGCCGTGCGATCGGATTCTCCCGGTTCTTCCACCGCGCGCTCCAAAATGGCCGCTTCTGTGCTGGCTAAAGTTTCTTCGAGGGCTGGAATTTCTTCCTTGGCCAAAGTCGCCATGTCCGCATCCTCACCATCAGCCAAAACGCGGGCCTCCGCCAGTTCCCGGACTGCGTCGGAATAGGCTCGCCACGGCGCCAGCAGTTTTTGCAAGCCGCCCAGCTCGCGCAAGAAACCCGGGTAATGCGGTGTGCCAGCCAACTCCGGATCCGCCACCATGGCCTGCAACTCTTCCTCGCGCGACTCCAGCGCTTCAAACCGCGGGCGAAGAGTGTCGTGCAGGCTCACCAAAAAGGCGAACTACTTGGAGTCGCGGGAATAACGGCGCCGGAAGCGATCCACGCGGCCAGCGGCATCCACGAATTTCTGTTTGCCGGTGTAGAAAGGGTGGCAAACGGAGCAAATCTCGACGTGAACTTCTTTGACCGTGGAACGGGTTTCAAATTCGTTGCCGCAACCGCACTTGACGTGACAGTCTTGGTATTCGGGGTGAATTCCTTGCTTCATGAACAAAGGTGGGCGGAGCCCAAGGGAAGCGGCATTCTACCCCCTTTCGTTCTCCGGACAAGGGGAAGGTTGTGAAGCTTCCACTCCCGCGGATTGGAGGAGTTGTTGCACGGTTGCCACGTTGAGGCCAATCACGGTCTCTAGGAATCCGACCCTCAAGGAGGCAAAGGCCGAGGCTCTCCCCTGGATGGCATAGGCGCCGGCTTTGCCCTGCCATTCGCCGGAATCCAGATAAGCGGCCAAATCCTTCTCCGAAAGCCGAGCAAACTCCACCTCGGCAAAATCTGCCTGACTCCAGGATTCACCGGATGGAGCCAGAAGAACTACACCCGTCCATACTTGGTGCCAGCGACCCGAAAGTCGGCGGAGCATGGCTTCAGCATCCGCTCGGTCCTGGGGCTGGGGCAGGGCCTCGCCGTCAACAAAAACCAGGGTGTCCGCCGCCAGCACAGGAGCAGGGTGGGACAAACGGTGTCGGCCCGCTTCGGCCTTGAACAAAGCATGCGCCAAGACCCGTTCTTCAGGTTGGCTGGACGCCACGGGACCGTCATCTCCGGGATCCACGAGAACAAAAGAAATGCCGGCTTTTGCCAAAAGCTCACGCCGCCGGGGAGAAGTGCTCGCCAACCGCAAGAGCGTAGGGCCGGTCATTCGGTGCTTGCGGTCTTGCGTGGCGACTTGGCGGCCACAGCCAGGCCAAATTCCTCCACCAATCCTTCAAACAACTTGGTCGAACGGGCCGAAGAGTCTTCCCACATCTGCAGGAGAATCTTGCTGGCATGGCTCCGGGAGTTTTTGGGATCACAACCCACTTCGGCCAGCACTCGCAAGATCAGGTAGTGCGGAAATCGCTGATTCCCCATCGTGTGAGGATCAAAAATTTCGCGGACTGCGGATTCTTTGGGATGAGAAGAAGTCAGGCCGAGGCGGGCCGCCAAGCGCTTCAATGAGGGGTGCATGGGAGCCTCATCCACCTCCTGGGCATCCAAGTCCAGGACAGCAGATGCGTGCGCCGGAACCATGGGCAAGACTTCCAACAGTTTTTGACGCCGTTCGCTGGTGGCATCCATCATCCAGTCCAACTCCAAGTGGTTTTGCATGCCAAAAATACGACGCAGGTAGTTGTGGATGATTTCCGTACGTTCGGCCGGGCGGCCACAGCGCCGGGCAGCCAGCAACTCTTGGATTTCAAAGGCCCGGGCTACGCGCACTTCGTTCCAATTTTGGAAAGCCCCGCGCAGAGCTTGTACCACGCGTTCCGCCTGCGCCATCTTGCCATCCCCTTGGATGACCAGACTCATCAAGCGTTCCAGGACATCCCATTCTGCGGGAAGCGGGCCAACCTCGAACACATTGCGCCGCACTTTGCGCAACAGTCGGCTGATCTTGGCCGAGTTGGAAGAACCCTGGGCCATAAGAAAACCTTAATTCTTGCGGGACTTGGAAGAGCGGCGTGGCAACGCAATACCACTTCGCTTGAGTAAAGAAGCCACGGTTTCGGAAGGACGAGCACCCACGCTCAACCAATACCGAGCGCGGTCTTCCTTCAAGGAAAACTTGGAGTCCGTGCCTGTAGCCTGGACAGGATCGTAAAAACCAAGTTCTTCAATGGGACGACCGTCCCGGCGCGTGCGGGAATCCATCACGCAAATGCGGTAGCTGGGCCGATTTCGACGGCCAATTCTTTTGAGTCGCAGGACGACGGCCATGGAGGAAAGGGAGTTCGGAGTTAGCGGCGGGAAAACCCGCCAGGGAAGTTGGGAAGTCGACCGGATCGAGTCATTTGCTGAAGGAGCCGCTTGCTGCCGCGCCCACCCCCAAATTTACGTCCAAAGGACTTCATTTGTTTTTGCATTTCCTGGAAGGAACGGAGGAGTTGATTCACGTCTGAAACTTGGCGACCGCTGCCTAGGGCAACACGGCGCTTCCGCCGAGCGTCGAAAATTTCAGGATGAAGCCTCTCCTCAGGGGTCATGGACCGAACGATCGCTTCAACTCGAGAGAATTCACGATCATCCAACTGGTCGAGAAGGCCGGACATTCTACCGGCTCCCGGCATCATGCCCAGCAACTTCTTCATGGAACCCATCTTGCGAAGGGCCTGAAATTGATGAAGGAGGTCTTCCAGGCTGAATTTTCCAGACATCATCTCGAGATAGCGGGTGCTGGATTCCTGGTCCGCAACGGCCTCCTGAGCAACCTCTACGAGGCCGGTGAGATCCCCCAGATCCAAAATTCGGCCGGCCAGGCGCCTGGCATCGAATTCTTCCAAATCCGCGGAAGTCTCCCCAGTGCCCAAGAAACACACCGGGCAACCCGTCACAGAACGGACGGAAAGGGCCGCCCCACCGCGGGCATCGCCATCCATTTTGGTCAAAATCAAGCCAAACAAATCCAAGTGGGCGGCAAAAGCGGAAGCAGACTGAACCGCATCCTGGCCCGTCATAGCATCCAGGACCAGATAGGTGGCGTCCGGTGTCACGGCCGCAGCCACGCGCGCAATCTCCATCATGAGTTCTTCGTTCACATGCAAGCGGCCGCCGGAATCCACGATCAAGGCGTCATACCTACCCTTGCGGGCAGCCTCCAGGGCGCCGGCGGCCACGCTTTCCGGAGCCAGTCCGGATTGCGGCTCTTCGGCATACACCTCAATCTGCAATTGCGCGCCCAAAGTCTGCAATTGGTCGATGGCTGCCGGGCGACGAAGATCGCATGCCGCCAACAGAACTTTGGCATTCTTGCGCTGGCACAACCATTGGGCCAACTTGGCGGCGGTGGTCGTTTTTCCGGCACCTTGCAAACCAGCCAAAAGCAACACCATGGGATGACCAGGATGAACGGGCAAGGAACTTTCTTCGCTCGCCATGATGGCCACCATTTCCTCCTGAAAAGCGTGCAGGGCCTGATCCACCCCGGGAACGCCCTCCAAGCGTGCCACCTCGTGCAAGCGGCGAGCCACTCCTGCCGTCAATTCTTTGGCAACCTTGAAATGAACATCCGCGGCCAAGAGACCCCGACGAGCTTCGCGTACGGCCTCGTCAATTTCTTGCTCACTGAGTTTGCGCGGACCACGGAATCGGCCCAAAACGCCGTGAAAGGATTGAGTCAGTTGCTCGAGCATGAACAGGGTGATTGTGGCACCGATCCGGCATTCTAACCAGCTCAGGGGTCTTGCGAGTCCGGCAAGCGACGCACCGAAGCGCCCAGCGAAGACAACTTCTCATCCAAGTTTTCGTAGCCTCGATCCAAGTGATACACCCGCCGAATTTCGGTAATCCCAGGACTGGCCAAGCCTGCCAAAACCAGAGCGGCACTGGCCCGTAGATCACTGGCCAGCACGGGAGCCCCAGAAAAGGGAACGGGGCCAGAAACCAGGGCACGCGCTCCATGGCGGCGAATGGTGGCGCCCAAACGATTGAGTTCTTCCACGTGCAGAAAGCGTTCTGGATACACGTCTTCCTGGATCACAGCTTCCCCTTGGCAGGTGCAGGCGAAGGCCAACCATTGGGCCTGCAAGTCGGTGGGAAAACCGGGGTATGGGGCCGTCAGAACAGAGACGGCTCTCGGCGAGAGGGGGCGTTCGACCTCCACCCAGGATTCACCCTCCATTACGGGCACTCCTGCCTGCTCAAAACTCGTAAGCAAGGCCCGCAATTCACCCGGCAAACAGTCTTCCACCCGTACTTTGCCCCCGGCGGTGGCCGCCGCCAAGAGCAAAGTCCCGGTTTCAATGCGATCCGGAGGAATGGTCACGTCCAGAGGGTTCAATGCAACAACCCCCTGGATCTCCAACTCGGAAGTTCCCGCCCCTTCAATTTTGGCCCCGGACTGAACCAAGGCAGTCACCAAGGCCACCACTTCAGGTTCCACGGCAGCACCATGAATTTGGGTCACACCCCGGGCCAAAGCGGCC
>CAYXFZ010000089.1:0-9122 GCA_964464385.1 uncultured Planctomycetales bacterium
GGAAGAAGCCGCCAACCACGCCAAAGAAGCCGGTGTTCCGGTCATTGTCGCCATCAATAAAGTGGATGTTCCCGGCGCAAACCCGGACAAGGTCAAGGCCGAACTGGCCAACCTTGGCCTCCAATCCGAGGAATGGGGTGGTACCACTGGCATGGTGGAAACCTCCGCCCTCCGAGGAACGGGTATTGAGGACCTTCTCGAACGCGTCATTCTGGAAGCCGAAGTGCTCGAGCTCAAAGCCCATCCCAAGAGCCAAGCCACAGGCATTGTCTTGGAGGCTCTTGTTTCCGAGGGCCGCGGCAAAGTTACCCACGTCCTCGTTCAAAACGGCACACTCAAGGCCGGAGATGCCGTGCTTTGCGGCAGTTCCCACGGCAAAGTGCGCCGTCTTTATAACCAAGACGGCAAGGTCGTGAAAGCTGCGGGGCCCTCCACTCCAGTCCAGCTCCTGGGTCTCAACACCTTGCCAGAAGCAGCGGATCTCTTCTTTGTCGTGCGTGACCAGAAGGCCGCCAAGGAAGTCTCCGAAAAACGAGCCCTACTGGAACGCGAGGCCGAACTGGCCCGAAGCTCGGTCTCCGAAGAGCAATTCATGGAACAGATTGAAGAGTCCAGGCGCGAAAACATCCGCTTGGTCGTCAAGGCCGATGTTGGCGGCACCTTGGAAGTCCTCAAGAGTTCCCTGCAAAGTTACTCCAACGAAGATGTGTCGGTCAGCTTTGTGCACACCGGAGTCGGCGCCATCACCGAAACCGACGTGTCTCTTGCCACCACTGCTGGGGCCATTGTCATCGGTTTCAATGTGGCTCCGGACTCCAAAGCCCGCAAATCTGCGGAACAACAGCACATCAAAATCCTGCGTTATTCCGTCATCTATGAATTGACGGAGGAAATTGAGCGCATGGTTTTGGGCAAGATGGGTCCGGAAATCATCGAAGAGGTTTCCGGCAAGGCGGAAGTTTTGCAACTGTTCCGGTCCTCCCGGTGGGGTTCGATCGCCGGTTGTTCCGTGGTGGAAGGAGTCATCCGCAACTCCAGCCACATCCGCATCATTCGTGACGAAAAAGTTTTACACACAGGCACGGTGGACTCCCTTCGCCATGTCAAGGACGATGTCCGCGAAGTCAAGGGCGGGAGTGAATGCGGAATCAAGGTTTCCGGATTCGACGAGGTTGAGGTCGGGGACATTTTCGAGGCCTTTGATCGCCGCGAGATCCTGCCGACTTCCATCCCCGACGCTTCACCCGAAACTGCCTCTACCGGAGATTGAGTGGCTTCCCTGCGGCGCCGCCGACAAATCGCCCGTCGGATTCAAGAGCGATTGGCAAAGATCTTTCTGCATGAAATGAAGGATCCTCGGGCCGACTTTCTCACTATCACGGGAGTCGAGTTGAATCACGACCTCACCGTAGCCACGGTGCAATGGTCCCTTTTGGATTCCAGCCATCGGGCTCGAGTTGAGGGCATGATTCGCCACGCTGCGGGCTTTCTGCGAACTGAGGTGGCCCAGGAAATTCAGATCAAGACCGCCCCGAAACTGGACTTTCATTACGACGAATCCAGCGAATGCATGGCCCGAATCGAAGCTCTCCTGAGTGGAGACGCGCCGGCACCGAGTGCCGATTCAGACGAGGACTGAAGCGGGTATCAGCCCGAGCGGTGCCAACGCGCCCCACCGGCGGAATCTTCGATCACGATACCGGCGGCCTGCAATTGATCTCGAATGGTGTCGGCGGCCGAAAAATTCCGCTCACGACGAGCTTCCTCGCGACGCTCCACGAGGGCGTCTATTTCAGAATCTTGCAGAGTCGAGGAGGAAACCGTCGGTGCAAAAAGGCCCAGAACGGAATCCACATCCTCCACCAAAAAGAACAGGGCGGCGGCGGCGGCCGCGGGATCCAGTTCGCCTTGGAGAAAGGCAGAACGAAGGTCGAAAACGGCAGCCAAGGCGCCAGAGGTATTGAGATCCTCGGCCATGGCCGCAAGCCAAGTGTGGCGAAAGCGGGCAATGCTCTCAAGATCGGGTGTGGCGTCACCGGCAGCCGCAGCCAACCGACCGCGGAAATCCAGGAGATTGAGCCGCGCTTCTCGAGCACTCTGCAGGGCATCCCAAGTGAAATTGAGAGATCCTCGATAATGTGCCTTCAGAACAAAGAAGCGGAAATCCAGAGGATCGAAGCCACGCTCTCGCAAATCATCCAAGTTCCAAACATTGCCTAGCGACTTGGACATCTTGCCGCCATCCACGCGTAAAAACCGAGTGTGCATCCAGAGGTTTACGAACGAGCTGTTTGTTGCACTTTCCGATTGGGCGATTTCGCATTCGTGATGAGGAAAAACGTTGTCCTCGCCGCCGGTGTGTATGTCGAAGGACTCCCCTAAATACTTCATGGCCATGGCCGAACATTCGATATGCCAACCCGGAAAACCATCGGGGCCAAAACAAGTCTCCCATTTCATGATGTGCTGGGGATCTGCTTTCCACAGAGCAAAGTCTGCCGGATGTTGTTTCTCGGGGTTGACTTCTAGGCGGGCACCGGCCTCCAGCTCGGAGATCTTGTTGCCGGAAAGGTGTCCATAGTTGGCAAAAGAACGAACCTTGAAATAAACATTCTCCCCCACCTGATAGGCATGGCCACTCTCCAATAATCGCTCAATCAAAGCGACCATTTCGGGAATATGATCCGAGGCTCGGGGATAGTGGTGGGCGGGAAGAATTGCCAATCCATCTAAGTCGGTGAAAAAGGCAGCCGAGACCTTTTCCACAATCACCCGGGGATCGGTCTTCTCGCGCCGAGCCTGCGCCTCCAATTTGTCTTCACCTTCGTCGGCATCGTTCAGCAAATGGCCCACATCCGTCAAGTTCATGACCTGCAATGTGCGGTGTCCATTGGCCTCGAGCCAGCGCCGTAAGAGGTCGGCGAATAGAAAAGCACGGTAATTCCCGATGTGGGGTCGTTGATAGACCGTGGGTCCGCAGTGATACATGCGGACCGCCTCGGCATCGAGGGGCACGAAGGTCTCGATCTGCCGGGTCAGGGTATTCCAGAAGCGGAGCTTCAAGATGACCGAATTCTAACCGCTTGCAGGAGTGGAAGTCCCCTTGGAGTGCTTGCGAAAATACCGATCAAAACGACGGCGGCGAGCATGGCGCTCCAACCGATCCAGCGGGCGGCCCAAAAGACGAGCATCGGCAAGATCCAAAATCCAGCAACGCTCCTCTTGGGCCTGCCAGAGCAGATTGGCAGGGTGGAGATCGGGAGCCCAAAGACCGAAATCGAACAGACGATCCAACAGGGCTTGTCCCGCGGCCAAGGCAGCTGGATCCTGGCGGGCATCGAACACCGTCTGACAATGGGGAACTTCGGCCGTCACCAAATGGTGATTCCAAGCTCCAGACCGGCGCCCAGCGTAGGCCAGCAGGACCTTCGGCGTGAGAATCCCGGAAACCCGCAGAGTTTCCGAAAGCAAGATTTCATCCTGCAGACGGCGTGGCGTCAAAAAGCGGGGTCCCAAGACCGGACCGAGCAGACCCCCATGCAAATTCCGGCGCCAAACGCCAGGTCGGCCACCGCAATCCACTCTCTGCACGCCTCCTCGTCCCCCATCCAAGGGCCCACAAACGGAGGCTTCCAGGAGATTTTCCCCCTCCTCAAGCCACTCCTTGGCAGAGGACGTCCATTCCAGCCCTCGGCGCATCCATAGCCGAGCGCCCGGCCGTTGCTGAAAGGAAAAGAGGGCCAAGTCTTTCATCTCCCCCCATTGTCCCAACCCTGCTAGGTTTCCGCCATGCCTGCGGCGAAACCCCCTCCGAAGCGGCCCCGCATACTCTTGGTGCGACTGAGCGCCCTTGGAGATGTGGTGTTTGCCCTGCCGGCCCTCAAGGCTCTCAGGCGGGCCCTCCCTGAGGCGCAACTCGAGTGGCTAACAGAGGATCGGCACGCTGGCCTTCTTCGAAATCACCCCGATCTGGACGGATTGCGCCTTTTCCCCAGGCGCAAAGGTGCTTGGTCCAGTTTTCGGCATTTGCTCGGCCTCCGCCAGAGCGGCCCATGGGATGCGGTGTTGGATTTCCAAGGCAACCTCAAGAGTGGCCTGCACCTCTGTTTTTTGCGGTCCCCACTCAAGGTCGGTTTTGCTGCCCCGGTTGGGCGGGAAGGAGCCCACCGCTTCCTCCACCAAAAGGTGGTCGTGGATCCTCACACTCCTCGGGCTCTCCGGGATTGGGCTCTGGTGCAACGTCTGAGCGAGCTTTGGTCCTTCTCCCTGCCGGATCCCGCTTCTCTGCTACGCCAAGCGGATCCTTGGCCGGTGGAGTCCGGACCGGGCTTGGCAAGTGGAGTAGGACCCTTGGTTCTCCTGCACTCCAGCACCACCCACTATGGACGGGACAAGGCCTGGCCCGACTCCTCTTGGCAAGCCCTTTCTCGCGGCCTGAACGAGCGTGGTGCGCTCGTTCTCTGGCTGTGGACGCCAACGGAAAAGACTCGAGTTGCCGAACTGGTAACGAAAGGGAACGGGATCTTGGCACCGGCCACTCCAGAACTGGAATCCCTCATGGGGCTCTGTGACGAAGCTAGCTTGGTCATTGGCACCGACAGTGGCCCGCTGCATTTGGCGGCCCGTCGGGGCACGTCCGTGCTTGGACTCTTCGGGCCAACGAACCCGGCCATTTATGGGCCCGTCGGTCCCCGCGTGCGGGTCTTGAGTTCCTTGACTCCAGAAGCAGCACCCCCCCGCCGTACACGGCATGAACCCTCACACCTCATGGCCGCCTTGACCCCGGAACTTGTGTTGGACACGGCCATCAAACTCCTGCGTCTCTAGGCTCAGTAGCCGACGGGCTCTGGATCAGGATCCGGCCTCAGCCAGCAAGAGCAATCCATCGGAAACCTGGGCCTCAATCCGGAAAGGTGCCATCAATCCCGCTTGCAGAGGCAAATGGCTGGACCGCTCTCCGACAATCACTTCCAGCACCCCATTTCGAATTCGGAGAGTTGCGACAAGAGCTTGGCCAAGTGGTGCGCCCGCCACCTCGCCTCGCAAAGGCAGGGAATCCAGCACGCCAAGTTCCTCCAAGGACACGGAACTACCCCCGCGACGTCCCAATCGACTGCGCACCCCAGAATTTCCGGCACCGCGCAGAAAAATCCCGGCCTCGGGTCGGCCACTCAGCCCCAGTCGCGCACGGAGACGCAGAGCATCTCCGTTCCAGGCTTCTCGCACGGTCACAACAACACTCCGCCCGGGGTAGGCTGCCAGGAGCATGGGCTGGGTGGTCGAGGGGGGATCGAAATCACGCCCCGCTACCAAGGGCCACGAACTGGGATGGAGAGAAGTCATTTGCAACCAATCCCGTACGGTCCAATTCTCCAAACCCAGCCAAGGTGTGCGGCCAGATTGGGTCAGTGCCCACTCCACCTGAAGGCGCCAGACCTGGAGCCGAGTGTCCGCATCCAGGGTGCTCACCACCTTCGCCAAGGAATCCTCTGCCCGGTGCCCCTCCAAGCAGAAACGAGCCCACCCACTCTCTGACCAAGGTGGAGGCAAAGTGCCGGCCAAGGATTCGGCCAAACCCTCTTGGAACCAAAGGGGGGCTTGGCCAAGAGTCCGAGAGTCCAAGGCCAAAAGATGAGCGATTTCATGACGCAGGGTTTGCAACCAAGTCGCCGGAGGATGGCGGCGTTGGATCAGCGCGTTGTCGGCACGAGGCAGGGGAACCGAGGCCAAACGCGCCTGCAAAAAAGTGCGGGCCACGGCCGGATCACCGGAAAAACCCCTCTCCAAAAAATAAACCGCGGCAGCTTGCGGATCTCGAAACACGTGGAGGCGAAGGGACGGGTAGGAAACAGCCTGGACAGGCCAACGGGACAGGGCATGCCATTCCTGCTCTGTTTTGGCAATGGCTTGGTGGATGGCAGGCGTCCAAGACGCGAGTTCTGGCGGCAACTGCACTTGGATGCGGCCAACTTGTGCCACGAGAGGGCCCTCTTCGAGGCCAGGATGGGCACAAGCGGACACCACCAAGCCGAGACCGAAAGCCTGAAATCCGCCCACGATGCGCTTCACCGCGCCAAACGAAAAGAATTCGAAAAGGCGGCTCGCACCACATCGCGAAAGTGGGCGACAGGCACGAATTTCAGGCCACGAGTCCAAGAAGAATCCAATTCCGTCAGATCCCGCATATTGGCCTCCGGTAAGAGCACCGTGCGGATACCGGATCGCTTGGCCGCCAACACTTTTTCTCGAATGCCGCCGACAGGTAAGATCTCTCCCGTCAAGGTAATTTCACCCGTCATGGCTAAGCGAGCGCGAGTTTGTTTCCCGGTCAAATGGGAAAGCATGGCACAGGCAATTGCCGCCCCCGCTGAGGGTCCGTCCTTGGGCACTGCGCCGGCCGGAAAATGGATGTGAAGATCCAGTTCGGCCATGGAATCTTTAGCCAAGCCCCAATCAGCTCCCTCCACACGAAGCTGAGTATGAGCAATGCGGCAGGATTCGGTCATGACTTCGCCCAAGGACCCCGTGAACACGACCTTGCCCGAGCCCGGAAAACTGGCGCATTCGATTTCCAGCACCTCGCCTCCCCATTGGGTGTAAGCCAGACCAAGGGCCACGCCGGCTTGCGGGCGAAGGCGAATGCGGTCTTCGGAATATTTGGGAGGTCCCAGAAACCGCTCCAAATCCTTCGGAGCTAGGGTGGGCTTTGGGCGACGTCGGCGGGCGAGGGCCAAGGTGCGCTTGCGGCAAATTGCAGCGATCGATTTCTCCAAGCCACGCACCCCGGCCTCGCGAGTCCAGTGGCGAATGAGGCGCCTTAGAGTGGGGACGGGCAATTTGAGCCCGGTAGCGTCCAACCCGTGCGCTTCGAGCTGCTGCGGAACCAGATGGCGGCGGGCAATCTGCAACTTTTCTTCGGTGATGTAACCCGGGAGATCAATGACCTCCATGCGGTCCCGCAGAGCGGGGGGCACCGAAGCAATGACGTTGGCCGTGGCAATGAAAAGGACCTTGCTCAAGTCGAACGGGAGGTCCAAGTAATGGTCCATGAAACTGTGGTTTTGGGTGGGATCCAGCACTTCCAAGAGAGCACTGGCGGGATCCCCGCGAAAGTCCATGCCGATTTTGTCAACTTCATCCAGAACAATGACGGGATTGCATGTGCCGGCGCGACGCATCATGCGCATGATGCGGCCTGGAATGGCCCCAACATAGGTGCGACGGTGTCCCTTGATTTCAGCCTCATCCCGCATGCCCCCGAGACTCATGCGTTCCAATTTTCGGCCCATGGCCTCGGCAATGGCCATGGCCAGGGAAGTCTTGCCGACTCCCGGAGGGCCACAGAAACAAAGAATTGCGCCTGCTTTCTCTGGCTTCAGTTTGCGGACGCCAAGAAATTCCAAAACCCGCTCTTTGGCCTCTTTGAGACCCCAGTGCTCTCGATCCAGAACGGCCTCGGCGTGACCAAGATCCAGGCGATCCTTGCTGGTCAATTCCCAAGGGAGTTCGACCAACCACTCCAAATAATTTCTCACCACCGGATATTCCGGGGACATGGAAGGTACGGAGGACAAGCGTTCCACTTCCTCGCGAATGCGATCGGCAACCTCTTCGGGAAATGCCCCGGTTTCTAGTTTCCCCAGGAAGAAATCGCGATCCCGTTCGGCGGGTTCTTGCTCTTCGCCCAATTCACGGCGAATGATTTTGATTTGCTCACGAAGAAAGAACTGCTTTTGCTGTTCTTCAATTTTTTCACGGATTTCATTTTGGATTCGATCGCCCAATTCCAACATGACGAGTTCGCGCGTGAGGGCGATATCCACCTCGCGAAGCCGGTGAGCCACGTCGAGGTCGTCCAGGAGGGCCTGCTTGGCCTCCGTCTCCTTGAGCAAATAAGCAGCGGCAAAATCGGCCAGGGCACCCGGAGAACCCACGTTGGCCGCGGCTAGGGAAAAGCCATCACCGAGACCGGGATTGTGAGAAGCCACCTTTTGGGTCAATGTCAGGACATTCCGTTCCAGAGCGCCGACCTCGTCACCCGCAACCAGGATTTCGTCGGGATACACCACCTTGGCTACCGGGTTTTCTTTTAGGCGTGCCCAACGCTGCACTTGAAAACGCCGCAAACCCCGACAAATGTAATGGGAATTCCCGTCCGGAAGGCGGATTCTTTTGTGGAGTTCGGCCACTACTCCCGTTTGAACAAAGGAAGATTTCTTCCAGGGTGGCCCTGAATCCTCGGAGAAAAGCAGACCGATGTGGCGGCCCTGGGCAATGGCCCTCTCCAAGATGTCCTCCTCGGCGCCAGCTCGAGCCAGGACCGGCAAGATGAGGCCAGGAAAGGGAACCGTTCCCTGTAGAGGGAAAACAATGAGGACCGGCGGCGGGCCGGAAGACTGAGGAGCAGGAAGTTGCTCGCCCTCGCCCACGTCAACGTCAAATGGATCTTCCATCATGGGACTACACCCGTGGGAGGTTCAAGAAGAGGGGTCTCGCCCTCACTGCGAGCAATGACAGCCGCACCGCAGGAATCCGACCAGACATTGACGGCCGTACGCATCATGTCAAGCGGACGGTCAATCGCCAAAAGAAGAAGGACGCCATCGTCAGGCAAACCAAGAGATTTCAGAATCATCGCCTTGAGCACCAATCCGGCACTGGGAATGCCGGCGGCACCAATCGAGGCCAAGAGGGCGGTCAGGACGACGAAAAATTGCATTCCCAAGGTCAAGTCAAAGGCCGGCGAGGCGCTTGCGTAATACTGAGACAGGAATAAAACGCCAACGCATTCGTAAAGGGCCGTCCCGTCCATATTGATCGTGGCACCGAGAGGCAAAACGAAGGAGCTAATTTTATTGCTGATCTTGCCGCGGTGTTCACAACTCTTCATCGAGACGGGCAAGGTCATGGACGAGGAGCTCGTGGTAAACGCCGTCATCAGGGCCGGGGACATGGCGCGGGCCCACCCGAGAGGAGAAAACTTTCCTACGAGGCGCGCGAGCAGAGGCAAGGTCACGAGTGCATGCACCGACACGGTTCCGGAAACAATCAGCATGAAGAGCAACAAGGGTATGAAGACACTCACGCCAGTCCCCCCAACCACCTTGACCAACAGGGCAACC
>CAYXFZ010000090.1:0-8982 GCA_964464385.1 uncultured Planctomycetales bacterium
GAGCACGGTTGGTATGACAAGCGCTTCATGTATGAACCTTCGCTCAAGGTGCCTCTCATCGTGCGCTGGCCCGGGGTCACAAGTCGGGGCGGAGTCCGCGACGAACTGGTGCAAAATCTCGACTTTGCCCCGACTTTTCTTGCTCTAGCCGGGATTCCCGTTCCGGATTGGATGCAGGGCACCAGCCTTCTCCCAATCCTGCGGGGTCACGGCATGTCCGATTGGCGGCAAGCCATCTACTACGAGTACTTCGGCGAACCCACCCACAACGTCGCCGCTCACTACGGGGTTCGTACTCAAAACTGGAAACTCATTCATTATCCCGACCTGGACGAGTGGGAACTCTTCGATCTTAAAAACGACCCGGATGAAGTCCATTCCCTCCATAACGACTTAGACCAACAATCTACGCGCAAAGAACTGGAAGCAGAGCTCGCGCGACTGCGGCAGATCTACGAGGTAGAGTCTTTGGGGTCCTCCGCTGATTCGGATTCTCTCAAGGCTTTCAAGTAAGCATTCATCTGGAGAGGGACTCTGTACTCCACCGAATTTTCTCGCTCTGGATGGGAAGGCTCTTGAGCGAATGCCGTGGTCACCCATCCAAAAATGAGGAGCAGGAAGACCCTCAATGCGCTAGAAGAACAGCGATTGGAGGTGTGACGGCCTTCTTGGTGCTTCAAGGTCGATAGTGTCCGTCAGGTAAGCGACGGGGCAGGCGGAAGGAAGGGTCTTCCAAAAGAGCGGTAACAGCGGGGTCGCGCTCGCGGAGGGACGCGGGCGTGGAGCACTCCCATTCGTTGTCGATTTCCTCGGCGCGGCCGGGGAAATCCTGCCCTCCAGCCAGGGTGGTCATACCCCAGTAAAAGTACTCCGCAGCTTGGCAGGAGTAATCGCAGGTCCGATCACCGTAGTGATAGTGACCGCCACGGCGGCGAGCCAAATCCATGGCATCACAGAGGCGGGATCCTTTTTCAAAAGCGAAGGCTTCCGGATAGGTTTCGGCCCAACCATTGGACACCAAGTGCAGAATTTCCTCGATGGCGGCATCAAAGCGACCCCTTCGTTGTTGGTGCGGGGGATTCTCTGGCAGAGTTTCCTCGGCATACAAATCCTGGCCCATGAACCACCCCTGCTCTTCAAACTCGGGGAAAACCCGCTCCAGGCGACGCATGTCCCGCTCCCGCGCCGGCATGACCAAAAAGGCACCTTCATCCAACATGGTCTGCAGAATGGCGGCATCATCCACCACTCCGTTTTCGTCGTTGTCCAAGTACTCGGCCAACATGTGGGAAGCGTGTTTCAACTTGGCGGCAGGCACACCCTTCGTGGCAAAGATGCGCACACCAAAAACATCAACGACGCGATCAAAGGTACTCCGAATGTTTTTTGGCCAAGCCGTCGGCAATTCCTGGGCGGCCAAGTCCAAGCGCGGAATGGAAAAGTGCTCGGCAAAAAAACCGCAAATTGCATCGGTAGCCTTGGGCACGGACTCCCTGCGCCCTTCCTGTTTGCGCAAATGCATCGGAAACTCCAATTGGATGGAACGGAGGCCATTGCCTCGGTGCCGTCGCGTGATGTAGCCACCGCTGTAGTACTTGCGGCCATCGGGATGGAGAATTCCAGGCGCGG
The DNA here is from genome assembly GCA_964464385.1 of uncultured Planctomycetales bacterium. Classification (GTDB taxonomy): domain Bacteria; phylum Planctomycetota; class UBA1135; order UBA1135; family UBA1135; genus CAYXFZ01. The sequence goes on from CAYXFZ010000090.1 coordinate 1,630, forward strand.
GCACTGCTCGGTATCCCTCGGCCTCAAGGAATGCCCCCATGCTTAGGGGGCCACGGATCCAAGCGGCATCCATACCAGGCAAATCATCTAGATCTGCATCCGTGCCGGCCAAAACATTGGCAGAAACAGCATGCCCCACCTCAATCCATTGTTCCGGGTGGGTTTGGCCGTGGATATCCAACAAAAGCGCGTGTCCATGACCCAGCGCAAGAGCATTCAGCCCGGCTTCCTCCAGGGCGTGGTGATAAAGCCGCCAAACTTCCGTGGCCAGTTTGCCGCCTTGGGCAGCCTCTTCCACTTCCCGATTGGCATCCAACTTGACGCGGTGCAAGGAAGTCGCGACGACGAAGGGCCGAAAGCCCGTGCGCAACTCAATGGCATCCGCCAACTCGAAGGCCATCTCTCGCACCCCAACATCGCGCCTCAAGATGCCTTCTTTCCGATCCGGCGCATCCTTGGGTTTGCGCAGGCCACCATGCGGCGCGGACAACACCAGCGGCATCGTGCCAACTTGAATATCCAAATAATCCACGGGGTTTGCAGGCACCACCTTTCCTTGAAGCAAACCAAGCCCCAGGAAAACGACGGCAATCATGCGTGCAAGAACCCGACGGCGCCCTCGGCCGCCCTGGCAATGGCGCCAGAGCGCACCATGTCATACACCTGGGCCAACTCCGTGGCCAAATACCGATCGTTTTTGAGGGGCGGAATAGATTCACGGATCAATTCATAGGCAGCCTGCACGCCGGCACCGGCCTTCATGTCGGAATGAAATTCACGGGCCTGCGCACTGCAATACAGTTCGATGGCCACAATGCGTTGGACATTCTCAACGATGCTGCGCAATTTTCTAGCCGCGTGACAGGCCATGGACACGTGGTCCTCCTGGTCGGCGCTGGTGGGAATGGTGTCGGCGCTAGCGGGATGGGCCAGCAACTTGTTTTCTGAGCTCAGGGCTGCTGCCGTAACCTGCGGCATCATGAGGCCCGAATTGAGCCCGGGCTTAGGCGACAAGAACGCCGGTAAGCCATTATTCATTGCAGGATGGTTGAGGGTGGCAATGCGGCGCTCGGAAATATTACCCCAAGAGCAGGCGGCAAGAGCGGCATGATCCATGGCCATGGCAATGGGCTGGCCGTGGAAATTTCCCGTGGAAAGTACGTGGTCTCGGCCCGGGAAAATCTGCGGGTTGTCTGTCGCAGAATCCGCCTCAAGCAACAGCGCATCTACCGCAAATGCGAGGCCATCCTTGGCCGCGCCATGCACCTGCGGCGTGCAGCGGAAAGAATAAGGATCCTGCACGCGTGAACACGCCTCGTGGTGCTGGTTGATTTCGGAGTCCAACAACAAGCGCCGCAAATTTCCCGCAGTTGCGGTAGCCCCGGTATGGGGACGCAAACGAACGACCCTGGCCTCGAAGGGCACGTGGCTCCCTAGCAGTGACTCGACGGAGAGGGCAGCGGCAACATCCGCGGTACGAGAAAGAATTCGCATCTGGGCGATGGCGACCAACCCGATTGCGTTGGAAATCTGGCAACCATTGATGAGGGCCAGGCCCTCTTTGGCCTGCAACTCCAGGGGTTCCAACCCAACCTTGCGAAGGGCACGGCCGGCGGCAATGAAATTGCCGTTTGTGGTGGCAATCTCGCCGGCGCCAATGATTGGCAGGGCCAAATGGGCCAAGGGGGCCAAATCGCCGCTGGCGCCCACGCTCCCCTTCTCGGGTACGCGAGGGAACAGCTCCAACTCGAACAAGCGCATGAACCAACGGATCAGTTGGGGCCGCACTCCGGAATATCCCTTAGACAGCGAATGCAGGCGCAAAATGAGAGCCAAGCGCTTCTCGTCCCAGGGCAGATCATCGCCGACACCGACGGCATGCGAGAGCAACAAGTTGCGCTGCAGTTTGGGAATGTCTTTGGCATCGACGCTCACGGATGCCAAAGCGCCAAAGCCCGTGTTTACTCCATAGACCACCTTGCCGGAGTCCAGAACCGATTGAATGGTCTTGCGGGCGGCACGCACCCGAGCTTGGGCCGGACGGCCAAAGACCAACTTGGCGGGAGAGCCAAGAGCGACCTTCCAGAGTTCCGGAACGTCTAGATTTTCACCCAGTTGGAAGCTTGCCACGGGCAGATTTTAGCGCACGCGCAGAGTTGTGGCGCCGGCGATCTCCAGCCTCTCCCGAGTCGTCAACAACGCCACTCCACGATGGATTTCCACCTGCCAAATCCCAGTGACCATTCCCGGCAGGGTCGAGGCCTGGCCTTGGGAAAGCCGCCCATCCACCCACCAACGCACCTCCGGGAGGGGCGGGCCATAGGGATCTTCCAAGGTCAAACTGGATGCGTGATCTTCGGCGATCAGCACCAATCGAAGAGAGGAACGGGCAGTGCGGATTCGGGTCTGAGTCGAGCGGTAGCCGAGACGGGTCGCTTTCAAAACAAAATCGCCGGTGCCCTCGGCATGATCTGCCCAAGTGAATTGGAATTCTCCCATGGGCCCGGTGTGCATTTGGCGCCGCAAAGGACCCGGGACGGGGAGTTGCGCGGCTACGGTGCCCTGGCGTAGTCCGGGGAAAAGGGCTGCCAGCACGGCGGCGGGATTTCGCGCCTCCAAACTAACTTGGGCACTCGCGAGACCCTTCCCGTTCGAGTCCACAACTTTGCCAACCAAGGTGTGAGAACGAGCCACCACGACAAAGCTCACGGTCGCCGGAGTGCCGATTCCGGGTTGCACAGAACGAATCGCCGGAGCCGCAACTCCCATGGGATGAAAAACCCGCACATCCACCAAAACATCCGCGGGCAATCCCTGCAATTCAAAACTCCCGTCGGACTCGACCTCCACCCCTTGCCATCGCTCCCAAGCAAAAGAGCGGTTGCCAGGGCGATCCGCGCGCGGCAAAACCGTCACTTGGGGAAGAGGACCCCCGGGCCAGGACTCGACGCGTCCACGAATGCGGCCAGCTTGGGGAATTGCGGCAAGGGCCACTGGCGCGGCCGGAGGGGGCGGCAAAAAATTCAGCTCTTCTCGCACCCATGCGTGGTCCGGAGCCACCACGTCCACGACCACTCGCAGGGAGCGTGGAACCCCATCCAACCAAGCGACACCCTCCTTGTCCGTGACCGCAGAAATGGGGCCGAAGTCCACCGTCACTTTGGCGCCATGCAAGGGCTTGCCAAGATGATCCAGCAGACGCAATCCGGCGCGAACCGGGGCGCCAATCCTGAAATCGCGATGGGTGGTGCCGCGCGATAAGACTCGTTGCAACCGACCCACAGATTGGCCACCGCTCGTAAGTCGTAAGCGGTGGGTTCCAGGCATCAAACCCGACATTTGATAATTCCCGCCGGGACCCGAGCTGGTTACTCGACCGGCGTGCGGACCACCCAGAACCTCGAGCCGGACGTCGGCAAGACCAAGACCCAAATCGTCCAACACTTTGCCGCGGAGATCCACGCCAGGGGCGGGTGGCAAGGGATCGCCGTCTGGAATGGAAGTCAGCCGCACCAACAAGGGCCCAGACCCAGGCAGGGGAGGCAAAACTGGATCTTCAAACTGAACCGAGACCTGTTGGGGAACTTTGCTCACATCCGCCAGCTTGGGAATCTCTGGTTCGGGCTCCGCATCCGTTTTCGGACCACCCCACACAAATAGGCCAACGACCAAGGCGGCCAGCGCCACCCCGGCGAAGATAGGCCAAATCGGCCTCGTGTTGGCATGGTTCCCCATCCGGCTAGAGTATGGACGCTTCCGGTGGGCGACTTCTTGCCCTCAGACTCGTTTCATGTCCGCTACCAACCAAGATCGATCCCGCGCCGCCTCCTTCACCGTCAAAATTGCGGCTGGACTGGCCTTGTTCAAGGGCCTGACTTGGCTCTTCACCAACTCAGCCGGCATTTTGGGATCCGCCTTGGATTCCGGCCTGGATTTGCTCGCCTCCTTCCTCGTGCTTTGGGCTGTGCTCCACGCGGAACGGCCAGCCGATGCGGGTCACCCTTGGGGCCACGGCAAAGTCGAGGGTTTGGCCTCTCTTTTCCAATCCCTTCTCATATTGGCGGCTGGTCTGGGGCTGGCCTATCAAGTCATCAAACGCTGGGTCACACAGGATGCCACCGTGACCCTCCAGGGGGTTGGCATCGGGGTCATGGTGGTCAGCACCCTCCTAACTCTTTGGCTGATTCGGCGCCTTCGCCGGGCGGCCAAGGAAACCGGTTCGCCCGCGCTCCTGGCTGACGGCGCTCATTACACCAGCGACATTCTTCTGAATCTTTCTGTCATCCTCGGTTTGGGCCTATCCCTAGCACTGCAAGGAGCAAAATGGCCCGACCTCCTTGTGGGACTGGGCATTTCCCTTCTCATCTTGAACACGGCCCGCAAAGTTTTTCTGTCCGGCATAGAAAACCTCATGGATCGCGGGCTCTCTCCCGCCGAGGAAGCCGTTGTGTTGCGCACAGTTTCTGGTTTCGCGCCGGCGGGTTCTGGTTTTCACGAACTTCGCACACGCCGTTCCGGGGCGGATCTCTTCTTGGAGCTTCACTTGGATCTGTCCCGCGAGATGAGTTTTGTTGACGCCCACGACTTGGCCGAAAAGGTGGGTCATGCCATCGAGAAGGCAATCGCGCATTCTCGAGTCACGGTCCACGCAGATCCTTCCTGAAAAGGCCAATTCGCGGGTAGAATGAAGGGTCCACCCTTCCTTTCCTCGCCATGATTGAACAAGAAGTCCTGCATACAGCCGAATTCCTCGGTGACGGCATCTCTGCCGAACTCTCTGCTGCCGTTCATGCGGTCGCCGAACATTTGCCCATCCAGGTGCGCTTCCATCCCGTGGATCTTTCCTTGGCGCGCAGGAGTGCAGAAGCAGGCACCTGCTATGACGAGGCGGAACAGGCCATCCGCGCTCATTGCGTGGCCATCAAATACCCAACCGTCACGGAAACGGAATCCCCCAACAAAATTCTGCGCGATCGGTTTGGGTTCTCCGTCATTCATCGTCCCGTGGCCACGATTCCCGGAGTGCCGAACCGGTTCCAAGGCACGGTGGATTTGAACATCGTGCGCATTGCTGTGGGGGGTACCTACGGTGATGCTGGTCGCCGCGTCGGTGATGATGCCGCAGTCAGTGTCCGCGTCATTGAGCGACGCCCTTCCCGTGAGGCTTGCCAATTTGCCTTTGAAATGGCCAAGAGAATGGGTTGTGGAGTGGTCAGCACTTCGAAATACACCATCCAGCGGGCCACCGATGGGTTCTTTGAAGAGATCGCTGAAGAAGTTGCCGCCAACTATCCCGACGTCCCGCACCACGCCGAACTTTTCGACGCCATGCTTGCCAAGTTGGTCATGTCTCCAGAAAATTTCAAAGTGGTCGTTTGTCCCAATGAATACGGCGACTTTCTCTCCGACACTGCTTGCGGAATGATTGGTTCCATTGGTCTGGGAGCATCCGCCTCCTATGCCTTCGACCGCAGTGGAAAAACTACCTTGGCCATGTTTGATCCGGCGGGAGGTACGGCCCCAGATATTGCGGGGCAGGGCATCTGCAACCCGGCCGCTGCGTTGTGGGCCTTCGCCATGCTCTTGACCCACTCTGGTTACCGGGGGCTTGGCGCCATGCTGGACGCCGCAGTGCGCGACACCATTGGTGCCGGCAAGACAACAGGGGATCTCGGCGGTAATCTCTCCACGCATGCCTTCTCCGAGGCGGTCTGCGAGACGATGGGCTCCGAGTTCGCCGGATCTACTTCCTGATTCGGGGGCTCCTGGCGTTCCCGACGCCACCGCCGATCGTTATGCCTCCGGCGTCTGGTGGCAAGGATTGGGCCGCGGTGCCCAGGCCATCGGGGCCCTCGTCGGCATGGCGGTGCTCACCCGCACCCTGGGTCTCGAAGCCGTGGGCATCTTTGCAACGTACGAAGCACTCTTTACCTTGCTGGACATTGTCGTGGATGGGGGCACGGGTGCCGCCCTAGTGCGCCGTGCGGGGGCGAGACCGATTTCCCTGCGCCCCTTGATCCGGCGCTCCCTCCTTTTTCGATTTCGTTCGGGCACACTTGCCGTGTTTTTGGCCCTTGGATTTGCCGCTGCCGACCCACGGGTGGAATGGAACAATCCCGGCCTCCTCTTTGCCGCTGCCGCCCTGATTTCCCATTTGGCTGGGGCCTATGGAGCCATCTGGCAGCTGCGACTCGACTTTCGATTCCCAGCACTGGTCCGAAGCGTGGCTTCCGCCCTGGGCTGTGCCGTCCTGCTCTTTCTGGCAGCCCACGGCGAAACCGATCCGCTCACCTACTTGGCTGCTTTGGCCGCTTCGCGGGCGGTCGGCAATGCGGCCCTATGGTGGGTGGGCCGATCACGATTGCGCTCCTGGCCAGCACGGGAAGATCCGGAAGGAGTCCGCGGATTTGAGCGGGAGGCCTTGGTCTTGGGTGGAGGTTGGTTGGCCCGCGAAGCCTATGGTCGCTTGGATCTCCTTCTCTTGCGTTTTCTGGGCGGGGCGGCGGCCGCGGGTTTGTATGGCCCGGTCCGCAAAACATTCACTTTGGCAACACAACTCCCCGCCTTTTTTGCCAATGTTGCCCTTCCCGCCTTGGCGCGAGAATCCCGACAGAAGCAGGGATTTCAGCAAGCCACAAAACAACTGTGTCTTTGGTTGATGGCCGTTGCTGTGGTCGGTATTTTCGTGGCCTATCTATTGGCCGGCCCGTTTTTAGCCTGGGCCTTTGGACCCGCTTGGGAAGAGGGCGCGGCCTCTCTGAAAATTTTGGCCCTCGCCAACCTTGCCGTCTTTCCGGCCGCCATCTTGATCTCGGCCTTGATTGCCCAAGGTCGGGCGCGGCGCACCTTGCGGATTTCTCTGGAAGGACTGGGGCTGGCAGCAGCAGGGTCCCTCATCCTGATACCCAGTTTGGGCATTTTGGGTGCGGCTTGGGCACGGCTTATCGTCGAAGTGTGGGTCGCCGGCCGAGCCGCGGCAGCGTTACGCTGAGTGGCCATGTTCCGCGTTGGCTACGACATCCGTCCTGCTTTGTTCGGCACCGCCGGCATTTGCCGCTACGCCCGCGAACTAGCCATCGCCCTGAGCCAAAAAGAGGATGGTCCCTTCTTGGAGTTTTTTGCTCCCACGTGGCGGGGCGGCGCGGTTTCGCCGCAACTTTTTCGCGAAAACCGCTTCAACATCAATCGCGGATTCCTGCCGGCCCGCCTGATGCAAACCATCAACAAGTTTCCCGGCCTGGACGCCGGTCGCTGGCCTGCCAAGGTCGATCTTTTTCATTGGACGGATTACGTCTATCCCAAGGTGACCTCGGCGGCCACGGTCATGACTCTGCATGATGCTTCGTTTGCCGT